>PLNO01000175.1 GCA_003141795.1 Spirochaetaceae bacterium | reverse complement strand
CCGAGGTACATGCCCCCCATGAGCGCGATACCCGGGATGATCTGGAGCCACCCGATCGACATGAGGCTGAGGTGACGCTGCTGAACCAGGTAGGTAGGAAGCCACGTATTGAATCCCCAGCTGAGGGTGTAAATGGCGAAGTAGACGACAATGATGTCCCAGATCATCGGCATCCGGAGAAGCTCCCGGAGGCTGTGCGGCTCGGCCTTCGCAGCGTCGCCCGCCGCGACAGGGGGCTCGGCAGGTGCGGGTCGGGGCCTGAGGAAGAGCCAGAACAGCACGATGAGGACCACCCCGAGGGACCCGATGAGATAGAACATGCCCCTCCAGCCGATGCTCCCGATGGCAGCCGCCGAGACGATGGGAACGATGACGGTCATGAAGCCGCTTGCCATGAGGAGAATGGCGATGGCACGTCCGCTCTCTTTGCGGGGGAATGTCTCGGAGAGCAACTTGATCGCGGAAGGAGAGAAGCTCCCTTCAGAGAGCCCGAATGCGACGCGGATGGTGAGCAGGGACGCCAGTGACCAGGCCGAACCGGTGAAGCCGGTGAAAATGGACCAGACGAACACGATCAAAAGGAGGACGCGTCGGGAACCGAACTTGTCGGCAAGCCATCCCCCCGGCACCTGCATGATGACGTAGCCGATGAAGAAGCTCGACAATACGAGCCCGGTGAGGGACGCGGAGAGACCGAGCTCCTTGCTGATGGGCACCACGGCGAAGCTCATGGCCATCCGATCCATGTTGCCCAGACACCAGCCGACGAACAGGAGTGCGAGTATCACGTGTTTCGGGTAGCTTCTGCCGGCCGTGACCCCCGTCCCGATGGATGTGCCTTTTGTCATCGCGGCTTCCTTACACGGGCTTCTTCCCGTACTCCCCGAACCGCGGGCGGAGAAGCTTCCACAGGGAGCTGTACTGGGCGTAGCGCTCGGCGTAGCGGCGGGTGGCAACCGGATCAGGCTCGAACCGGGTGCCCAGACCGACCATGGCCTCCACGCCCTGTTCGAGTGAGGGGAACTTCCCCGTGCCCGTGCCGGCGATGACGGCCGCGCCGAGACATCCGGCCTCCCCGACCTTCGCTCGGATCACCGGTTTTTCGAGGACGTCGGCGCAGATCTGGAGCCACGCATCGGACTTGCTCCCGCCGCCGCCGGCGCGCAGCTCGCTCATCTCGATGCCGGTGGAGGCAAGCCCGTCCACCATCTCTTTCTGATAGAAAACGACACCCTCCATGATGCCCTTGAGGATGTCTCCGCGCGTCGTCTCCACCCGGAGCCCGACCATCGCGCCCACCGGATCGGGGATGAACTCGGGAGGGCCGGTCATGGTGAAGCTCGGGAGAACGAGCACGCTGCTGGGCGCAGTAGGCGCTTCTCGGATGAGGATCTCGTAGATGTCCTCTCCCGAGCTGACCGCCCGCTCCTTCTCCACGCGCGCGAAGGTGTCGCGGTACCATTTCAGGAGCTGGCCGCCCTGGTTGTAGATGAAGGTCACGTAACGCCCGGGTGCCGCGTGGTGCTCGGTGTTGAGGCCCAGCGGCATCATCTCCTGCGGCTCCCTGCGCTCGGCGAATACCGGCACGATGCAGAGGTAGGTGCCCATCCCGCACATCCCGTGTCCGGCCCCGACCACGCCGCACCCCACCGCGTTGGCACACTGATCGTGCGTGCCGGAAACGATCGGTGTGCCCGGACGCAGTCCCAGCTCGGCGGCAATGCTCGTGGTCACCTCGCCGATCACCGTGCCCGCAGGCACGAGATCAGGCATCTTTGAAAGATCGAGCCCGGCGATGCGCGCGAGCTCAGGCGACCACGACGCGCTCTGGAGGTCGAAGAGTAACGTACGGTTGGCGAGGGAAAAGTCGACGCGCGCCTCGGCACCCAGCATATAGGAGACAAAGCCACTCCAGAGGAGGAACTTCCACGCATGCGCATAGAGCTCGGGCGCGTTGTCACGGGTGCTCATGAGCTTCGTCAGCCCGTAATTGGCGCCCAGGGTGTTCCCGTTGATCCGGTACAGGGTCTCGTTGTCGATTGCCGCCGCCAGGCCCTTGAGGTAGCCGTTCCCTCGCACGTCGAAGTTCAGCAATGACGGCCCCAGGATCTGCCGGTCGCGGGTCACCGGAACCATCGCCTCACCCATCGAAGAGACGGCGAGCGCGCTCACCGGGTCGCGGCCTGCCCCCCGCACAGCCGCAGCGATGGTCCTCTTGATCCGTGCCCAGACGTCCGAAGCATCGAGCTCGGCCCAGCCCGGTTCGGGCCTGTTGAAATCGTACTCTTCGTAAGCGCTGGCAAGCGGCTGTCCCGCCTCGGAGAAGACGACGGCCTTGCAGCCCGTCGTCCCCACGTCGATGCCCAGGAGGCTCATCTCAGGCCCTTTCCCCCTGCGGCAGCGCGACGTCGCAGCCGAGATAGTTCCCCAGCGCCTCGCGTAGCGGGAGCATGACCGCACTCGGCGTCACCCCGACGTGGTGCCGGTGCCCGTTTCTCCCCATGAAGAGCAGGAGGTCCTGGAGCCCGGGGATGTCGATCACCCCCGCGCAGCCGAAGTATTCCTGGGGGATCGCTTCTCCGGTGAACCGGCCCTCACCGAGGTAGAACCTGAGCGCTCCGGAATCGGTGAGCATGTTGCCGAAGGTGACCCCGCCGGACTTGATGCGTCCCACGTTGCAGCCGAAACCGCATCCCTTGCCCACGGTGGTGGCGAGGATCGCATGATCGGTGATCCGGCCTTTGCCCTCCATGAGCTCGTTCGGCACGGGCCCGCAGTGGAAGAGGATGCACTTGTTCGGGTCCGCCGCGTAGTTGTTGTTCCAATCCAGGCACGCCGCCGGTTGCCCCGAAGCCAGGCTGATGGCGCGCATCGCGACAGCGCTGCCGACGTCCACCTCGCAGGCCGCCGCGACTCCCCTGCCGTTCATTTCGCCCATGAGGACGCACGGGGAGATTCCCAGCTGCACCTGCAGCTCGGTCCAGCAGCGAAGCGCGAGTGCGTCAAGCCGCTGTTCGGCGACGATCTCGTCGAGCACCACCCCCAGCCGCGTAATGCGCTCGAATGCCTGCTCGGGCACGCCCTCCCACGACGTGTAGGCCCGTAGCGTCTCCGCCTTCCCCTTGTACGCGCCGGACGAGCTGCGCACCGAGCCCACGCGCTTGATGACCTCCGCCATGTCCATCGTCTCCACGGTGATGCCGTGGCGCTGCAGCGCCACCTCGTCGATCCTCACCGTCTTGAACGGCGTCGTGCGCGCGCCGATGGACCCGATCACGGCGCCCTTCATGCCGCCAACGACCCTGCAGACGCTGTCGAAATAGCGGACGTTCTCCGCGAATGCCTGACTGTCAGGCGCCGCGACGTGCGGTGAAAGCGCGGTGAACTTCACCCCGTACTGGGTGAAGACGTCCATGATGGAGATCTTGCCGCAAAAGGAGTCGCGGCGCAGCTCGGGAGACATTCGCGCCATATCGTCGGGATAGGCCTGCACCAGGATCGGAACGCCGCTATCCTTCAGCGCCGCAACGGCGCCCGTCTCGTCGCCGAAGTTCGGGAGGCAGAGGATCACGCCGCCGAACTTCCCTTTGTTCTCGCGCAGGAAGCTCGCGTACTTCTCCCCTTCCACGGGGGTCTCTACAGCGCCGTGTCGCGTGGCCGCGGCATCCAGACTGATGCTGTCGTGGCCGAGTGCCTTCAACGCCTTGGGGAGCTCGACACGAGCCTCCGCGATGATCGAGGCGGGAAAGAACCCGCGGTTCCCGTAGAACAGGGCGAAAGTGGTCTTCTCTTCTGTCATGGCGTGCCTCTTCGAATGGTGGAATAAAACGGAGGCGCCGTTCTCACGGCGCCCCGGACTTCAAAAAAAACTAGGGAGTGGGGATCGTGATCCGCTTGCCGCCCTTCATGGCGGACTCGTGAGCGCAGATGCCGGTCATCGTCCAGTTCGCGGCGACTTCGGCGTCCACGGTGGACTGACGGTTTTCCACGATCGCCTTCACGAACTCGTTGGCCAGATGCGGATGCGATCCGCCGTGGCCCGAGCCCTGGATGAAGGAGGTATGCTCGTGCTCTTCGTCGTACACGCCGTGCGTCGTGTACTTGCCGATCTCAGGCGGCAGGAGGTGGCCGTAGTCGGGCACTTTCACCCGCTTGGCGTCCTCGAAGCCCGAGTAGAGCACGGGGTCCTCGTCGGCGACCTGTTGCCATTCGAAGGAGAGCTCCGTCCCGTAGACGTCGAAGCTCTCCCGGTACTGGCGGATCGTATCGAAGAGTGACCGCGTGACCTCGGCAGCGAGGTCGGAGTCCTTCAGTTTCACGAGCGTGGATTCGATGGCGAACGGCGAGTTGTACCGCTTGGCGTATTCCGGCCTGATCGTCCCGGACCCGAAGCAGACCACGGATTCCGCCCTTTTGCCGCTCAGGGCGAGCAGCGGGCTCACCGCGTGGGTGGCGTAGAACATCGGCGGGAAGCCGTACCAGTAGTCGGGCCAGCCCGGCAGGCTCATGTTCTGCTGGTGGGAGCCACGGAGGAACTGGATCCGTCCCAGCTTCCCTCCGGCGGCGAGCTCCTGCACGTAGAGGAACTCCCGCGTGTACACCGCGGTCTCCATCATCATGTAGACCTTGCCGCTCCTGCGGCGTGCCTTCACGATGTCGATGCATTCCTTCGTGGTGATCCCCATGGGAACCGTGCAGGCTGCGTGCTTCCCCGCGTTCAGCGCCTGGAGGGCCATCGGCGCGTGCGCGGAGATGGGCGTCACGATGTGGATCGCGTCCAGCTCCTTGCAGGCCAGCATGTCCTCATAGCGCGTGAAGCGCTTCTCCACCTTGAACTGGTCCCCCACCTTCTTCAGGCTGTCGGTGTTCCGCTGGCAGATCGCGTAGCATTCGGCGTTCGGGTGCTTCTGGTACAGCGGGACGAACTCCGCGCCGAACCCCAGTCCGACGACGCCGACCTTGACCTTGTTTGCCATTCCTTCCCCCCTTCCGATCAGATTTTGATCTGAACCTTGAGAGGCTCGTCCACCCGGTCACGAAGCTTGCGGATGGCCTCCGCGGTTTCAGCGAGGGGATACGTGTGCGATACGAGGGAGTCCAGCTTCACGAGGCCTTCGGCGACCATGCGGATGGTCTGCGGCCACACCATGGGCGCGAGCCACGAGGAGCGGATCTGCTTGTCCATCGTATGGAAGGACAGCGCGGGTATCTTCAGGACGTCCCCGGTATCGGGCAGCCCGAAGTGCACGAGGATGGCGCAGTTGCCGGTGGTCTCGATGGCCTGCTCGAAGGCCGCGGCAGCGCCGGTGGGAACGATCGAGCGTTCCGCCAGACGTCCGTCGGTCACGTCGGCGATGGCCTTCNNCTTCTTCAAATCCGCCGCGTAGTACTTGGAGCCCTTCTCTTTCGTATTGAAGACGTAGTCGGCGCCCATCTTCAAAGCGGGGGTGAGACGGAAGTCCCTGGTGCCGATGAGGGCGACCTTGCCCGCGCCCATGGCCTTGGCCATCTGCACCATCATGAGGCCGATGGGGCCGGGGCCGAAGACGGTGACGAACTGGCCCGGTTCTATGTCGAGCTTGTTCATGCCGTTCACGGCGCAGGCCAGCGGCTCGATGAAAGCGCCCTGCTCGTAGCTCACGTTGTCGGGGAGCTTGAAGAGGCCCGTGTACCCCGAAGCGCAGTAGTCGGCGAACCCGCCGTCAACCGACACGCCGAGGACCCTGAGGTTGGAGCACATGTGGGTCTGGCCGCGCGCGCAGGCGTAGCAGGCATTGCACTGCTGGACGGGGTTCACGACGACCCGATCCCCCTCCTTGAACAGGTGCGAGGCGGCGGGGACCTTCCCCACCTTGACCACGTCACCGGTGAACTCGTGACCCAGGATGATGGGGCCCTTTCCACTGGCCGTGCCCACGGGGCTCTGGCCGAAGTAGTAGGAGACGTCCGACCCGCAGATCCCGACCTGGCGCACCTTGACGAGCACCTCGATGTCGGAGATCTCAGGTATGGGCCGCTCCTCGAGGGTCATTTTTTCCTTCTCGTAGAAGACCTGTGCTTTCATCTTTGCCATTTCCGTGTTCCTTCCCGGCTCAGCCGAACTTGCGGATCAGACCGTCGAGCATGTGCTTCGTCTCCGCCGTGACGTCCAGGGCGTTGGGCCAGAAGCAGAGGTCCGCGGGCCACCACTCGTCGTTGTACCCCGCTTCCTTCAGCGCGGGAATGATCTCGGCGAAGTTCAGGACGCCGGTGCCCAGGGGCGCGTGGGTGCTCGTTTCGTTGTTGTGGAGCGTACCGTCGGAGTCGATGAGGTGGATGTGGCCGATCTTGCCGGTGAGCATGTGGATGAACTGCACCACGCCGCCGGGAAGTGTCTCCTTCGTGCCCATCTGCCGCGCCCCGATGACGCCGCACATGTAGCCGTGACAGGAATCGAAGAGGATGGAGAAGTTCGGGTGGCCGACCGCATAGGTCATGCGCATGATCTCAGACGGCTTGTTGAGGAAGAAGCCCGGCTCGAACTCCCAGATCAGCTTCACTTTCTGCTTGGCGCAGAGCTCAGCGGACTTGTTCCAAACTTCAGCGATCGTCCCGAACGCCTTCTCGTACGGCATGCCGCCGGGGACGGCCGTGGGTGCGTCGACCGCGTCCACGCGCAGCTTGGTGATGCCCATGTCGGCGCACAGCTCGAGGTGCTGCTTCACCGTGTCCAGGTACGCGTCCTGCTTGGAGGTTGCGGGGGACGGGAACGGCGCTGCGACGGCAGAGATGCCCAGATGGTTGTCATCCAGGAGCTTCTTCATCTCCTTGCGTTTCTCCTTGGTGTTCGGCTCCAGGTGCGGAGCAAAAGCGCCAAACTCGATGCCGTCGTACTTCAGCTCAGCGAGCTTCTCCACCGCCGTGCGGAAAGGGATGGGTGCTTCCTGATACCCGCCCCAGATATACGCCCACGTACCGACCGCAGTTTTCTTTTTCATGAAGACACCTCCTCGTAGTGTATATGGTCAACCTGCGGCTACGCCGAGGCGGGCCGTTCGTCGATGCGCCGTGTCGATTCCCTCTCCACGAGCCACGGCCGCAGGATCTTCTTTTCCACCTTGCGTCCCGAATCGTGGATCAGGTCCAGAAGCATGCGGGCGCCCAGCTCGATCATCTTGTCGATGGGCTGGTGCACCGTGGTCAGGCTCGGGAATACCATGCAGTCCGCCTCGATGTCGTCATATCCCACGAGGGAGACGTCGGACGGCACGTTGATGTTGTTCTTGCGCAGCAGCTTGAGGGCCTGCAGTGCCTTGAAGTCATTGGAGGCGAAAAGCGCGGTGGGCCTGTGGCTGCGCTTCATGAGCGCCACGAGGCCCGGGCACTCCCCCTGGTGCCACGTCTCCTCGGGCTGCGTGATGATGTAGCCCTTGGGCACGGGAATGCCCTTGTTGCGGAAGGCCGCGATGTAACCCTCCTGCCTGCTGCGCTCCGCGTCGGTGAACCCCGAGGTGAGGAAGGCGATCTCCGTATGCCCGAGGGAGAACAGGTAGTCGACGACGAGCTGCCCCCCGTAGACGTTGTCGAAGTTCACCGTGTGGATGTTGTAGCCCTTTATCTCACGGTCCACGAGCGCGATGGGGATGTCCTCCCGGGACTTGAAGTTCAGGATGCCCGTGGCGTCCTCCTGCATGCCGATGCAGAGGATGCCCTCCACGTTGCGGAACTTCATCATGTTGAGGAGGTAGCCCTCCTGCTCGGGGTCATTGTCCGCGTTGCAGATCACCGTGCGGTATTCGTCCTTGCGGAAGATGCGCTCCGCGAACCAGCAGGCCTGGGCGTACCACGGATTTCGGATGTCCTCGACGATGAGCCCGATGGTGTGCGTCTTCTTGAGAGAGAGGCTGCGGGCGATCTCGTTCGGGTGATAGTTGAGGGACTTGATGGCCTTTACCACCACATTGCGCGTATGCTCCGAGACGGGTCCCGACTCGTTCAGCACCCGGGAGATGGTGCTCTTGGAAACGTTGGTGATCTTGGCGATATCGTTTATTGTGACCTTCACGGTGTGTCCCGATTTACAGACAGTGAAACCGGTTTCTTATGATAGCACCGATCCACCGGTTGTCAAGAGAAATTCCTTCCCGGTGAGGTCGCCTTTCAGTCGACTCTGGGTAAAACTCCTAGTACAATTGAAACGGGGGCCGACCATGAACGACCTGTCGTACCTGAAGAGCTGGCTGCATTCGAGAAGCTCAGCCACGAGCTCGGAGAGCGAGCGCAAGGAGCTTTTCGAGGAGTTCGACCAGTTCTTCGCCTACATCTTCAACAGCTCCAAAGACGGCATCAGCGTGCTCGATCTGGATCTCACCGTGCTCGGTGTCAATACCGCGATGGAGAGATGGTACGAAGCGAAGGTCCCCCTCGTGGGCAGCAAATGCTACCAGATCTACCACGACCGATCGACGCCGTGCGAGAACTGCCCGTCCCTCACGGCTCTGCGGTCGGGGAGGGCGTATGTCGGCGTCGTCCCCTACGAGGGCTCAGGGCTCACGCGGGGAACGCAGGAGCTCTCGGTCTTCCCCCTGTACGACAACAACAAGAAGATGTTCGGCCTCCTGGAATACGTCAGGGACATCACGGACCTGAAGGAAGAAGAACGCATCGTGGAGAACCTGAAGCGCAGGATCCAGTTCCAGGAGCAGACCCTGCGCGAGCAGGAGGTCGCTCTGGACGTGGTGCTCCGCCAGGGTGACCGGGCGGAGAAGAAGCTCGCGCAGGCCATCATGAGCAACATCAGCTCCCTGGTGGAGCCTCTGATCGAGCGCATGAAGCAGCGCTACGCCGGGACCGAGGGATTCGGGGATTTCGAGCTCCTCTCCTCGCGCCTGAAGTCCATCACGTCGCCTTTCATCGACGCTCTCTCCATCTCTGACCGGGGGCTCACCCACAGGGAGCAGGAGATCGCCAGCCTGATCAGGGAAGGGAAGTCGACGAAGGAGATCTCCGAGGCGTTGTGCGTTTCCATGAAAACCGTCGACTATCACCGGGCAAACCTCCGAAAGAAGCTCGGGCTTGCCAACTCCGAGGAGAGGCTTCAATCCTACCTTTCAAGGGTCGGAAAATACCAGGTTATGCCTGGTAATTGATAGAGAAATTTCTGGGATTCAAGTATCGACAAAAACAAGTGATACTGCTCACCTACCACCCCCAATGAAGGAGAGAGAGATGAGCAGGAAAGACGACCCGGTTTTCCAGCCGATCAAGATCGGCAACCTGACCGCGCAGAACAGGTTCATGATCAACGCAATGGAATGCTGCGATGGCGATGGTGAGGGCAACCCCACGGAAAAAACCCTCAGGCGCTACCACAACCTCTTCGAAGGCGGCGCTGGATTAATAGACCTCGAGGCGATCACCGTCCAGTGGGAATCGCGGAGCAGGAAGTACCAGCTCTCCGTGATGCCACGCAACCAGAAGGCGCTGACCAAGTTCGTTGCGGAGCTGCGCAAAGTCAATCCCAAGCCGCTCCTGATCTGGCAGCTCACCCACTCCGGCGAGCTCAGCCACACCGACTTCTCCCGCAGGGTCTGTGTGAAACCGCTCCCTGGATTCGGCGGCGACGTGATCGACGAGGAGTACGTGGAGAAGACGATCGATCAGTTCGTCGCCGCGGCGAAAATCGCGCACGACTGCGGCGCCGACGGGATCGACTTCAAGAACTGCCACGGCTACTTCGATTCCCAGATCCTCAGGCCCTACAATGACCGCAAATGGAAGTACGGCGGACCCTTCGAGAACAGGACGCGCTTCACCTATGCCATCTACGAGCGCATCGCCAAGGAGATCAACGACCCGAAGTTCATCATGGGCTCCAAGGTCTCCATCTGGGAAGGATTCCCCGGCGGCCAGGGATCCGCGGGACCCGACTCTCCCGTCATGGACATCTCGGAATCCATCCAGCTCGTGAAGGGAATGGAGGCACGCGGCGCGAAGTTCATCATCGTCTCGGCGGGAAGCCCGTCTATCACGCTCGCTCTTTCCCAGCCCGACAAGCACGTGCCCGATGACTGCTACCTGCACTTCACGTTCCAGAAAGCGGTGCGTGACGCCCTGAAGCCGGAAACCGTCGTCATCGGATCGGCCTACTCGGTCCTCAACAACGGCCACAATCAGCTGCAGGCCCGCAAGAAGGAAGAGAATACCCTCATGTTCTGGGCGAACAAGAACATCAAGGACCGGGTCACCGACATGGTCGCCATCGGACGCCAGTCCCTGGCCGACGGTCAGCTCCCGAAGAAGCTCCTTGAGGAACGGGACTCGGAGATCAAGTGGTGCACGGCGTGCGACAACTGCATCGAGTTCCTCATCCGCCAGCAGAACGTCGGATGTGCAACGTTCAGCAAGGAGTACTCCCAGGCCCTCAAGGCGATCAGGCAGCAAGAGGGCGATCTGGCCGCCAAGCACACATAGTCGGGAACCGATTCCGGGCCAGGGATTCCCCGCTCCCTGGCCCTTTTTTTGTCTTGACGCCTCAATGATTTGGCATAGAATGGGGCCAACCCTCATGAAGGAGCAGACTCGATGATTGAAGGCAATGAAATGAGCGGCGCATCGCCGCGCGTGCTTCGCTTCGGCATGGTCGGAGGCGGGCAGGGTTCGTTCATCGGTGACGTGCATCGCCATGCGGCGACCTTTGACCACACCGCGACCCTTGTCGCGGGGAGCTTTTCCCGGAATGCGGCCAACAATGGCGCGACGGGAGCGGGGCTCGGCATCGAAAAGGATCGCGTCTACGCAACCTACCAGGAGATGGCGGAGAAGGAATCCAAGCGCAAGGACGGGATCGACTTCGTGTCGATCGTCACCCCGAACGCGTCTCACTTCGACATCGCGCGCGTCTTCCTGGAGCACGGGATCAACGTCGCCTGCGACAAGCCTCTCACCACGTCCCTGGAGGACGCTGAGAAGCTCGCGGCGCTCGCGGATGCGAAGGGCCTCCTCTTCGCCGTCACCTACGTCTACACGGGCAACGCCATGGTGAAGCAGGCACGGGAGATGATCCGCCGCGGCGACATCGGCGATATCCGTGTCGTCATGGGCGAATATCCCCAGGACTGGCTCGCCACGGCCATCGAGAAGGAAGGCTCGCGTCAGGCGGGGTGGAGGACGGACCCCGCCCAGACCGGCATTTCCAACTGCGTCGGCGACATCGGCAGCCACATCGAGAACACGCTTTCCTATGTCACGGGCTTGGAGATCAAGGAGCTGTGCGCCAACCTCGACATCTTCGTGAAAGGCCGCACGCTGGACGACAACGCGGCGATCATGCTGCGCTTCGCCAATGGGGCCACCGGCGTCTACTGGTGCTCCCAGGTCGCGATCGGACATGAAAACGGTCTCTCCTTCCGCGTTTTCGGCTCCAAGGGCTCGATCGAATGGGTGCAGGAGAACCCGAACTACCTCCGCGTCGCGATGATGGGAAAGCCCGTCGAGACCTACGGCCGCGGCAACGGCTACCTCTACGATGTCGCAGCCAAAACCGGCCGCATCCCCTCAGGGCACCCCGAGGGCTATTACGAGGCCTTCTCCAACCTGTACCGCAATTTCGAGGTGGCACTGTTGAAAAAGAAGGCCGGAGAAAAGCTCACGGACGCCGATCTCGATTTCCCCAGCGTTCGCGCGGGTGTGCACGGGGTCCGTTTCATCACGCGCTGCGTCGAAAGCTCGAAAAAAGGCGCAGTCTGGACGAAGTTCTGAACAGGCCAAACGATCACCATAGGAGGAAAGAGCGATGCCAAGACCAGTGACGATTTTTTCGGGTCAGTGGGCGGACCTGCCCTTCGAAGAAGCGTGCAAAAAGTTCCGGGAGCTCGGCTACGACGGGGTGGAGATCGCCTGCTGGGGCGACCACATGGACGTCAAGAAAGCAGCTACCGACAGCGCGTACGTCGAGAACAGGAAAGCGATACTCAAGAAGTACAACCTCGGCTGCTGGGCCCTGGGTGCGCACCTCGCCGGTCAGTGCGTCGGTGACCTCTACGATCCGCGCCTGGACAACTTCGCGCCTCCGGCCATGAAGGGCAACCCGGCCAAGATCCGTGAATGGGCCATCCAGGAGATGAAGTACGCGGCCAAGGCGGCAAAGAACATGGGCTGCAAGGTCGTCACGGGGTTCATGGGATCCGCGGTCTGGAAGTATTTCTACTCCTTCCCCCAGACCTCGGAGGAGATGGTGGAAGAAGCGTTCCAGGAGAGCCTGAAGCTCTGGTCGCCCATCTTCGACGAGTTCGACGCCGCGGGGGTGAAGTTCGCCCTCGAGGTGCATCCCACCGAGATCGCCTACGACTACTACACCGCGGAGCGCCTTCTTTCGACGTTCAAGAACAGGCCCACCCTGGGATTCAACTTCGATCCCAGCCACCTGATCTGGCAGGGAATGACCCCGCACCTGTTCATCCACGACTTCAAGGACAAGATCTACCACGTCCATATGAAGGACGCAGCCGTCACGCTGGACGGTCGGTCGGGGATCCTCGGCTCCCACATCACGTTCGGCGACACGCGCCGGGGATGGAACTTCCGCTCGATCGGACATGGAAGCGTGAACTTCGAGGACATCATCCGGGAGCTGAACGCGGCCAACTACGGCGGCCCGCTGTCCGTCGAATGGGAAGACTCGGGAATGGACAGGGAGTTCGGAGCGAAGGAATCCCTGGAGTTCGTCCGCAAGATCAACTTCTCCCCGTCGAACGTCGCGTTCGACAGCGCGTTGAAGAAATAGCCGCCCCCTGGGGCGCGCAGATCACCGCTTCCATGCTGTGCCGGGCGCCCCTTGGGCGCCTTTTTTCGCTTCATCGGCCAACAGCGGAGGTTGCCGTCTGCGACGTGCGGCAACCGCGCTCCTTCGGCTTCCCGCATGGTCGTAAGTCGGTTTTATCCTCATTTTCTTCACCCTCGACCGCTTGTTTGGACAATTCCCTGGCCATAGAGTCAAGATGCCGGGAGTCGCCGGAAGGGGAGGAAAGATGAAAGCACAAAAGGCCATCACGGTCCTGGTCGCGGCACTCATGCTCTGCGCCAGCGCCGCGGTATTCGGAGCGGGACAGGCCGAGCCCTCGAAGGGCAAGCCGGTCACATTCACCGTCTATTTCCATTTCACGCCGCAGGAAGCTCGCGGGATAGTACTGCGGGATTTCGTCAAGCAGTACAACGAACAGAATGTCGGCAAGGTCACCGTGGAGCTCAGTTACTTCGCCGACTGGCAGCCCATGCAGCAGAAGATACGAACCATGGTCGCCGCCAAGGAACCGCCTGACGTCTTCTACTTCAACTACAATCCGAATGACCTGTCCCTGTTCGAGTCCGGCCAGCTGATGGACTTCACGCCGTACATGGACGCCGCGTGGAAAGCCCGCTTCTACCAGAGCGACCTTGACACGATGAGCTACAAGGGCAAGCTCCTCGCCATCCCCATGGAGCAGGGCCCCGTCATCTTCTACTACAACAAGGCCTTGCTCCAGCAGGCCGGTGTCACCGACATCCCCCGGACCTGGGACGAGTTCTTCGCAATGGCGGACAAGCTGAAGAGCGCAGGGGTGGGCGCCGCCTCGCTCTTTACCGCGGATGACGCATGGCACGCGACGAACCTCCTCACCTACTTCGCCGGCGAGGCCGGCGGCGCGAACGTGCTTGGCGGCCCGCTGAACACCCCTGCCATGGTCCAGGCTGCGACCATGCTGCAGAAGCTCTTCGAGTACGCGGCGCAGGACGCGGTCGGCGGCAAGTGGGCGGTCAGCGTGCAGGACTTCGTCGCGGGGCGCACTGCGGTGATCGCGGACGGCCCCTGGCTCATCGGCATTCTCGACGGCCAGATGAAGGATCCGACCCAGGCGGTGGCGGCTCCAGCGCCCCGGTTCAAGATGAGCGATCCGTCGCTCGTGGTCACCGACGCCAACACCCCGTGGGCGGCGAGCGCCCGCCTGAGCGACGCGCAGAAGCTCGCTGTGGCTGACTTCATGAAGGCGTACACCTCGGAGAAGGTCATGAAGAACTTTGCCGTCAAGGGAAAGGACATCTTCGCGAGTAGGCTGAGCCTGACGCCGGACGAGCAGACCCAGGCCGGTACCAAGCTCGCGGCGAACATCCAGCTTGCCTCGACGGCGGACATGCGCATGGTGCAGATCAGCCGGATCCTGAAGCCGGCGGGGATGAACCAGCTTCCCAGCCTCGTCGAGCAGCTGGCGCTGAACAAGATCACCCCTGCCCAGTTCGCGGCCGCCCTCGACCAGGCGAACGTCCAGTAGCAGTGGAAATTGGACCAGCCGCGCCGTGACGGCGCGGCCGGTCATGCCAAGCGATGCACAACCGAATACCTTTCGCAACCGCACTTCTCTACCTGTCACCCGCGCTCCTTCTCGTGGGTGCCTTCTACCTCTATCCCATTGTCTACACGGTTCCGGTAAGCCTGTTCCGCTGGGACGGGATCTCGCAGATGACCTGGGCCGGACTGGGCAACTTCGGGATCCTCTTCACGCGGCGTGATTTCCTGATCGGGCTGGCAAACTCCGCGATCTGGATCGCCGTCGGTACTTTCATCCATACCCCGCTCGGCCTTTTCATCGCGCTGGTCCTCTCACGCAAGCCGGCGGGGTGGGGGTTTTTCCGCACGGCCTACTTCGTTCCCAACGTTCTCTCCGTCGCGTCCCTCGCCCTGCTGTGGTACTTCCTCCTGAACCCGACGATCGGGCCGATCAACGGCGTGCTGCGCGCTGTCGGACTGCCGAAGGCCGCCGTATCCTGGCTCTCCCGTGACGGGAGCGCGATCATCGCCACCATGACCCCGTTCGTGCTCTACATCGGGTTCACGATGCTGATCTTTCTCGCGCAGCTCACCGTCATACCGCGCGAGTACTTCGAGGCCGCCCAGATCGACGGCGCGTCGAAGACGCAGCAGGACCTGCATATCACCCTCCCTCTCCTCAGGAGGGCGATCATGATCAACGTGCTTTTCAATGCGTCGTTCTGCCTAAAGATGATCGAGTACCCGCTCATCATGACCTCGGGCGGGCCCGGGAACGCCACCATGACGCTTCCGTTGTTCATGTACTTTCAGATGACGCGCGCCCGCCAGTTCGGGCTGACGATGGCTGCCGCGCTTGTCGCCATCGTCTTCGGCGCGCTCTTCATGGGGATCGTGACGCTCCTCCAGAGGGCGGCGGACAGGAGGTGGTCATGATCGGCAAGGTCGTCCGATGGGCCGGGCTGCTTCTGTTCCTCGCCGTGATCCTCCTTCCCCTTGTGTGGCTGCTCTTCTCCTCCTTCCTCCCCAATGAGGAGTTCTTCTCCCGACCGCTCGCCTTCGCCTCGAACCACTGGAGCCTGGACAACTACGCGCGGGTCCTCACGGAGCAGCCGATGCTCCGCTACCTCATGAACTCACTCATCGTGGCGGTGGCTTCCACGTGCCTCGGCACAGCGGTCGCGCTCCTTGCCTCCTACGCGTTCCTCTTCCGATTCCCGATGCGGCGCCCGATCAACCTCCTGCTTTCCTTCGGCCTGTTCGTTCCGACGAGCGCGTTCATGATCCCCTACTTCCTCATGATCAGCCGGCTCGGGCTCTATGACAGCCTCGCCGGCATCGCTCTTGTCTACGCGGGGGTGTCCATGCCGACGGCATTCCTCATCATCACGACGCACATGCGTGAGGCGGTCTATCCGGAGTTCATCGAGGCGAGCCTCCTCGACGGCGCCTCCGTGCACCAGGTCTTCCGTCTTGTCGTTGCCCCCATCGCGTTCCCCGGGGCCGTCACGGCGGGCATCTTCCTCGTCATCATCGGGTGGAACGAGCTTCTCTACGCCCTGCTCCTCTCCCAGGGGGACGGGAGTCGCACCGTGCAGGTCGCGATCAGTTTCCTCGTCGCGACGTACACCGCGAACTTTACCCAGGCCTTTGCCGCCATGATCCTCGCCGTCGCGCCGGTGCTCGTCATCTACATCGTGCTGAACAAGCGCATTCTTTCGGGGCTCGGCATGGCCGCGGGGCTGAAATAGGAGACTGTCGCCACGAGCAGCGGGGAAGGGCCGAGGATCGATCGAGTCAGTGGCGGAAACGCGCTGCGCGTGGACGGCGCGCCGGTCGCGCTTACCGTCGTCACCCGCGGCGGCCCGCCGCGGGCCCTGGCCTACAGGGTCCTGGAAGAGGTACGACCGGGCGCCTTCAGGGGAGTCACCGACGTGAGGCTTGGCGGAGGCTCCTGGCAGGTCTCCGACCTTTGGGAGAGAGACGCCGGCGGGGTGTCCCTGGTCCGCGAGATACGGTCCCTGGGGGCGGGAGAGGCCGCGGGGGTCAATCTTCGCGTCGCGATCGGCCTTCCCGGTGGATCGTACAGGTTCTTCATCCCGGGGGCCTGCTATGACTACTGTCCCGTCGAAAACGACACGGGTCACGCAATCGTATCCGAGGAGCGGTGCGCCTGGCCGCTGGTCATGGCCTGGGACGAGCGGACCGGCGAGGCCCGGGCCCTCATGCGGACCTCACCCGCGACGACGAGCCTTCCCCGCGTCCGGCAAAAGGGCGAGACGGAGTTTCTCCACGCCACGGACATCGGGGGGCTGGGATACGATCGACGCGCCTCATCCGCCGGGCTGATGGCGTGCCTCCCCTACGCGGAGCAGCCGTCCAGCCGGATGCTGGGCAGGGGCCTTGCGCCGTTTAGCGCGCTCCTGCCGACAGGCGGAGACATGCACGTCCGTGTCTCCTACAGGCTGGAGACCTTCACCGCCGACGGCTTCGACGCGGCGTGCTTCGAGTCGTACGGCCGCGCCCATGCGTTCTGCGGGCCGGTCCCACTCGACCCCGAGCGCGACCTGCGCTCGTGCGTGCACGCCCGCATGGATTGCCTCGCGGGGCTCGCGCGGGACTGGAACGGCCATAGTGGGCTCGCGCTCAACTTCGATCCGCGCGTGAATCGCGAGTCGCCGCCCAGCGGCTACGGCACGGGCTTCAACACCCTCGAAAGCTCGGTCTTCCCCCGGATCCTCGAGTACGGCTTCACGGGACGACAGCTCAACAATGCCTTCATGCTCGCCTCCTGCGGCGACGAATGGGGGATGCCGGGCTGGAAGGACAGCGCGCGGGGCATCACGCGCTCCTTCCTCGAGTCCTGCGCCCGGCCGAACGGCTTTCTCCACACCCTCTACGACGTCGCCAGGGGCCGCGCCATCTCACCCTTTGACGATGAGACAGGCTCTGCCCTGCACTACGGGGTGCGCGGGGCCCCTGCCGGGAACTACGCGCGGAACATGGCCGAGGCGGGGCTCGATCTCTGCCTCCTGTCGCGGGTGTTTCCCGATGCAGGCGCCGGCGCCGCCGCGAATCGTCTCGGCCGGTTCTTCCTCGGGACCCAGAACCGCGACGGCTCGTGGTTTCGCGCGTACACCGAGGGAGGCACCGCGATCACGGCCCCCGAGCAGTGGTTCGGAGGAAGCGCGCGCGCGAACAAATCCGCCACGGCAACGGTCATACCGTTCATGACCGAGCTCTCGGAGCTCACCGGCAACGGAGAGTACCTGACGGCAGCGCGGCGCGCGGGTGCATGGCTCCTCGACGAGGTCGTGTCGCGCGCGGACTACCGCGGCGGTACCCTCGATAATCCCAACGTCGTCGACAAGGAGGGGATGGGGTACCCCATGATGGCCCTCCTGCGGCTGTACGAGCTCACCGGTGAGCGCGATTGCCTCGATGGTGCAACTCGGGCCGGTGGCCTCGCCCTTACGTGGAACACGCTGTGGGACGTGCCGTTCGAGGAGGGGACCCGCCTGCGTTCGCTTTCGTTCCGTTCCCGGGGCTGGGGCGGCATCAGCATCCTCTGGGGCTGCGGGGTCGTCGACAACTACTCCCTCTGGTTCCTGCCGGGGTGGATGCGGCTGGCCGAGCTCACGGGCCGGGGAGTTTTCCGCGACACGTCGCGGCTCATACTCCACGGCACGCAACAGCTCCTCTCTCTCCGCGGCAATCTGTGCGGGCTCTGCGACCAGGGGATGCAGGAAGAGGGATTCGCCTGCAGCGACCAGGGGGTCGACGAGGGGATGATCCGCAAGGGGGACACCTGGGGTGCTCTCGGCTGGGTATTCGCCGCGGGGACCTACTGCGTCTGGAAGGCGCTCCAGGACGATCCCGCGCAATAGCGGTCCTGCGCGGCGCCTGGATTCCCCAACCGTGCGTCCGTCAGAAGGGGAGCGGTTCAGTGCGTATTGATATGGGTGCGGACGTAGAGGGTACGAAACTCCAGAGGGGTCAATCCTGTGAGACGCTTGAACATCCGGCGGAAATACCCCGGATCCGTATAGCCGCACTCCCGGGCGATCTCGTTGATGTTCCTTTCCGGTTCACCGCGTAGAGAGGCGCGGGCTGCGCTGATGCGCTTCTGGTGAAGGGCGTCGAGAATGGACACATTCGTTCGCGCCCGAAAGACGCGCTCCAGGTAGTCGGGGTTGTACCGCAGTGCGGAGGCGATTGTGGACGTGGTGATGGCTTTCGGATAGTGTGCGTCGATGTAGCGCTGTACGCTTTCTGCCAGGGCGGCGTGCTCGTCGCGACTCCGGGCGGACCCCCGCCTTCCGCCTGCTTCTTCCGCGCCCTCGCGGATGGCGCACAGCATGAGGGAAACGAGGGAGGCGGCGCCCAGCGGATCGAGAATGCCAGATTCCTGGTCGGAGATAAAGCGGCAAAACAGCTCCGTGAGCGTTTCTGGATACCTGATCGTGGCGACCTTCGGCACGCTCACCCACGTGTGCTGTGGCGGGGATGTGCGGACTTTGAAATGGACCCAGTAGAAATGAACATCTGGGGTGTACGGCAGGAGGCCGCCGTGGCGAAGGCCGGGAGAGAGCAAGAGCGTCTGGTTGCGCTTCAGCAGGTAGGGGCGTTCCTCCTCGAACATGTCCAACCGTCCCTGCGCAACTAAGATGAGCTCAAAGGAGTCGATGACGCGCACGGGGTGCGTGCCGAACCCCGGTGATACGAAAAGCCCGGCGTTGAGGGCTTCGATGTCGTCGGACACCTCGTAACTGACGGTCATCGGTCGGATCCCCTTACCGGCCCGACGGCGGTTCCTCCGAGCTGAGCCGTGCGCCTGATGCGGTATTCTCGTGGAGTCATGTTCGTTGCCCGTTTGAAGACGCGACGGAAGTACCCGAGGTCGGAGTAGCCGCACAGAGCGGCGATCTCCGCCACACCCTGCTTGCCCTGCAGGAGCAGCTGCGCGCGCGCTTCCTTGATCCGCCTCGCGTTCACGGCCTCGCGGATCGATAGGTGCCGTTCCCTGCGGAAGACTCGCTCAAGGTAATCGGGATTGAACCGCAGATCGCGCGCAATTTCGAGCGTGCCGATCCGCTCATGGTAGTGGGCGGCGATGTATGCGTCCACCCGTGATGCGATGTTCTCCCGCCCCGCCTCCTTTTCCTCCGCCGTGTCAGAGACGTGCGACGAACACGCCAGCTCGCAGAGGGCAAGCACGACCAGGTGGTGCAGAATGGCCCGTGAGGGCCGGGGCCGGCGCACCTCGTCCGTCAGCCAGCGCAGGAGGTGCGTAAGCCGTCCGGGGCGCAGAACGCTGACATGGTCGGGAACGGCGAGCTTCCGCTGCGGCGTATCCTTCCGGAGACGGAGCTGGCGAAAACGGAGGACGTACAGTTCCGCCGCTGAAGGACAGCGGAGCACGATCTCCTGCCGGACGGCAGGCTGAAGGAGGGCCTCATTTGCCCCCACGGATAAGTCTCCCTGGCACGTCCGCACGAAGCAGTCTCCTTGAACGCTGAAGAGGAGAAAGGATTCGCCGGACATCCTCACCCGGGTGATTCCGTCCTGTTCGACGGCCAGGTGATCGGCCTGGACGACCTCGAACGCGGCGGCTGGCCTGAAACGGAGGCAACTATCGCTGCGGCTATTCACGTATCCAGACCGTCATTTCACCCAGCGTCCTGTTCGCCCAGGCATAGTAGGGAATGAAGAGTACCTGCTTCGGCGTCGGGATGCCCTGCGGCTCGTTGCTCGTGTACAACTCTCCCGAAGCCCCGGATGTCGCACTATCTTCCCCGCTGCCGGCGCTTGCAAGGACGGCCTTTGCCCTGACGACCACCACTCCTCCGAAGAGATCCGCGCGCTCCTCGCAGTCCAGTGGCGCATCGGGCGGGAGCCGGAGGTGGGAGAGGGGCGCGCCGTTGTCCGCCTCCTCTAGGCAGTACACGATCGGACCTCGCCGGATCGCCACCTTGCCGTAGTCCGCGCGGACCCGTGGGTCGGCATAGACCCGCTCCGCCCGGAGGCGCAGCGTCAGCACCAGTGTGTCCCCCTGCGACCACGTCCTGCTGACACGCACATAGGCATCCGGATCCGCCTCTCCCGGAAGTGCCACGCCGTTCAGCATGAGGGTGTGGCCGCGGCACCAGGACGGGATACGCAGGGCGAGGGTGAAATTCTCTGGATTTTCGCCCAGAGATTGGAACGTCACGATGCCGTCCCAGGGATAGCGGGTACGCTGCCGCAGGCTCGCCTGCCGTCCGTCAACCTCAAAGGTGACGATTCCTTCATGGTAGAGGTCGGCAAAAATGGTGTGCCCCCGCAGATGGTAGGCGTGCTCTCCCAGCGATGCAAGGGTGCGCACGATGTTCGGTGGACAACAGGCGCAGCCATACCAGGGCTGGCGGCGGTACTTCACGTGCCGGTAGCTCCCGTTCGCGTCACAAACTGAAGGAACGACCTCCAGGGGGTTGACGTAGAAGTAGCTCTCTCCGTCCAGGCCCAATCCACTGATGATCCCGTTGTACAGGGCGCGCTCCATGACGTCTGCGTATTTCCCCTGATCATAAAGCCGCACCATGCGCGATGAGAAGAGAAACAGGCCGATCGCCGCGCACGTCTCGGCATAGGCGGTGTCATTGGGAAGATCGTAGTCCGCGCCGAAGGATTCCAGGTACGCGGAAGAACCGATACCGCCCGTGACGTACATTTTCCTGCGCGTCACGCTCTCCCACATCCGGTCGCACGTCTCCGCCAGAGTCTCATCGCCCGTCTCTATCGCGATGTCCGCCATTGCCGTATACAGGTACATTGCGCGCACCGAGTGGCCAACGGCGTCTTTCTGCTGCCGGACAGGCACGTGGGCCTGGTAGTAGTCCAGGTTCTTGATGCCGAAGATGGGCGTGTATCCGGGTGTTGATACCTCGAGCTCGAAGTAGTTTGGCGAACGGCCCCTTTCTTCAACGAAATAGGAGGCAAGACGCAGGTACTTCCGATCCCCGGTAAGCCGGAAGAGCTTCACGAGAGCGAGCTCCACTTCTTCGTGGCCACAGTAGCCCCGTACCTTGGGCGGCTCAGCGCCGAACCGGGAGTCGATGTGGTCCGCCAGCCGACACACCCCGTCCAGGATCTTCCGGCTGCCCGTCCCCTTGTACAGCGAGACACCTGCCTCGATGAGATGGCCCGCGCAGTACAACTCATGGGCTTCGCGGAGGTTTTTCCACCTCTGATCTGGCTCCTTCACCGTGAAGTAGGTGTTCACGTACCCGTCGGGCTGCTGCGCGCGCGCGATGAGATCCACGGCCTCGTCGACCCAGGCACGGAGGGTCGCGTTTCCGCGGTGGTCCTCGGCCAACAGGTACCCCGCCGCCTCGAGCCACTTCGCGAGGTCGCTGTCCTGGAAGACCATCCCCTCGTAGGTCCCCTCGCCGATGCCGGCCGCTATCCGGAAGTTCTCCACGGAGTGGCTCTTGGGGGCGCCCGGGATCTCGTCGTTCATCGCCTTCCACTGGTAGGGCATCGCCTTCTCGCGCACGAGCTCCCTGTAGGAATGCCAGAACCCCCCGTCAATTTTGACCTTTGGCTGGGAGGACGCGGGAATCTTGTTGCTCATGATCACCTCACCTGGGAAAGTATCTCGCAGGGCACTGCACAGTTCAGGTTGCCTACTTCGGAGAAAATGAAGACACTATCGACCTTGCCTCTCACGGCAATCCGCGCGTCATCTTCTGCGCCTGGCGCGCCGCGTTGATGGACAGGAGATGGCTCGTCGCGACCCACGGCAGCCAGCCCGAGTTTAACCCGTAGCCGCGGCCGCGCCCCATTGAGAAGTGCTCGATCTGGAGGCCTGGCTGCGCGTATCCCAGCTCCGCTTCGCGCTGCACGGTCCCCTTCGTGTTGTACAGGAGGAGATCGGCCGTCCGCTCATAGCGATGGTCCCCCGTATGGCGGGCAAGCAGGAGGTAGTCCCCAACGTGGCGTGTGAGGTACATATCGAAGGCGGAAAAGCCGGTTGTGATGAGCTGGTAGCCCACCGTGGTGTGGCCCAGGGGGAAGAAACGCGCGGGATCATCCGGCGGCATGGGGATGTCCCACTGGAAGATCCATGTCTCGCAGATTCGGGCCGCAGTCTCGGCGGCTCGCAGCCACGCGCGGTCCCGGGTCGCCTCGAAGAGCGAAAGGTATGCCTCCAGGGCAAGCGAGGATGCTTCCTTGTCACAGCAGTCGGGGTTGTCCAGGGTGCCGCCGAAGAACTCGCCTCTGCGGTGAAAGCCGGCCCACAAAAACCGTGCGGCACGGAGCGCTGCCTCCAGGTACCTCGGGTCACCGAGTGCGCTGCCGATCTCGACGAGAAACGGGATGACATGCGCGCAGTCACCCGTCGAGCGGATCGCGGGGGCCCCCTCCAGCGTGTAGGCGCGGTAGTAGGAGCCGTCGGCGTTCTGGTGTGAAAGCAGCCACTCGCCGTAGCTCCTGACCCATTCCAGCCACTGAGGATGCGCCTCATTCAGCGCGTTTTCCTGGGACCACGCGACCAGGCAGNNCTCCTCCGAGACCGGATCCACCCACGCATCGCGGTACGGATCGAGCTCCGTGTGGGCAAGACCCTGTTCGCTGCGTGACGTCCAGAAGTCAAGCATGGCTATGCCGGTCTCCCGGTAGCTCGCGATGCCCCATCGCGCCCCGTAGAGGATCATGTAGTACGCCACCTCGAGGTTCCGCGCAACCACGCCGACGCCGAAGGTGTCCTGCTGCCGACCCGGCGCGCCAGTGAAGCAGTCCACCCACGTGGGGATCCCGACTGCGGGACCGACGCGCCTGACCATCCCGGCCAGCACCGACACACTCAACCGCTCGATCTCATCAAGATCGCAGGGCACGACAGCGGGACGATAGTCGTGCTTCACTCGCTGCCAGACTTTGTCGGAGGCGTCGAGCCAGTCCTTGTCCCGCGTGACATCAATCCGCAGCGAGTAGCGCTGCTCTGCTCCATGGGAAAGGGGATGGTGACGGTACACCCAGCCCGACGAGCGCGCGTCCATGGGTTTGCCGGCAAAGGGGTTTCTCNNGAGAAACCCCTTTGCCGGCAAAGGGGTTTCTCGGCGAGTCACCCTGGCTGTTGCCCCTGCCGATCGCCCACATGGGCGGATAGGTCGTCTCCCCCTCAGTCCCGGGAAACCAGTAGGCCGCGGTTCGGCCGCCGTTGTACACGCCAAGGCTGCCGAAGCCGATCCGGGCGTCGACGAGAGGCCCGTCGTCATCAGCCGCAGTCGTCTCGGCCGTGGCCCCGAGGCGCGCCAGGCAAACGGCGGTTCCCGTGCGCTCATCGCAGTGCTGCAGGAGCGGAAGGGGAAGCCTGTCTTCGCGAAAGACCGAGTACGCCCGGGTGGTACGGGTGTCCTGCGCCCCGATCGCCCCGGAAGGCGCGTGCTCGTTGTGCCCGTACCAGACTCCGGGCACGAACCAGGGGTCGTCAAACGACGCGCCGTCGATGTCCCACTCCGCCGCGGTGAGAAAGCCGCACCCGGGAGAGCTCCCCTCGATCCGTGCGACGCGTTCCAGCACGAGCCCGCCGTCACGCCTGCTGTAGCGGTCTTCGACGTGGATGCGCGACGAGCCCGCCGTCACGCTTCCGAAGGCCGTCACACCGTGCGCCGTGCGCGCGAAACCGGCGTATCCCGACCTGATCCAGGCGGTTACGCCGCGGTCGATGAGCTGCACGGCGATGGGGTACGGCGCGCGCGCGGCCGTCTCTCGTCCGAGCGCGATGCGAAGCCCGTAGCGGCCGTCGACGGGCTCGATCACCAGCCGGCATGCAAAACTGATCCTCATCCCAGTGGCTGTCCGCCGCTGCGCAGCGCGCATCGCCTTGCCCATGAGTGGTCCCGTTTATCCCTTCACGCCTGTGGAGGCAAGGCTCGGCACGATGTACCTCTGGAACAGGACGAACACGAGGATGACCGGCACGGTCAGGAGGACGACCCCGGCCATCGTGACGGTGGGAAAGTCGTAGTACTGCGACTTCAGGGTGTTGAGACCCACGGTGAGAACGAAGAAGCTCTTGTCATTCGTCATGGTGACCGGAATGAGGAAGCTGTTCCACGTCATGGTGAACCCGAGCACGGCCTGGGTGACGATGGCAGGCGCTGACAGGGGAAGACCGATGCGGAAGAAGGTGGCGACCTTGCCCAGGCCGTCCACCTCGGCCGCGTCGTCGTACTCGCGGGGGATCGTCAGGAAGAACTGCCTGATGAGGAAAATGAAGAAGCAGTTCACGATGAACGGGACAGTGAGAGACGCGTAGCTGTTCAGCCAGCCAAGCTGAGCCACGGTGAGATACAACGGGATAAGGTAGGCCTGCAACGGCACCATCATGACGCCCAGCACGACGAGGAAGATCACCCTCTTCCCCGGGAACCTCAGGCGTGCAAGGGCATACCCGGCGGGGGTGTTCACCGCGAAGTTGCCCACCATCATGATGACCGTCACCACGAGGGTGTTGAGGTACCAGTGCAGGATGGGGACGAGTGTCATAACCTGGCCGAAGTTCCAGAGCGTGAGGTGGGACGGTGACACGAGGCGTCCGTAGTCACGGGGCAGCTCGAACGAGGAGTACAGCGCATACAGCAGGGGCACGAGCAGGGTGATCCCGACGAGCGACACGATCAGGGTACGCAGTATCCTGCCGATGTGCCGTGCGGTGCGCGACGACGAATGGATCGCAAGCTCAGTCCCCGGCATGGGTTTCCTCTCTGAATACCCGCCGAAGGATGGCCGTGGCGGCAAAGACGATCGCGAGGAGCAGGACCGAGGCCGCGCTCGCGTAGCCGAGCTTGTTGTAGCGGAAAGCCTGGGCAAAGATGAAGATGACGATCGTGCTCGTGGCCCCGGCCGGGCCGCCGAGCACTGTGCCGCCCGAAATTACATAGGCCTGGTCGAAAACCTGGAAGGCGGCGATCATGCCTGAGACGAGAACGAAGAAGAAGATCGGCCGCAACGACGGGATCGTGATATGCAGCAGCTCCTGCCACGCGTTGGCCCCGTCCATCCCAGCTGCCTCGTAGAGCTCGACGCCGATCGTTTGCAGGCCCGACAGGAAGATCACCATGTAGAGGCCGAGGTTCATCCACACGTAGATGAGGGCAAGAAAGACGAGTGCGAGCCGCACGTCGGCGAACCAGCTCACGTCCGGCAGCCCGAGGTGGCTGAAGAAGACCGGCAGCGCCCCGTGCACGGTGAACAGGTCCATGAACACGGCGGTGATGGCCACCGTGGAGGTGACGTAGGGAATGAAGTAGACGGTACGGTACGCGGTGCGCGCCCTGCCCATGCCGTTCACCGCAACCGCGGCCAGAAGAGCGAGCACGGTCTGAACGGGAACGACGAGCACGACGAAGGTGAGGGTGATGCGGATCGTCGTGCGAAAGACGGGGTCGGAAAAAAGCTGGCGGTAGTTGGCCAGCCCGACGAATTGTCTCTGCGAATAGTGGAAGATGTTGACGCCCTGGAAGCTCAGGACGAACGACGAGATGATGGGAGAGAGGAACCAGGCCGCCAGGAGGAGCAGGGCCGGGGCCAGGAGAAGATACGCTGCCGTTGTTTCCGCGCGCCGTCGGGAGTGCGGCTGCACCCCCGACGACAGTGACGTGAGCTGTGACATGTCCGTGACCCCGGCCTGTGCGGCGCTCCTTACTTCGAACCGTACTTCTGCTGGAGCGTCTTGAGAAGCTCCTGCGGGGTGAGCTGACCGGGCTGGAAGACCATCTGCTCAAAGCCCTTCACCAGATCGTCGCCAAACTCCTTCACAGCGGCGGGGTAGTCAAGCGGCGTACCCTTGAAGAACGCGTCCCTCAGCGGAGCGAACTCGGGCACGACCTTCACGTAGGTGTCCATGTAGCGCGTCTTGGCCGGCAGGTACTTCAGCGCGCTGGTGGCCATGAGCTCCATGTTCGCGTCGTTTGTAAGATAGTCGATGACGCTGATCGCCGTACGCTTGTCCTGGACGTTCGCGAAAATCGAGAGCCCGCCCCCGTAAGTCACCATGGCAGTGCCCCCGTTCGCCGTCGGGATCGGCATGAGCTGGTAGTGGACTGTCGGTCCGGCCTGGCCCATGTAACCGATGTACCACGGTCCCCCTGTGGAGAAGCCGACGGCGCCCTTGGCAAAGGCTTCGCCGTCCCAGCCTGCGCCGAGTTGCTTGGCGGTGGCCGCGGTCTTGCTGGCGAAAAGGTCGACGAGGAACTGCAGCGCCTGGGCGTTCTGCGGCGTGTCGATCGTCTTTCCATTACCCCACCCGCCACCGAAAGCGTACACGTACTGGGAGATGTGGAAGAGGTTGTCAAGGATGACGAGACCTGTGGAGCTGGTCTTCGTTGCGATGAGCGTTGCATCCTGGCCGAGCTCCTGGATGGTCTTCGGAAGGCTCGTCACCCCGGCCTTCTGCAGCAGNNAGGTCCAGGTTGACGACCATCGACGAGTTCTGGCCGTTGAAGGGAACGCCGTAAAGCGCGCCGTTCATCGTCCACCCCTGAACGAGCCCCTTGTAGAAGGCCGACAGGTCGATCTTCGTCTGGGGCACCAGCGCGTCGAGCGGGGCCAATACATCGTTATTTGCGTAGTCGGCGAGCTGCTCGTTGGTCCAGTAGAGGACGTCCGGGTTTGTCTTGGCCGCGACCTGCGTGGGCAGGCCGTTGAGAAGGTCATCGTAGGTGGGATAGACGACCTTCTTTACTTTCACGCCGGGCATCGCCTGCTCCAGGCCGGCAACGACCTGGTCGAAGTACTTCTCGATCCACACGCCTCCCGAGTACCCGAGGCTTACCTGGCCGTGCGCCGCAGCCGCCGGTTGCTCCTTGGCCCCATTCGCCAAGGCTGGGATTGCCAGCGTGATGGCAAGCACGAGAATGGCAAAGAACCTGATACTTCTCCTCATGACTCTCCTCCTTGAAATGGTCATACCACAATACGAATATGGATTGTTTCATACATAACCACTTAGGTCAAGTGATTATAACCATTATATCATGGAAGAGCCCTAATATTGACAAAATCCGGGAAAGTGGATATAACCATTTTCACGGAAACGAAGATGGTTCAGCTGAAGAAAAGCCGGGGCAAGTCCCTCGTCACGCAGCTCACAGACATCCTGCTGGAGGAGATCAGAAGCGGGCACCTTTCCCCGGGCGACAAGATCCCCTCGGAACGTGCGCTCACGAAGCTCTACGGCGTGAGCAGGGCCACGGCGCGCAACGCGATCCTCGGTCTCGTGAGCAGGGGCGTGGTGAACCGTGCCGTCGGCAGTGGAAGCTACGTCGCGAGGGACCTCGACATCGACGCGGCCACCGCAGCGCAGACCGGCACGATCGGGTTCCTCGTCGGGCGCCAACACGTCCCGGTCCGCAGCATCCAGGACGATTTTTACTACTACAGGGTGATGGAGGGGATCCAAGGCGAGCTCCGCTCGGCGAAGAGGCATCTCATCTTCTCCTACCTCGACGACGACGAGACGGAGAACAGGGGAATCGTCGCGGACATCGGGCGGAAGGTCGACGGCCTCTTGCTTGCCGAGACGGGCTCAGCCGAGCTCGTGTGGCAGATCGAGCAGCTCGGCCTACCCTGCGTTCTTATCAATCCGAGCATCGACGACATCGATCAGCGCTTCGATTCGCTGAGCGTGAACAACATGAGCGGAGCGCACAAGGCGATCAAGTACCTCCTGGGGCTCGGCCACCGCGCCATCGGCTGCATCCGGGGGCCGCGCTCATCGCTGCCGGCCCGTGACAGGTACGACGGGTACGTGCGCGCCCTTGCCGAGGCCGGCATCGACGTTGTGGAGTCGCAGGTCATCCAGGTGGACGGATGGACGATAAACGATGGGAGCGTCGCGGCAAAAACCCTGATCGAGCGGGCGCCGCACATCACTGCGCTGTTCTGCGCAAGCGACACACTTGCTATCGGGGCCATGGCGGGGCTGAAGGACGTGCGTCGGATCCCCGAGGAGCTCAGCGTCGTGGGCTTTGACGACACAACTCTCTCCTCCCATTCGACCCCACCGCTCACCACCGTGCACAGCCCGACGCTCGAACTCGGCAGGCAGGCGGGCCGCCAGATCGTCCAGCGCATCCACTCGCCGTCGCTGCCCGTGACCCGCGTGCTCCTCTCCCCCGAGCTCACCATCAGGGAGAGCTGCCGGCCGGTCCCGCAGTAGGGGAAGCAGAATCAGCCGCAGATGGCCTTGAGCCACTCGTAGCTCTTACGCGTATTCTCCTCGGTGCCCGAGCACTCGAGGGACACTTCACCGTCCCACTTCAGCGACTTCCAGTATTCGAGGACCTTCTTGATGTTCGGCGCATTAACGCCCTGGCCCACGTAGACCTCGGAGACCGCGATACCAGTGTCTTCGCCACGGCTGGCTGCCGCCAGCGCGGCGGACACGTCCTTGATGTGCGAATGGTTGATGTATTTCTGAAGGCTCTTCACGAACTCCAGAGGATCCGAACCGGAGATGAAGACATTGCCGGTGTCCATGTTCACGCCGAAGTATTCGCTCTCGAAATGCTTCATGAGCTTCAGCATGAACTCGACATCGGTCGTGCAGGCCCCGTGGGGCTCGACGTTCACGATGACCTTGTAGTCCTCCGCCCATTTCAGGAGCTCCCCGTAATTGAATACGGCCTGCTTGAACGCCTCGTCCTTGGAGAGGCCCTTGGGCAGAGCGGCGCTGTCCGTGGTGTCCAGCTTCCTGCAGCCCAGCTCCTTCGCGAAGCGGATGGCCTGCCTGCCGTAGTGGATCCCGTAGGCAGCCCCGTCGGGGCCCATCATCGGATAAGCGCCGTCGATCTGGGAGACGTACATCCCCCGATCTTCGACGTATTTGCGGATGCGCAGGGGATTGTCCCACAGGGAGACCGCAGGGTCGTAGCCCATCGAGTTGATGAAATAATGGCCGTGGATGACGCCGAACTCGACGTGGGGCATGTGGAACTTCGCCCCCATGTCGACGCCCGCCTCGAAAGATCCGCTGAGAGAGCGCAAATTGTCCGTATGCATGCCGATTTTTATCGCCATGGAAATTGCCTCCTCGTGATGTCAGTGACGAATCGCTTCTGAAAAAGAAGGGGGCGCCCGGCAGAGCACGG
>PLNO01000068.1 GCA_003141795.1 Spirochaetaceae bacterium | reverse complement strand
ACATCGACCACGGCAAGTCGACACTTGCCGACAGGTTCATCCAGCGAGCCCGGCTGATCGCTGACCGTGACTTCCATGACCAGATCCTCGACAACATGGACATCGAGCGCGAGCGGGGCATCACGATCAAGAGCCAGGCGGTGGCCATTCCGTATCGTGCCGGGGACGGCAAGGAGTACGTCCTGAACCTCGTGGACACCCCGGGACACGTGGATTTCTCCTACGAGGTCTCGCGGTCCATCTCCGCGTGTGAGGGCGCCGTGCTGCTCATCGACGCGAGCCAGGGCGTCGAGGCCCAGACGCTGGCCAACATGTACATGGCGCTGGAGCACAACCTGGAGATCATCCCGGTGATCAACAAGATCGACCTCCCCAGCGCCGACATCGAAGGGGTGAAGAAGCAGATCGACCACGATCTCGGGCTCGACTCGGACAGCGCGCTCCTGGTGTCGGGAAAGCTCGGCACGGGGGTGGACGAGCTCTGCGAGGCGATCGTCAAGAGGGTGCCACCGCCCGTCGGCAGCCCCGACGCGCCCCTGAAGGCGCTTATTTTCGATTCCCACTACGACGTGTATCGCGGCGTCGTAGTGCACGTGCGCGTCTATGAAGGACTCCTGCAGGCGGGGCAATCCGTGCGGTTCTGGTGGAATAGCTCGACGTACAAGGTCGAAGAGACGGGCATCTTCCGTCTGAGCCTCGTGCCCGTGGCGACGCTGGGACCGGGCGAGGTCGGTTATCTCATCGCCGGGATCAAGACGGTGGCCGACACGCGCGTCGGGGACACGGTCACCGACAATGAGAGGCCCTGCGCCGAGCCGCTTGCGGGGTTCCGCGAGGTCAAGCCCGTCGTGTTCTCCTCGATCTATCCCGTGGACGCCAACGACTACGAGGAGCTCGTCCAGGCCATGGCGAAGCTGAAGCTGAACGACGCCTCCCTCATCTACGAGAAGGATTCCTCCGTCGCTCTGGGCTATGGCTTCCGCTGCGGCTTCCTCGGACTCCTTCACCTGGAGATCGTCCAGGAGCGCCTGGAGCGCGAGTTCGAGATGTCGATCGTCTTCACCGCGCCTTCGGTCCAGTACCGCCTGGCGCTCCAGGGCGGCAAGACGATCCTCATCGACAACCCGGCGAACTTCCCCGATCCCTCCCAGATCACCCAGGCAGAGGAGCCTTTCATCAGCGCCGCAATGATCACCCCGGCCACCTACCTGGGGAACATCATCACGCTCTGCCTCGAGAAGCGCGGTACACAGAAGAGCATGAACTATCTGGACGAAAAGAGGGTGGAGCTCGTCTTCGAGATGCCTCTGGCCGAGGTCGTTTTTGATTTCTACGACAGGCTGAAGTCGGTGAGCCGCGGGTACGCCTCCTTCGATTATCAGCTGCTCGGCTTCCGCGACACGCAGCTGTCCAAGCTCGACATCCTCATCAACGGAAAGATGGTCGACGCCCTTTCCCAGCTCGTCTTCCGCGGCAATGCCTATCAGACCGCGCGGCGCGTGTGCGAGCGGCTGCGCGACGAGATCCCCCGCCAGCAGTTCAAGATCGCGATCCAGGGGGCGATCGGCAGCCAGATCATCGCGCGGGAAACCGTGAACGCCTTCCGCAAGGATGTCATCGCCAAGTGCTACGGAGGGGACATCTCGCGAAAGAGGAAGCTCCTTGAAAAGCAGAAGGAAGGCAAGANNGGTGGGCGACGTCGAGCTGCCGCAGTCCGCTTTCCTCGCGGTCCTGAAGACCTCAGACGACTGATTCCATCCTCGTGATCCGCTGCAGGTAGTACCCGGCGGCGACCCTGGCCCGCGCGATGAATCCGTCGCTCGGGGTGCCTCCTTCGGGGGGGTCGGGGAAATGCAGCCACACGTGCCCGACCTCATCGAGCATCTCCCTCATGGCCTCGATGTCCCCTGGCGCACGCGATGAGGGCCTCATCTCGACGGCACGGCTCAGCAGCTCTCTTTCTGAGCCGAGAAAGCGCGCCACCGATTCCGCCCGATACCCCTTGCTTCGATCGATGGAGACCCGCGGACCTCTCGCGTTCACGCGGGAAAGCGCCTCCTCCATGTCCCTCAGGGAAAGGGAGGGCACGCCGAGAGGAAGCCCCGCGGGGCTCACGTCGGCAACGCGGTCCCTGTGCTCTGTCGCCTCGCGCTCGAGACCGTCGCGATAGGAGCGCAGCACCCTGTCGGTGAGGACGGGCTTCCCGTCCTTGCCCGTGACCGCCGCAAGGCTCCGGTCTGCCATGGCGGAGAAGCTTGCCTGCCCGACGGGGGAGAGCCGTGACGAGGCCGTCAGCATGGCGAGGTGGGACGGGGCATTGCGGGCGTGCGTCCGCATTCCGGGGAAGCTGAAGTCGAGGCCGGCCAGGAAGACCTGCCCCCGCGTCAGCCGCAGAGCCGCATGGACCGCCGTAACGCCGACCGAGCCGAGAGGGGGAAACACGGCGGGAAGCAGCCCGGCCTCCGCCATGCGGTGGAAGAGCCGCAGGGGGGCGAAGGTCGAGCAGAACATGAACAGCCTCCCATCGAACAGCCGTGCTGCGGTGGGATGGCTGGAGATATCGCAGGCAAGAAGGGTTTTCGCGTCCGCCCCGGGGATGAAATCCTGCAGATTCGCCAGTTGCGCTTCAAGGGCTATGACGATGTCGGGCGTCAGGCCGGCGGCGCGCAGAGACGGCAGGGCCGTGTCCACGGCCACGAGGGCAAAGCGAGACCGATGCCGCAGGAGCGCCTCCGTGCATCCATCGAGTGACGGCCCCGCTCCGGCGACAACGACGGGGAGATCCGTGGAAAGCGCGCTGAAGTCCAGCGCCGTCTTCAGGAGCGGGATGTTGGAAATGACGTTGCGGACCTGGAGGCTTCCCAGGGCGATAAGGGTGAGCCTGTTATGCCAGTACTGGCTGATCTCCTCCTCCATGGCCCGCCTGAGGTTGCGGTACAGCTCAGGGGCGCGCCGGTAGCCCGCGCTGAGGGGGATCTCCACGACGCGCCGGAAGCGGCCCGTCCCCAACCGTCGTACCGCCTCCGCGGCCGCCGACGTATCCGCGGTACGAACGAGGAGGAGACGGGGATCGCGCGGAATGTCGCGCACGGCCGCGATGGCCATCACCTCCTGGAACGCTTCGATGCAGAGGATCGCGCCGCCCTCGGGCAGGGCCGCAAGCAGCTCACGCAGCCCGTAGCCCAGGCCTATGGAGGGGACAAAGACGAGGGTGCGCGGGGCGCACGTAAAAACGCGCGCCTTGCGGCGCGCGTACTCTTCAGGGTCGGGCGAGGGGTAGAATTGAATGGCCCCCCAGACCAGGGTCTGCCCTTTATCGGTCTGGAGGAGGAGAGGTCCCTCTCCCGCCATCTCTCGCCTACTGTTTGGAGTTCGACGGCATCACGTAGGTGATGAACTTCACCATGAAATCGTCCTTGAACTTCTCCGGCGTCATGAGGGCCTGAGCGAGGTCGGCCTGGAGAGACTGGCTGGCCACGTAGGAGACCCAGTTGCCGAGGAGCGCAATCGTCGTTTCAGGGAAGTTCTGCTCACCGGTCAGCTTCAGCACGATGGCCTGGTCGTCGAGCATGATGGGGGCGGAGACCTGGTCCTTGCCAAGCGTAAAGGCCCGGTAGAAGAAGTCTTCGCTGTACTGGGCGTTCGCCGGAGTGGCCGAGTCCGGGGTTGCCTTCAACGGCGCGAAGGAGAAAACGCTTCCCACGTTCACCGGGAAGAAGTCCGTGGGATACGCTTTGACGTTCGCTTCCCGCGCCGCCCTGTCGAAACCGACCTCCGCTGAACGACGTGAGAGCTGAGTAGCCCTCTCGTTGAAATAGTCTTCGATCTTGCCCTTCTCATAGGTGGTGATGTAGGCGCGAACGTCGGTGAGCACCGTCGGGTTTGTGAAGTCCGCGTCCACGGCCTCCGAATCGCATCGATAGATCATCCACCCGAACGAGCCCTTCAGAACGTCGCTCAGCTCCCCGTTCTTCAGAGCGATGACCTTCTGCGCGGTGTCCTTGGCCTCGAAGTCGGCTTCCAGGTCGTAGGCGTACCGCCACCCCATGTCGCCGCCCTTGTCCGCGTAGACGTCCTTGGAGTAGGTCTTGGCGAGCTCCTCGAAGTTGCTCGTCTTGTCGGCGATCTTCTTGCGGATCTCCTTGGCCTGGGATTCCCCCGATTTGACGAGGATCCTGCTCACCTTGATCCGCGTGAATCGGGACTTGTTCGCTTCCCCGAACTTCTGCACCTCGGACTGGGGGAAATCCGCGAAGGGGTAGGACACGAAGGAAAAGCTCCTCTCGGGCCTCACCATGTTCTTGATGAACTCCGTCTCCTTGGAGCCGGAGTTCACACCGCTCATCACGTCGCTCACGAAGACGTTGGACTCGAGGTTCTCCCTCATCACCTTGCGCGTCGAGGCCCTGTCGGCGGCGGTGACGCTCTGGTAGCGCTGCTCGCTGAACTTGCCGTTGTCGTCCATGTATCCGGGATAGGCGAGCAGAGCTTTGTCGATGGCGTCATTGCTTACCACCACGCCCGCGTCCTCCGTCTGCACGATGATTGCCACGTGCTCCGCAGTGTTCATGAACGCCTGGTACCAGACCGACTGGACCATCGTGGCGGAGTTCTGGGAGCCCTGACCGCTCGCCTGGAGCTGGTTGGCGATCTGGTCGCGCTGCTGCGCGAAGTAGTTGCCCGCGTTGCCCTGCGGTGTCACCACCAGGTCCGCATCCCCGTTGCCCCAGATGCTGGCGTCGAAACGCGTGGCCGACAGCGTGGCCTCTAAGACCCCGCTGNNACGACGATGACGACGAGGATGATGACGGTGAAAGCGTACCACATCGGGTGCATCGAATGGCGTTTCTCGATGCTCTCTGAGACGGTCTCTCCCTTTTTCTGTGTCGCTCTCCTGATCTCTCGTGATGCCATTAAGTTTTCCTGTATGGGTGTTGAATTTCGACCACGAAAAAATAGCATAGCGTGCAGGGCATGTCAACGAGTGCCTCGCGCCGCGCCCCTCCCACTTGACAGTGGTGGGGGGCACTGCTACATTCACGCTCACGGGGGCGTGGCGAAGCTGGTTATCGCGCTGGCCTGTCAAGCCGGAGGCCGCGGGTTCAAGT
>PLNO01000139.1 GCA_003141795.1 Spirochaetaceae bacterium | reverse complement strand
CTTCCGCGTGAAGCGGGCGCGCTCACGGGTGTAGGTGTTGACCCCGAGGAAATCCATCGGCCGGGAGATGATCGCCAGGTCATCCGCCTTGATGCGCGGGAAAAAGACACGGAGCATGGATCGCGCCTCATCCGGATAGCTGCCGCGGAGGATCGGGTCCAGGAGCATCCTGTTCATGAAGATGTCGGCGCGGTGAGCCGCCTGCCTGTCCCGTTCGGAGTCCGTTGCGGGCTCGACGGGGGAGAGGCTCAGGCTGATGCCGACCTGGGCCTGCGGCCGCTCCCGCTTGATTGCCTCCACCGCGCGCCCATGGCCCATGAGGGCGTCGTGGAGCACGCGCAGGGCGAGCCACGGATTGTGGCGTCCGGGTGGATGCCATCCCATGAGGTGGCCGACGAACGTGAACATCCACGGCTCGTTCAGCGTGATGAAATGAGCCACGCGATCCCCGAGCCCGCGCGCGACGATGGACGCGTACTCGGCAAATCGCTCGGAAGTCTCGCGTGATCCCCAGCCTCCCCTGTCCTGCAGCGCCTGCGGCAGGTCCCAGTGGTAAAGAGTTACGAAGGGCTCGATTCCCGCCTCCAGCAGACCGTCGACCAGACGGTCGTAGAAGGCGAGTCCCGGCGCGTTCACGGGACCGCGGCCGGTGGGCTGCACGCGCGGCCAGGAAACGGAGAATCGGTAGGAGTCCAGCCCGAGGAAGCGCATGCACTCGATGTCCGTCTTCCAGCGCCTGTAATGGTCGCAGGCGACATCGCCGTTGGACCCGTCCTGGATGGCCCCGCGCTTCGTGCAGAAGCGGTCCCAGATGGATTCTCCCTTCCCGTCGGCGGCAGGGGAGCCTTCGATCTGAAAGGCCGAGGTGCTCGCCCCGAAGAGGAAGGAGGGGGGGAAACGTTTTCCGAGCTGAACTTTGCTCATGGCTCCTTATAGGTGTTCGGCGACGATTAGGCAAGATCAGCACTGGAAAAAAGCGATGCTTCGGTATTTCATTGTCAGCCATGAAGAGATGGGGATTTCTGCCGTTCGTCATCGTAGTGGCGCTGGCGGCCTGTGCAACGTCCGCGCCGACCTCCAGCGGGACTGCCGCTACCGCGGTGAGCGGCTCCGAGTATGCCGCGCTGGGCCTTTCTCCCGAACGGGTGGCCGCATGGGAGGACGGGGCGCGCACCACCGGCGCGGCAGGCACGTACGAGTGGTGGTATTTCGATTTCAACCTCGATAACGGCTCGACGCTCGTCATCACCTACCTCACGAAGGACTTCACGCGTCCGCAGACGCAGCTCGCCCCTTTCGTGACGTTCACCCTCGATCGGCCGGGGAAGCCCACGGTGAGCAAGACGGTGACGGCCGCGCCGGCGGATTTCTCCGCGTCCCGTGAAGGCTGTGACGTGAAGATCGGCGCGAATTGGGTCCGCGGAGATCTCCACGACTACGCGCTTCACTTCTCGGAAGGCGATGTCCAGGCCGACATAACGTTGCACGGCACGGTGCCGCCCTGGCGCCCGGGGACCGGCTATTCCTTCTTCGGAGGGGACAAGGGTCACTATTTCGCCTGGCTGCCGTCGGTCCCGCAGGGCACGGTTTCCGGGACGGTGAGCATCGCCGGTCAGAGCGGGGCGGTGAGCGGCGTCGGCTACCACGATCACAACTGGGGCGACGCCTCGATGCTCGACCTCATCCACGACTGGTACTGGGGCAGGGCGCAGATCGGGAGCTACACCGTTATCGCGAGCTACATCACGGCAAGTGGCACCTACGGGTCGACCCCGCTGCCGATCTTCATGCTGGCCCGTGACGGGGCCATCATCGCCGACGATGCCACGAAGGTGCGGTTCTCCACGGAGGGGGTCTACTCCGACCCTTATACGGGAAAACCGGTGGCGGCAGTCGTCGCCTATGACTACGACGACGGTGCGTCGCGCTACCGGATCACCTTCCGCCGCGGTGCGGATCTCGTTCGGACCCGGTTCGTCGACATGCTGGGCGGGTTCGAATCGTTCCTTGCGCGCCTGTCGGGGTTCGACGGCGCCTACCTTCGGTTCACGGGGACGGTGACCCTCGAACGATTCGAGGCCGGTCAGGTGGTTGAAACCAAGACGGAGAGCTCCGCTGTCTGGGAGCTCATGTACTTCGGGCACGCCCCCGGCAGATGACCATGCGGGTGCATCTCAACGCTCTGCCCGGTCCATCGCCTCGAACGCCGCCTGTGCTATAGCGTCGGTATCGATCTCCATGCAATGGTAGAGGTCGCTGCGGGAGCCGGACTGGCCGAAGCTGCAGACCCCCAGTGGGGTTGCCGGTTGCCCGAAGACGCTTCCCATCCATGCCAGTGCGCTTGCCGCACCGTCGATGACGGTTACGATCGGCGCCTGGCGCGCCTCGGGGGGAATGAGGTCTGAAAGGATGTGCCGGCCTCCGTCCCTGTGCCGCCGCCAGTCCTCGAAGGCCCGTCGTGGGGCAGTGAGGTGGATGACGCTTGCGCCCACACCCTCCCGCTCGAGAAGCTCGGCCGCCGCAAGGGTGTCGGGAATCATTGCTCCACAGGAGACCAGGTGCACGAACGGCGTCTGCCCTGCCTCCCTGAGGACGTAGCCACCCTGAAGGCTCTGCTCGCGGAGAGTATCCTTGCCCAGTCGCCGCAGGGCGGGTGCCATGAGGGACTGATCCACGGGCTTCGTCGAAAGGCGCAGATAGGTGCTGCACCCGGTGTCCCTCTTGCAGCATTGACGGATCCCTTCCAGCAGCGCCCACTCCACTTCAAGCGCGAAGCAGGGCTCGTAATAATCGAGCACGGGGAGGTCCATGCCCAGGGAGGCGGTTGCGGAGGACTGGTGGGCGCCGCCCTCGGCTGCAAGCGATACACCGCTCGGAGTGCCTGCGAAGATGAAGCGCGATCCGCTGTACAACCCGAAGATGAGGGCGTCGAGGCCCCGGCAGACGAACGGGTCATACACGGTGCCCACGGGGAAGAGGAGCTGGCCGTTCATCTCGTGGGAGAGGCCCATCTGGCCGAGGAGCGTGAAGAGGTTCATCTCCGAGATGCCGAGCTCGATGTGACGGCCGCGCTGTGACGCCTTCCAGTCCAGGACGCGGGGCTTTCCCGCTTCGAAGTCCGTCACGGGATTCAGGGAGAAGAGCCCGACCTTGTTGATCCAGCCCGCAAGGCCTGTAGAGACCGACACGTCGGGGGACGTGGTGACCAGCCGCTCGCCGACTTTCGGGATGTCGTTCAGACGGATCAGCACCCTGCCGAAAGCCTCCTGCGTGGAGGTGATCGAAAGCCCCGGGTCCTCGTGGGAGAGCTCGAGCGGCACGTCTTCCGCCGTCACGGGTACCGGGCGTACAGGGCGGCGGCGCGGAAGGCGCTCCTCGTTCGGCGCGGTGGGCAGGCCGAGCCGCTCCGCAGCGCTGAGGCACCACCTGCCCTCGGCGCTCTCAGGGGGGAATGCGTCCCAGCATCCATCAGGGGAAATACCCATTGTCTGACGCAGCTCGTCCAGGCGCTGCTCGTTGAGAAGCGCCGAATGGTTGAACGGATCCGCCGCCATGGGCAGTCGCCACCCCTTGATCGTATATGCGAAGACCACGGTCGGGCGTGAACGCTCCCTCTCCGCCATGCGGAACGCATTCAAGAGTTGCGGGAGGTCGTGGCCTCCGAGGTTTGACAGAAGCGCGGGGAGATCGGAGTCGGTGAGCGGGGAGAGGCAGCGTGCCATCTCCGCGGCGCGCGGCCGGCGGAGGAGCGTGTCGCGGATGACGCGTCCGTCCTGCCGCACGAGGCTCTGGTACTCCTCATTGCGCATCTCGTCGATGCACTCCCTGAGCGCCGCGCCGCCTTCACGGCTGAAAGCTTCCTCCAGATGCGTTCCGTACTTCGTCTCGATCACCTGCCAGCCGCTGTCGGCGAAAAGCGCCTTGAGCTGACCGGCGCGCACACCGGGGACGACACGGTCGAGGCTCTGGCGGTTCAGGTCGATGACCCACAGGGAGTTGGAGATGTCCTGGAGGTTCGCATCGATGATGGCCTCCCACACGTTGCCTTCGTCGAGCTCGCCGTCACCGCTCACCGCAATGAACCGATCCGACGTCGTGTCTCCGAAATGCGCGTGGGCGTAGCGCTGCACGAGCGCGGCAAAGGTGGGCGCCACGGCGCCCAGGCCGACCGAGCCCGTGGAGAAGTCCACCGCGTCGAAATCCTTGGTGCGGCTGGGATACGCCTGTAAGCCGCCGTACTCACGCAGGGTCGCAAGCCGCTCCTTCGGCAGGACGCCCAGGAGATACATCGCGGCGTGCATCACCGGCGAGGCGTGCGGTTTCACGGCGATGCGGTCGCTCGACCTCATGGCGCTGAAGTAGAGGGCCGTGAGGATCGACACCGCAGACGCGCAGGAGGCAGGGTGGCCGCCGANNGTTGGCGTGGTGGATGATGTTCATCGACAACCACAGAAGCCTGTCCTGGATCGATTCCAGGACGCGGAACTCCTCCCGATCGGAAACCGATCCGGGCGTCGAGGCAGCTACGGATTCGAGCATGGGGGAAGGATAGGTTCCGTCCTCCGCCCCGTCAAGGCTCCTTCGGAACCGTCAGCTCGATGCGTCTGTCAGGGACGAGCTACACGATCCCTTGCGCCCACGCAGCGGCCCGTTCCTCTTCCCCTTTCCGAAGCGGACCCGATCTTCCTTCCACGATGAAGCCAGTCGGCGGCGCGGCACGCACCGCTCCCTTGGCCGCAAGCGTGTACGCCATACGATCCGCCGCGTACCCGAACATCCGGGCGATGAGCATCGCCATGCGCGTGTCGAACGTCGCCGTTTTCACGCCTTTGAGCGCGCCGTCTCCAATCGACTGGAGAAAGGTCTGCATGCCTGTCGACGGTCGGCCGCCGAGGGTCGGTGACCCGACGACAAGAAGGTCGATCGATGCGAGGTCCGCGGCGCGCGCCTTCGTGACGTCGAGAACTGACACCTTTGCGGGATCGCCGAGTCCTCTGGCGATGCTCCGCGCAATGGTCTCGGTGTTTCCGTGGACGGAATCGTACAGGACAACTGATTTCATAGCCCCCTCCGTATCCGCTCCACCTCGGCGACAAAATCATCGATCTCCGTCTTCCCTTCGAGCACGGAGAACTCCAGATCCATCTCCCGCACCTCGCCGGGCTCCAGCGTGGGCAGACGGCCCGTTGCGCGGAGCTCCGCGCGATTGGCGATTTTCGTATTCACCGGCTCGAGCCCCACCACGTAGTCGACCGGGGAGAGCATCTTCCATTCGCTCAGGTAGGGGAGCGTGCGAACGTCGAAGGAAATATNNAAAGACCCAGTCCGCCGGACATCTGTCGGTTGATGAGGCCGGCCCGCGCCCGCCCCTTCTCGTCGGCTGCCATTGTATGGAGGTAGTTCACCTCGGCGTACCCCGTGGTGGGCTCCCGCACCGAGTACATCTCAGCCGATTCCGCGGCGGAATGCGCATCGTACGGTTCAACGGCAGAGGAGGACACGAGGATTTCGCTCCCCTCAGAAAGGAGGGGATAGCCCGGGTTGACGTGATAGAGCATCGTGAAAGGCGATGCTCCAGCGCCGAAGTTCTCCACCACATCGTGGAGATGGATGCTTCGCGAGCCGATGCGCGAACGGATCGTGCGGGTGAGACGGAGCTTGTTGCCGAAGGGAACGCATTCTTCGACGGACCCGACGAGCTCCAGCAGGTACTCGTCCCCCTCCCAGCGCGACTGGTCGCACACGCGCACAGCCGGCATCGCTGAATACCTCCCGTGGAGCCCCAGCTCCTCGGAACCGTCCCGACCCGGGGCGCCGAAGTACGTGAGCCCGCAGGTCGTGACGAGCCCGGCGAAAAACGAGCGCAGCCACTCGAGCCCCGCGGGATCGTAGAACGCGGGGTGTGCGATCCCTCCGGGCGTATGGTAGACGAGATTGACGCCCTTGAAGCTGCAGTCAGCGATATCCAGGCCGCGATCGGCCACGACCGTGAACGCCAGCCCTGAGCCGGTGTCGACCTGGAAGCAGCGCGTTCCGCGCGCCCGCCCCTCCACCAGCTCGAAGGCTCGAATGCCCCCCAACTGACGCACACTGCCGACGTGACGTTCCAGCCATGCACGGCTGAAGGTTCGCTCTCCGTTTCTCACTGTGTCCCTCCTGTGAGCCCGGCTACACTACCACATCGAAACGCCGGAGACACTGCGATTGGCAACGGAAGTTCTGGAGAAATCTCACAGCGCGCTCACCTGTTCCTGTGACGCGTAACGGGCGCGGAAGGATGCCGGGGCGACCCCCGACATGATACGGAAGGAACGATTGAAATAGTTGTAATCCTTGAATCCGGTCTTGAAGACGACTTCCTTGATCGGGATGTTCGTTTCCGCGAGCAGTCTCTGCGCGGCTTCCATCCTCTGGCGAACGAGGTAACTCTTGAAGCTGCGGCCCGCCACCTTCTTGAACAGGGAGCTGAAGTAGTTGGGGGAGAGGAATACCGCCCTTGCCACATCGTCCAGTGTGATGTCCTTGCTGAAGTTCGCATTGATGAAGGTGCAGGCTTTTTCGATGACCTGCCGATTCATGGAGCTTGCGGCCGCGCATCCCCCCTGCTGGGGCCGGTCCTTCCGTCCATTGCTCAGCACCGAGATGCTGAGATCCTTCAGGGTCTTCTCCAGTCGGATCTGTTCGATTTCACGGCTGTGCAGCTCACGATCCTGCATGACCACCGTTTTCTGCAGCCGTATCTCGTTTTCCGCCTTGATGATGTAGTTTGCCATGAAATCGAGGAGTCGGGCGTAGAACAGGAGTCGGCTCCTCTCCACGACCTTGACGCTGAAGAAAGCCTCCGTGAACCGTTCGTAGGAGACGTCCGGAAGGGCGAGCGTGTCGAAGAGGAGCCGCAGGCGTTTGCCCTCCGGCTTTTCCAGCATGATCTGCCCCGTGTATATGGAGCCGATCTCCTCCCCGAGATACATGATGGGGATGGCAACGTCGACGAGCCCTGCATGGCAGCGGTAGATGTGGTATCCGCCCTTCCGTTGGGCGGTTGCGCATGCTTCCCGATCGCATTCCAGGCACTTGCGGAGGCCGGCGGGCGTGGATTGGATGAGACGGCAATAGTCGCTTCGTTCCTCTTGAGGGTAGAACTCCACGCGACCGGCGGCGCCGGGGTGGTGGACAGAGATGACCATGCCGGTATTTTGATAGTAGATCTCGCAGAGCTGGGTGAGAACCTTGTTGTCCTTGAGGATTTCCAGAAACTGATGGACCATGCCACTTTCCCCTGCGAAATCTAGGCCATGGCCGGCACGCTGTCAAGAGAGATTTTTCCAGAACTATCTTGGTTTATTGCAGTTTCTCTCCGTCGACGGCCGTGGTACCCTGCCGGGATGGAGGACAGAGATGAAACCCGATTTCAATCCTGACATTGACCTCATCAATTTCAAGCCCGCCGAGTTCCTGGCCTTCCGGGACATGGAGGTATGCAAGAAGGTCGCCAAGATTCACAAGCAGGATCTCTGCTCCCTCCCCGAAGGCACGCATCCTCAGTTCAAGGCCCGCATCGCTCCCGTCAAGGACTTCCATTTCCAGATGGCCCTGGACATGCTCGTTCGCATCAAGAGAGCCCTCGACGAAGGCAAACAGTTCGTCGGCGTCTTCCCGACAGGGCCGATCTTTCAGTATCAGATGCTCGCCGACATGGTGAACGCCCTCCGCGTCCCTCTCCATCACGTGCACTACTTCTCGATGGACGAGTACACGGACGAAAACGGCAACGACATCGATCCGAGCTGGCCGGGCTCATTCCATTACACGATCGAAAAGCAGTTCATCTCCCGGCTCGACCCGAAGCTCAGGATCCCTGAAAAACAGGTCCATTTCCCCTCTAAAAAGAACATCAACCACTACGATGAGATGATACTCGAGGCGCGCAGGGACGCCGCGGCAAAGGGCGCCAACATCGTGTATGGAGGCACGGGACTTTCCGGCCACTATTCGTTCTGGGACCCGCATCTGGCCAAGGAGAACGGCATGAGCATCGAGGAATGGAAGAAGGGCACGCCCCGCCTCATCGCCTTCCATCCCATCTCGACGATCCAGATGGCGATCACCGACATGAGCGGCGCATGGCCGTTCGTTCCCCCGAAGGCGTACACGACCGGCTCCACGACCCTCCTCAACGCCGACTTCCGCTCCTGGTGGAACGACGGGTGCGGACTCACAGCGGACGGCACATATGCCGGCGGCATCGTGTGGCAGAAGTTCATCACGCGCCTCGCCCTGCACGGCCCGATCGTCCCCGAGATCCCCTGCTCGCTGCTTCGAACGGCGCCGGGGGACTTCATCATCATCGATCCGGTCGCCGACGACCTGAAGATCGAGCTCACGGCATGAGCCCTCGTTGAGCGGTTGCGCGCCATGGGATTCGTTGATGACGTGAACCGATGGGTCGAGAGCGGCAGGGAGGAGATACTGCACACCATCTCCTCCCTGATCCGTATAAGGACAGAGAACCTGCCCCCGGGCGGCAATGAGAAACCCGGGCAGGAGTTCCTCCACGAGAGTGCGGCACGATTCGTGGCTGCGAAAGACCTCGAGATGTTCGAGGTCGACGACGTGCCGGGCGTCCGCGCGCATCCCCTCTTTTTCCCCACGATCGAAGGGCGGGAGAGGATCTACGCCGGCCGGCCCCTCCTTGTCGCTCGTCGCCCGGGCAAAGGAGGCGGCAGGTCTCTCGTGTTTTCAGGCCACATGGATACGATGCCTTCCTACGGAAAGACGTGGACCGTCTTTCCGGATCCGTTCAGCGGAGAGATCCGTGACGGGCGTCTGTATGGAAGGGGCGCCATCGACATGAAAGCGGGCACCGCTTCAGGATTCTTCGCGCTGAAGTGCCTGCACGACCTGGGAATAGAGCTCAAGGGCGACGTGTACGCTGAAAGCGTGGTCGACGAAGAAAACGGCGGCGCCAATGGGACCCTTGCCGCACGGCTTCGGCATCCCGACATCGATTTTGCGATCCTTGCGGAGCCCAGCGAGCTTGCCGTCGGCATCGAGACGATCGGCGACCTCGTCATGAAGGCAACGGTCGTTGAGAAGGGGGCGGGAGGAATCGGTGCGGACATGACGCACGCCAATCCCATCCCTACGTTGAGCAGGGTCGCTCTGGCGTTGGAAAAATACGACCGGCGCCTTGCCGCGGTACCCCCTCCGCCGGCGTTCGATCGCGACATGCGCGTGCGGCTTCTCATCTACCAGCTCGCCTCGGGGGGGAGCACCTACGCCGAGTCCGGCGCCGTGCCGACGACGGGGCATCTGTACTTCTGGCAGGAAACCTTTGCCGATCGAAGTGCTGCGGAAGCGACACGGGACCTTGTCGATTTTCTGGAAGAGGAGCTGAAAGAAATCCGAAACGGGAGCGCCGCCGCGCCGGACTTCCAGCCCGTGATCCGATTCCTCGAAGGGCATCGCACGGACAGGTATCATCCCGCACTGACGTGCATCCGCAATGCCTACGCCCGGCTCGGGCTCTCCCACGACGAACGGGGGATTCCGTTCGCGACGGATGCCTTCACTTTCCGCAAGGCGTCACGCACGGAGGTCGCCGTGGTCGGCCCCCGGGGGGGCAATCCTCACGGGATCGATGAATACGTCGACGTGGAGAGCGTACTGTCGCTCATCCGCATCATGGTCCTTACCGCGGTGGAGTACTGCGCCTGAGCCTTCTCACTGCTCAGAATCGAATATCCGAGTCATGGCGAGGAATGCGCTTCCCAGCGCAGAGCCGTCGATTCCCAGCTGTGAAACCTTGAGATCCATGTCCTGGAAAATCTCCCTCATCGAATACGCCCGAAGCGCCTCAGCGATGCTTTTCTCCATCAGGCTGTTGGAGCTGATGAGCCCGCCTCCGAGAACGACACGGGATGGGTTGAGGACATTGACCGCGTTCGCCAGTGCGAGGCCGATGACCTGCCCTGCCTCGCGGACGAGAGCGGCGCAGAACTCGTCGCCCATGCTCGCGGCGATAGATACGTCCTGCGCGGTCACGGTCTCAGGCTTGCCGTGCGTCAGCCCGTTGAGGAGCTCGGACTTGCCCGCCTGCATGCCCAGCCCGGCCTCCTGGGCGATCGCCCGTCCCGACGCCACTGCCTCCAGGCATCCCCTGTTCCCGCAGGTGCATGACGGCCCGTTCGGCTTGACGATCATGTGTCCGATCTCGCCCGACTTGTTGCCGGCGCCGGTGTAGAGCGAGTCGTTCACGACGACCGCCATCCCGATTCCGTAGCCGAGGTCGACGAGCAGGAAGTCGCGTTTTCCCCGTCCCTCGCCGATGAGCTTTTCCGCCAGCGCGAATGCGCGGGAGGAATCGTCCGCGAATACGGGCCGTTGGAACGCTTCCTCGAAAACGTCCTTCAAGCCGATGTCGTGCCACCCGGGGATGTTTTCCGCGATGAGAGACGTGCCCGTTCGAACATCCATGAAGCCCGGGGCGCAGATCCCGACCGAACGGATTTCCGCGTTTGCCTTGTCGGACCCGAGCAGTCGGCGGCCGATTGCCTTCATCTGCTCGATGATGATGTCGACGGGGAGGCCGGGGCGTATCTCGAAGAAAACCCGATCCAGGAGCCTGCCGTTCAGATCCGTAAGGACGCCGATGATATGCGTCCCGCCCAGATCGATTCCCATGTAGTTGCCATAGTCGCCGTTCAGCGCGAAAAGCTCCTGCCGTCTGCCGGCGAGTGAGTCCTGAAACCCCGCGGGAACGATCAAACTGTCGCCGAGAAGGTCATCGACAACAGCGGAGGCTGTTTTTTTGTCAAGGGTGAATTGCACGGCGAGATCGCTTCTGGAAACCTTGGTCTTTTCCCTTATAAAACGAATCACTTTCGCGCGGTCCTTCACGTTCCTGGCAATTTTCGCCATGGAAAGACTATAAAATCTTCCAGTACTAATTTCAAGCGAATCTGAGTGGTAATTCGGATTAAATAGCTATTTGGGATATAAATGGCCAATTAAAAGTGAAAATAAATATGTATTGACTTATCAGAACCATTATGCTAAAAAGTAGCCATATTTAGTCAAATATGAATCTAACGATGAGAGTATGCTCGACAGGGGACGAATATGAGTGAGAAACTGGCGATTTCCGGTGGCACGCCGTCGATCAGCAGGAGCGACTACAAGAATTGGCCGATTATCGGACCCGATGAGCGACGGCTCGTCAATGAGGTGCTCGACCGCGGCATCGTTGCCGGGGGAACCGCCCCCCAGGTCAAAGCGCTCGAGAAGGAGTGGGCACAGTACGTCGGCACGACCCATTGCCTGACCACATGCAGCCGAACTGCCGCGCTTCACATGGCTCTGGCTGCAGTCGGCGTCGGGCCCGGGGACGAGGTCATCACGTCGGCTTTTACCTTCCTCGCGTCAGCCTCCTGTGCCATTCATCAGAACGCGATTCCTGTCTTCGTCGACATCGATCCCAGGACCTACTGCATGGATCCGGCGAAGCTCGAGGCTGCGATCACGCCGAGGACGAAGGCGATCATCCCCGTTCATATCCAGGGCTGTCCCGCGGACATGGATCCGATACTCGCCATCGCGAGGAAACACAAGCTGTTCGTCATCGAGGACGCCTGCCAGGCTCATGGCGCCGTGTACAAGGGAAAGAAGGTCGGCAGGATCGGAGATATCGGCACCTTCTCATTGAACAATTTCAAGAACCTCTGCGGGGGGGAAGGGGGGCTCTTCACGACGAACGAAGAGTCCTATGTCGAGAAGGCGACCCTCATCCGTTGCTTCGGCGACGAGGTCGACGAGGTGAGCAGGCGACGCGTCTACAACGCCTCCATACTCGGCTACATGTACAGGAACCAGGAGCTGCCGGCAGCGCTCACACGGGCGCAGCTGATTCACCTGGACGAGCACAACGCCGTGCGTATCGCCAATGCAAACTACCTGACCCGACAGCTGTCGGAGATCCCCGGCGTCGTTCCTCCCTACTGCCCGCCCGACAGCACGCACGTCTACTTCATGTACAATGTCCGCTTCGATCCGAAAGCTGCCGGGGTCGATTGCGCACCGAGGAAGTTCCGCATCGCCATGGAAAAGGCGCTGTTCAAGGAGGGGGCGCTTGTCGGCCAGTGGCAGACCCTGCCTGTTCCCGCCCAAGACCTGTTCCAGAGCAAGCTGGGCTACGGCGGCACCGGTTTCCCCTGGAGCATCAACGAGGACAAGGGCATCCGGTACAACTATGACCCGGCCCAGTTTCCCGTTGCCGTCAATCTATGCGACACGTACACGATCGTGCACGGCGTGCATGCCCCGAACGGCACGGACCTCATGGACAAGATAGCGGCGGCGTTCCGCAAGGTGTTCTCGGACCCCGGGCAGGCTGTCGCGCATGCCGACGACCCGATCTATCCGGGCGCCGACGGCGCGTTGTACGGGGCGGGATGAGGACCGAGGCATGAAGAGCAGGGGACTGTTCGGGAAGAAGCTCCTCGACATCCAGGAACGGGAACAGGAAATCGGCCACCCCGACGAGGACCATGTCGTGGTCAAGATACACGCGTGCGGCGTGTGCGGGACCGACATCAATTTCGTTCGCGACTGGAGTGACGCCCCCATGCCGCTGGGCCATGAGATCGCCGCTGAGGTCGTGGAAATCGGGAAAAACGTGAGGAGCGTAAAACCCGGCGACCGCGTCATCGTCGAGGATTGCTCGATGTGCGGCATCTGCGATGATTGCAAGAGCGGGCATCCCGAGCTCTGCCGGAACATGTACTCCATGGAGGGTCAGCCCGGCATGGCGCAGTACATGTCGGTGCGGTACAACAGTCTCATCAAGTTCGAAGGCCTGGACTACGCATCCGCATGCCTCACCGAGCCGCTCGCCGTGTCGTTGACGGCTGTGTTGAACGCCCAGATCCCCCTGGGCGGCAGCGTGCTCGTCCTGGGCAATGGGCCCCTCGGGCTCATGGCTGCGGGTCTGGCAAAGCTCCGCGGAGCCGGCTTCGTCGGAATCACGGGGCTTCCTCGGGACAATGCGCGTGAGAAGGCGCGTTTCGACGCGGCGGAGGCTTTGGGGTGCGACCTGACGGNNAACAGCCCTCAAAGCCAGGTTCCCCAAGGGGGTGGATCGGGTCATCGTTAGCTCGCCGCCGCAGAGCATGTACGATGCGTTCAAGGCGATCAGGTTCGGCGGCATCATCACTTTTTTCGGGCTCCATTTCGGCGGGAAGAACGTCATCAACCTCGACGTGAATGACATGATCTTCCGCAAAATTTCCCTCATCCCGACCTTCGCGGAACCGGCAATCAATTTTCCGATCTCCAACCGTCTGCTTCGCGACGGTCTTGTCGACGCGAAGCTCCTGGTGACGCATCGCTTCGGGTTCTCCGACGCACGCACGACGATGCAGGGGATCGTCGACGGGAGCGCGCCTGCCATCAAGGCAGTGATGCTGCCCCATGACAGGAATTAGTGGAGATTTTTCCAGAATTTTCCCTTCTTATTTCAGTGCGCTGGCAGGGTTCATGTGGTCTCATAGCAGAGTAAAACTGTTTCAAGGAGGTGGGGAATGAGAAAAGCACTGAAGAGCGCCGCCATCGTGGTGCTGGCGCTCGGCGTCCTGTTCTCCTTTTTCGGGTGCGCGAAAAAGGAGCCGAAGAAGCTGACGATCTGGGTGCCCGGGCGGGACAGCTACATCGGTCCCGACGAGCAGAAGAAGGCCCAGGAGGATTGGTACATCTCCAAGGCCTTCCGGCGCTTCGAAAAGGCGAACCCCGGCGTGACTCTGGAATTGGTGGTAGAGCCGGATGCGGCGGAAGCCCACCAGACCTTCAAGGCTGCAGCCGTTGCCGGCAACGCCCCGGACATCGCCAACCTCTGGTCCGGCCAGTACGTGTTCGGGATCAAGGACGCGATCCGGCCGATCGACGATCTGGTTCCCAAGGCAGATCTCACGAACCTCGTTGGCTGGGAGACGATGCGCGACGGCTTCAAGTCCGACGGCGCCCTCTACGGCTATGCCGGCTATACGGCGACTCTCTGTTTCCTCTTCTACAACAAGGACCTCGTGAAGAAGGCGGGGCTGGACTTCGAGGCGAATCCGCCGCGTACCACGAAGGATTTCGACGCCGCACTGGAAAAAATCAAGAAGACAGGCGTCATTCCCATCGTCACCGATGAAAGCTTCCCCTGGTTCAACCTCTATATCGCGGTCTACTGGTGGTACCAGACCAGCGGCCCCGAGCGCATCCTCAAGGACTGCCTCGGCCAGGAGAAGTTCTCCGAGGACAAGGGCCTGCTCGACATGCTGGACTACTATCACTCCCTCTACCAGAAGGGCTACGTGAACAGGGACGCATCGACCTCCACCGACTACTGGGCCAAGTTCCTCCAGGGCAAGGCGGCCATCACGCCGCAGGTCAGCCTCGTCATGACCGACGCCATCGCGGCGCTCGGCGCCGACAAGGTGGGGATCATCTCGCCCCCGGACATCGATCCGAAAGCAGCCTTCGGCACCGGAAAGATCGTCGGTGGAACCGGCGGAGCCCTCGTGGTGTCGAAGAATTCCAAGAACCCGGACCTGGCGGTGAAGTTCCTCTCCTTCATCAGCTCCAAGCAGGAGGTCCTCACGCTGCTCAAGAGCCAGCCGTTCGTCCCCATCCGCAAGGACATCACCCCGGCAGAGATGGGATACGCCGCCGGCTCCATTCAGGAGAAGATGTACACGTTCAAGGATAAATACGTGTACTTCGTGGACAACATTCTGACGCCGGGCGTCGTCGACGAGTACTACAAGATGTGCCCGCTCGTCCTGGTCGGCAAGATGACCCCGAAGCAATTCGCCGAAGACCTGGACGCGAAAGCGGCGGAGATGAAGAAGTAGTCTCGCTCGTACTCCCTTTCGGGGGCCCGGAGCCGATCCGAGCCCCCGTTTTCCCCGAGACGGGGCAAGGATGGCAGGGATGATCCAGGGCTTACCGCACGCGCAGGGGACTCGCAAGCGGACACGTCTGAGGCAGGCAGTGCTGTCGATCCTGCCCGTCGTGGTCGTGCTTCTGCTCGTGCGCGCCTATCCGATCATCACCGCCTTCATCAAGAGCTTCACGAACTGGAACGGCCTTTTCTCGAGCGACTTCGTGGGTCTCACCAACTACACGCGGATCCTGAAGAGCGGGGTCTTCTGGAAGCTGCTTCGCAACAACTTCGTTCTGCTCCTGAACGTCCCCATCCAGATCTTCCTGGGACTGGTGGTCGGCATCCTGCTCCATGAACGGGCGTGGGGTTGGAGATTCTTCCGTTCGCTGTACTACGTGCCCCAGATCATCTCCGCCGTCATCATCGGGTTTCTCTTCCGGACGATGTTCAGCCTCGACGGTCCGGTCAATGCCGTGCTCGCGCAGATCGGCTTCTCGGGGCCGGCGCTCGAGTGGATGGGAAACACATGGACTGCCCTCGGGGTCATCGTGTTCTGTCTGGTGTGGTCGTCGCTGGGATGGATGGCCATCGTGATCATGGGAGGGCTCTCCGCCATTCCCGATTCCGTCTTCGAGGCGGCGCGCATCGACGGCGCAGGCTTCTGGCGTCGGACCTTCCAGATCGCGGTGCCCATGCTGGCGCGCGTCCTGGAGTACGCCCTCACGCTCTCGGTCGTCTGGACCTTCACGGGGCTCTTCCCCTTCATCTTCTCCCTGACCCGGGGCGGGCCCGGCTACGAGACGACAACGCTCGACTACATGATCTACATCAAGAGTTTTGTCAGCGGGGTGAACCTCGGGGAGGCGTGCGCCTACGCCGTTCTCCTCCTCGTGATCATCCTCGCGCTGACGTTGATCGAGATGAAGGCCACCAACCGCGTGGATGACTGGAGCGAATGACATCATGGGAGCGATCGAACGCAAGGCGACAGCGGGCAAGGTTGCCATATTCATCGTGCAGCTGGCGATCGGGCTCTCCTTCCTCTACCCGCTGTACTTCATGCTCATGAACTCCCTGAAGACGAGAAGCGCGTACTATACGGATCCGTTCGCGCTACCCGCTGCGCCTCTGCAGTTCGCCAATTTCGCGGCGATGGTGAGCCAGTTCAAGATCTTCCAGCTCTTCCGCAATTCTTTCATCATCTGCCTCGTGACCCTGGTGTTTCTTCTCGTACTCGGCGTCCTGGCCAGTTATTCATTCGCCAAGCTGCGGTTCCGCTGGACGCAGCCGGTGTACCTCTGCATCATCGCGACCCTCTTCATCCCCGCGCAGGTGACGATGATCCCCATGTACGTTCTCTTTGCCAAGTTCAGCCTCGTGAACACCTACTGGGCGGTGTCCCTGGCCTATATCGCGCAGTTCATTCCCGAGGTCATCATGTTGATGACTGCCAACTTCCGCTCGATCCCGAATGAAATCATCGAGGCGAGCGAGATCGACGGATGCAACTACTGGGACGTGGTGCGCAACGTCATCGCGCCGATGGGACGCTCGGCGATTTTTCTCACGATCATCTTCTATTTCATCCTCATGTGGAACGACCTGTTCATTCCCATGGTCCTCCTCCAGAAGATGGACATGCGCACCGTGATGGTGGCGCTTGCCAGCCTCATCGCGCGCTACACGGGCGATCCTCCCTATCAGTTTGCGGGACTGCTCTTGAGCGCCATCCCGGCCCTGCTCGTGTACGTCGTCTTCCAGCAGTACATCATCAAAGGCCTTACCGCGGGAGCCATCAAGTAGCGGAGAAGCAGCTGCGATGCTCCGACTGTTCCGCCCGGTGGCATTCGTAGTATAAGTTCCTCATGAAGCGGGTGACGGTCTCGGGAACCGCGAACGCGGTGCTGCAGAACACTATCAACACCTCCGTCGTGTTCAACTATCTCCGTGACACCGGCCCCGCTGAACGTGCCAAGATCGCCAGAGACCTTCACCTCTCCGCGCCGACCGTATCCCGGGTCATCGAGAAGCTCCGGGCGGATCAGTTTATCCTGGAAGCCGGCGTGGGGATCACTGATCTGGGCAAGAAGGCCCAGATGTTCAAGATCAATACGGAGGGCTTCTTCGTCATAGGCATCGATCTCGTCAAGAACCGGGTCAGGACGGCTGTGTACGATCTGGCCGGGCATGTCGTGGAAAATCACGAAGGTTTTCGGTTCTCGGAAGAGACGAACGTTGCGGAAGCCCTTTTCAGGGAAATCGATGCGTCCCTCGAAGAGGTGCGCAGCTCCCCCCGCCCGGGTGCCCCGCGGGAGCTGAAAGCGATCGCCGTCGGTGTGCCTGCCGTGTGCGATCCGGGCACCGGACGGATCACGGGGGCGATACTCTACGAAAACCTCGTAGGGCTTGATATCGGTGAGGTGCTCCACCGGCGTTACTCCGTGCCCACCTACGTGGAAAATGTTTCTAATCTTTCCGCCTTCGCCGAGCACGCATCGGGCGTCGGCAAGGATTTCACGAATCTCATCTTCATCGAGTTCAGTCGCGGGGTCGGAGCAGGGCTGATCCTCGACAACGAGCTGTTTCGGGCCAAGAGCGGCGCAGCTGGCGAGATCGGGTTTTCCATCACGTCCAAAGACGGGCTGAGCTACCATAATATGTCAATGGGACACCTCGAATCGCACGTCTCCCTCGATGCCATAGCGCGGCGCGGCGCCCGCGCGTGCCTGGAAGAACCCCATTCGCTGATCGCTGAGTACGCGCAGGGAGACCCGGGAAGGGCAGGGGCCTCCCTGGTATGTCGATGCGCACTCGAGGGTGACCCTGCCGCGCGTCGGATCATCGAGGAGGCGGTGGAACGCCTATCCCTCGTGGTCGTGAACCTCGTTGCGGCGGTCAGCCCTGAAATCATCATATTCGGCGGAGATCTCTGCGCGTTGCCGGGGGTCCACGAGCTCTTCCTCGCCCCGGTCGAGAACACAGTCGCCCGTGTCATCCCGTTTTCCCACCCCAGCGTCGTGCTCTCTCACTTCAAAGAGGACGCCTGCGTCGCGGGAGCCGCGGCGCTTGCCATCGAGTCGCTTTTCGACGGCCACTACCCCTACCGTATATAGAAATCTGAGTCCGCCAAAGAGAAAGTTCTTGACAATTGAATACTCTGGCTAAATACTCCTCGTCGCTAACGTAACTTAAGTTAGCAACTCAAGGTTCTGGCGAGGCTCTCCCTATGTTGACATGGTCAGAGCTGCCGGTCCATACGACAGAAAGGGCGTAAATCGTTCGGCCGGAACGGCGCCGGCAGGAGAGACGCGGTAGGGCTTTCGAGAAAGTTTTTCTCATTTTCTCAATCGAATACTCCAAGGAGGTACGGAACATGGGAAAGGGGAAACTGGGTTTCCTGGTCATTCTCCTGATGATTGCCGCGGTAGGCATGGGATTCGCCGCCGGTAATGACGTGACGCTCAATGTGCTGTTCATGAAGCAGGCAGCCTACAGCGAGCAGGACATCAACAACATGACGGCCGAGTTCCAGAAGCTGAATCCGCAGGTGCACGTGACCCCGGAATACGTGCCCTATGAAGCGCTGCACGACAAGATCGTTACCGCTGCGGCCAGCGGGAGCGGCTACGACATCGTCCTCTTCGACGTGATCTGGCCCGCCGAGTTCGCGGCGCAGGGAATCCTCCGCGATATCACGAGCGAAATCCCGAAGACCATGATCGACCAGGTCTTCTCCGGCGCCTGGGAATCCTCGGTCTACAAGGGCCGCTACTACGGCATCCCCTGGATCATGGACACGGAGTACCTGTTCTACAACACGGACATGCTGAAGAAGGCGGGGATCGCCGCGCCTCCCAAGACCCTGAAGGAGCTTGCCGATCAGGCGAAGATCATCAAGCAGAAGGGCCTCTGCAAGTACCCGCTCATCTGGGCGTGGCAGCAGGACGAGAACGTCTTCGTGAACTTCGCGCCCATCGCCTTCGGCTTCGGCGGAACGTGGTTCGATTCCAACGGGAAGCCGACGTTCAACGGGGGCGGGACGCTGAAGGCGCTCGAGTATCTGGTGCAGACGGTCAAGGACGGGACGACCAACCCGGCCTCGCTGCAGTCCATCGCGGATGACGAGGTACGGCTCTTCGGGTCAGGGAAGGCAGCATTCGCCGTCAACTGGACCTACATGTACAGCATCGCCAACACCGACGCGACGCAGTCGACCGTTCTCGGAAAGGTGGGGATCGTTTCCGTTCCCGGCGACGGGGTGAATGCGAAGATCGTTCCCATCAACGGCTCGATGGGACTGGGGATCACGCAGTCGTGCAAGAATCCCGCCGAGGCGCTTTCTTACATCCAGTACATCACCAGCGCGCCCGTTCAGGCGAAGTACGCCGCGCTCAGCCTCCCGATGTGGAAGGCGTATTTCGATGACCCGTCCCAGTGGATCAAGGGGCAGGAACCCGTGATGACGGCCGCCAAGGCCTCTTTCGCGAAGTTCTACGACAGGCCGCTGCTCGCGAACTACACGCAGTTCTCGACCATCATGCAGAAGTACCTGCAGCAGGCGCTGCTCCTGAAGATGAGCCCCAAAGACGCACTGGATGCGGCAGCAAAGGAAGTGGTTCAAGAAGGTGCCAATAAATAACTCGGCCTCGGCGCGCACGGCGCGCACGGCATGGGTGTACTTGCTCCCCGCGACGCTCATCGTCGCGGGGATCGTAGGGTATCCATTTGTCCGAACGATCATCAACAGTTTCACCGATGCTCCCTTGATTTCGCAGACCCGGCCCGCGGCATGGACGGGCATCGGGAACTTCCTCTATGCCTTCAAAAACGCTTCGTTTCAAGGCGGCATCGTCAACACGCTGTACTTCTCCCTGATGTCCATAGCGTTGAACCTCGTCATCGGGGTGCTCACGGCCCTTCTCTTGAACCAGAAGTTCCGCGGACGCGCCATCGTGCGCACGCTGGTCATCCTGCCGTGGGCGCTGCCCACGGTCGTCAATGCGGTTCTCTGGCGCTGGATCTACAACCCTTCCTACGGAGCGCTGAACGCGCTACTCACTCAGACGCATATTCTGTCCGACTACCAGAGCTGGCTGGGAAGGGCGGGTTTCGGCACGATGACGATGGTCGTGCTCGCCGATACGTGGAAGAACTACGGGCTGGTCACGATCCTCGTCCTCGCCGGGCTGCAGACGATCCCGGTGGAGTTGTACGAGGCCTCCAGCGTTGACGGGGCGACCTGGCGGAGCAATTTCGCCCACATCACGCTGCCCGGCATCCAACCGGCAATCCTCATCGCGCTCGTCCTGAAGACGATCGACGGCCTGCGCGTCTTCGACATCATCTATTTGATGACGGCCGGCGGACCGGCCAGCGCGACGAAGACCCTCTCGTTCTACGTCTACCAGGAGGCTTTCGGCTTCCTGCACCTCGGCCAGGCTTCCGCGTTCGCCTTCATCACGGTCGCCATCATCGCCGTCTTCGTCTATCTCTACATCAGGCTCATTCGATCGGAAGGGGTCAGCGGATGAACAAAGCCCGCGCCCGCAGCGCCGCAAAATCGATCTTCATCTACGCGATGGCGACCCTGCTCGTCCTCAGCATCGTGGCCCCCATCTTCTGGCTCGTCATCTCGAGCCTTTCGAGCCTCAAGGACCTCGTTGCAATACCCCTCCGCTGGATCCCGACGAGCCTGAGCCTCGAGCGCTACCACGACATCTTCTTCGGGCCGGCGGGGCTTTCCTTCCGCAATGCCCTCCGCAACAGCATCGTCGTGGCCTGCGTTTCCACCAGCGTGAGCCTCGTTGTCGCGATGCTCGCGGCGTACTCCCTTTCGCGGTTCCCCGGGCGCGGCCGCTCGAAGGTGCTGTACGTGATGCTTGCAACCTATATGATGCCCCCGGTCGCGATCCTGCTCTCCCTCTATATCACCCTTCGGCAGCTGCACCTCGTGAACACGGTCTGGGGACTGTCCATCGTGTATTGCGCGTTCCTGATCCCTTTCCTGACGTGGATACTGAAGGGATTCATCGATACCGTCCCGAAGGAGCTCGAGGAGGCCGCAATGATCGACGGGGCGGGACGTCTGCGGACGCTGATCAGCATCGTGATCCCCGTTGCCGTTCCGGGGATCATCGCCGCCGTGCTCCTGGGCGTCCTCATGTCATGGGACGAGTTTTTCTACGCCCTCATCTTCACCTCGACCGATCAGGCGACGACCATCCCCGTCGCGATCGCCCAGTTCACCAAGAGGCACGAGGTCGACTACGGTATGATGAGCGCTGGAGGCGTGGTAGCGGCCCTGCCGCCCGTCATCCTCGCCCTGGTCCTCCAGCGCTACTTGATCCAGGGCCTGACCAGCGGGAGCGTGAAGGGCTGATTCTTGCCAGGCGTCCGTGGTTTTTCGAGGGGAGGAATGCGGGATGTTCGAGAAGACGATCGCCGACGTCGGGAAGCGTCTCACAAGCGTGGGGCTGGGGTTCATCCTGGAGGGGGTACGGCGTATCCGCGTTGTCCACGAGGAGTCATACCATGACTCGCGCAACCTCACCATCGGGCTCAACCCTGCGGACGTGCACAAGCCGTATGCGGCGTTCCACACGCGGCCGTATCTCCTGGTCCATGAGCTCGGTCATCATTTCGTGGAAACCCGCCTTACCCCCACGCAGAAGCGCAACCTGGTGGCGGTGTTCGGCGATTACGACGCTCCCTACCACAGGCGGCCGAAGCCGCGCGAGGCCGACGCGGATCACGTCTCGCGCTATTCGATGACGCACCCCGCCGAGGACTTTGCCGAAACATTTGCCGTGCTTCTCTGGCGATTGTGGGATCGCGCAGCCGTGGACGCCCTCATGAGCGGCAAGAGCTCGACGTGCAGGGCCAAGCTCGCGGCGATGGATCGCATCGTGGCTGCGGCGCAGGGGTCTGCGCATCGAAGCTCGTCGACGGAGCCATGGGGGTGAGAGCGCGTGTCGAAGGGCAGGAGCTCCCTATGACACCATCTTCCGCAAGAGAACTTGACACTGGTTGTTTCGCCACGTTAGCTTACAGCTAACGTACAGTTAGTAACTGAAGGGGAACCCGAATGAGATCGCAAAGCAAAGTTGCCCAGGACTGGTGGGACTACACGACGCTGGACGAGAAGCTGCTCGCAGACGCCGCCGGGTTGAGCGCGGAGGCGCTTCTCAAGCTGGGAAGGCCCGGGTTCACGATCAAGGTCTACGAGACGCGGGAAGAGTTCTTCATGGCCGAGGCGCTGGAATACATCCACACCTGGATGGTCTCTACCGACAGCGCGCCGAAGGGCATCTGCGGACCGATCGGGCCGACCGAGCAGCTGCCCCTGGTGGCGCGCATCGTGAACGATCTCGAGCTGGACGTGCGCAGCGGGCATTTCTGGGGCATGGACGAGTGGTACGTCAACGGCCGCGAGGTCGGGGCCGATCATCCGCTGAGCTTCCGCAAGGCGGACATGGATCTGTGCTTCAACAGGATCGACAAGCGATTTCGCATGCCGGACGCCAACCTCCACTTCCTCCGCGCGGACGGTCTGAGCGAGTACTCGGCCTCCTACGACAAGGTGAAATGCATGATCATGCAGGGCGGGCAGGGTGAGGTGAAGCACTGGGCGTTCAACGATCCTCCGCGGCGCACAGGTTCTTTCCGCGACGCGCCTCCCAGCCCGGCGCAGTACCGCGAGCAGGGAGCGCGGGTGGTGGACCTGCATCCGATGACGATCATCCAGAACGCGCGCACCTCGGGCGGCGGGGTCGTGTCGAGCATCCCTTCGCAGGCGCTGTCCGTGGGGCCGAAAGAAACGTGGAAATGCGACAAGGTGTCGATCTGGCACCCCGGCCACCATGACAATCCGTTCGGCCTGCGGCTGACGACGCTGATGATTTCCAAGAAAGTGGCGGATGCGGCGGTGCCGATGTCCCTGCTTGCCGAGCATCCGAACGTCCAGTTCAGTTTTCTCAGGTCGGGGATCGGCACCTGCGAAGCAGAGATGCATTGAGCGGAGAGGGGAGAGGGATTCGATGACGACTGTGCTTGCACTCGGCTGCCATCCCGATGACATCGAGTTCATGATGTCAGGGGTGCTCTTTCTCTTGAAGGAGCGCGGCTGCTCCATACACTATGCGCTCACCGCCAACGGCGGGTGCGGTTCCCTGCGCTACGGCACGAAGGATCTCATCCGCATCAGGCGGGACGAGGCGAAGGCGGCGTGTGAGCTGATGGGCGCGCATTTCCACGACAGCATCGCAAACGATCTCGAGGTGTTCTACGTCGACCCGCTCATCAGGAAGGTCGCGGCCCTGGTGCGGGAGGTGCGGCCCGACATCATGTTCCTGATGTCACCGCAGGACTATATGGAAGATCACATGAACTCCTGCCGTCTCGGGGTCACGGCGGCTTTCGCCAAGGGAGTGCCCAACTACAGGAGCGACCCTCCGCGCGAGGCCTATCAGGGCGACGTCACCCTCTACCACGCTCTTCCCTACGGCCTGAACGACGGGCTGGCAAAACCCGTGGCCGCGGATTTCTACGTCGACGTCGGCAGCGTCATCGACAAGAAGCAAGAGATGCTGGCAAAGCACGTGAGTCAGCAGGAATGGCTGGACAAGAGCCAGGGGTTGAACTCCTACCTCGCCACCATGCGCTCGATGTGCGCGGAGGTCGGCGCCCGTTCGGGGCGGTTCACGTTCGCGGAAGGTTTCAGGTATCATTCGCACCTCGGTTTCTCCGCGCAGAAGATCGATCCTCTCAAGGACATCCTCGCGGGGCTCTGGGCCGGCGCGAAGTAACATAACAATGGAAAGGGGGCAGGGACGATGGGAACAATGAAGAATGCTTTCGCGGTCTCGACGAACACGTATCACGGGTACTCCCTCGATGAAGCCCTCGACGGCATTTCCCGCGCGGGCTTCAAGAACGTGGAGCTGACGGGCGTGCGAGGCTGGACGGAGCACGTCTCCTCAGCCATGAGCGCCGCCGAGATCGCCGCGGTGCAGAAGAAGTGCGGGTCACGGGGCCTCACGGCCATAGCCCTGAGCGGGCATTGCAACCTCATGGACGAGGCGCGGCTCGCGGACTTCACGGCCAATATCGAGCTCGCCGCGAAGCTCGGGTGCAAGTTCATCGTAACGTCGACCGGCGAGGCCCACTTCGGCCACAACGAGGGCAGCCTCGAGGAGGTGCTCATCGCGAACATCAAGAAGGTCCTGCCGGTATGCGAAAAGCAGGGGATCGTCATGGTGCTCGAGGTGCACGGCGAGCACGGCACGGGCGAATCGCTGGCGAAGATCACCCGAAAGATCGACTCGCCCTGGCTCGGCGTCAACTACGACACTGCGAACGTCGTGTTCTACGGTAAGAAGCTCCCGCACGAAGAGATCCGCACCTGCCTCCCGGACATCAAATACATGCACATCAAGGACAAGGCGGGAGAGATGGGCGAATGGAACTTCCCGGCCCTCGGCAAGGGGACGCTGAAGCTCGACACGGTTTTGAAGATGATGGCCGATGCGGGCAAAACGTGCCCCATCAGCCTCGAGGTGGAGTTCACCCAGGCGGGACCGAAGAACGTCGCCGAAGTGGATGCCGCAGTGAAAGACTCGTATGTGTATCTGAAAAGTCTCGGAGTGATCTGAAAGTTTGCAGCGGGTTTCCTGTTTCATTCCCTTCGCTGTATGCGAAGGAGTATTTCCCAAGGAGGATCGGAGATGAGAAGAAGGATCGTGGCCGTTTCTGTCCTGCTTCTTGCGGTTGTTTCCCTCAGCGTATGGGCGGCACCGAAGAAGCTCACGTACGGGTACATCGCTTACGACATGAAGGACATCTGGAACCAGTACGGAGCCGAGGCGTTCCAGTACGCCGCGAAGCTCAAGGGCGTGGACGTGATCGTCCTGGATTCCGAGAACAACGCGGAGAAGTCCGTGTCCCTCATGCAGGAGCTCATCGCGAAGAAGGTGGACGGGATCTCCATATTCCCGATCGCACCGGATCAGGCAGCTACTCTCATCCGCATGGCGAACGAGGCGAAGATCCCCATCACGGTGGAGAACCTCCCCATGAAGGAGAACGCGGGCAACTACATCTCCGTCGTGGCCTGCCGCTATGACGACATCGGCTACGCGGCGATCAAGTACATCGCCACGTCGTTCCCCGGATCCAAGGTCCTCTTCGTGGCAGGGGCCGAGGGCGGCGGCGTGTGGGAAACCTACATGATCGGCGTCAACAAGGCCCTCCAGGAGTTCAAGGGCAAGGTGACGATGGTCGACATCATCCACGGCGACTGGCAGACCCAGAAGGCCATGGACGTGACGCAGAGCTTCCTGTCCACGGGCAAGGCCTTCGACGTCGTGTTCGCCAACAACGACCTCATGGCCATCGGCGTGTACAACGCCCTCAAGGACAAGGGCCTGGAAGGCAAGAAGAAGATCATCTCCACCGGCGGATCCCCCGACGGCCTGAAGATGATCGCAAGCGGNNCGGCCCCCGTGTCCCTCCAGGGCCTCATAACGTTCCGCAACCTGTGGTGGAACTCCAACGGCAAGAAGCCGGCGGCTTTCTATCCGCTGCCCATCATCCCGGCCGACAAGAATACCCTCGGCAAGGCGATCAAATGGGACGCGGTGGACAAGGCGAGCATCGATTACATCGGCGGTCTGGACTGAGACGAGGATTTCAGCGCATGGCCCTTTACGGGCCATGCGCTCTCTCTGCATACTGGCACTGGATGGGTTAGGTGGAAAATCAATCGACACTCATAGCCATGAAGGGCATCGTCAAGGCGTTCGCGGGCGTCCGAGCCCTGAACGGGATCGACTTCGATCTATGCCCTGGAGAGATCCACTGCCTGGTCGGTGAGAACGGGGCCGGAAAGTCGACGCTGATGAAGATCCTCTCCGGCGCGTACACCCCCGACGAGGGCCGCATCTGCGTGGACGGTGTCGAGCATTCCACCCTCACACCGCATCTTTCCCGCAATCTCGGCATCGAGATCGTCTACCAGGAAAACCTCCTGGTGCCCACCATGAACGTCGTGGAGAACATCTTCGTCGGGCACGAGATGGCCACGGCCGGGGTCTTCTCCGATTTCCGCGGCATGCGGAAGCACGCGGAAACCCTGCTCACGGAGCTGGACCTCAGCCTCGACGTGATGCGTCGCATCGAAAAGCTCAGCATCGCCGAGCAGCAGTACGTGAAGATCCTCAAGGCCCTCGTCCGACAGCCCCGGGTCCTCATCATGGACGAGCCCACCTCCATGTTCAATGTGCGCGACGCCGGGAAGGTGCTCGACCTCGTGCGCAGGATAGCGAAGCGGGGGATCGGCATCGTCTACATCTCCCATTCGCTGCGTGAGGTGGTGGCCGTGGCGGACCGCATCACCGTCGTGCGCGACGGCGCGGTGGTGCGGCGCTTCGACAACGCGAACCATGACGTCCCCATTTCCTCCATCACACGGGAGATGGTCGGCCGCAGCGTCGATGCATTCTACACGCGCGCGCCCCACGTCGTGGGGGACGTCGTGCTCTCCGTGGTGGGGCTCAAACGGACCAGGGACGCGCCCTCGGTCTCCTTCGCGCTCCGCAAGGGAGAGGTCCTCGGATTTTCCGGCATGGTCGGCTCGGGGAGGACGGAGATCATCCGTTCGCTCATCGGGGCCGACCCCCGGCATGCCGGGCGCATCGTCCTGAACGGCCGGGAGGTGACTCTGAAGAGCCCCCGGGTGAGCATCGAGGCGGGCATCGCCTATGTCACGGAAGACCGACAGAAGCTGGGGCTCATGCTCGGGGCGAGCATCGTGGAGAACCTCACCGTGGTCGGGCTGGACTCCCGGATCCCCGGCTATTTCATGAACTTCCACAAACACGTCGGCCTCATCCGGGGGATCTACGACGAGCTGAATATCCGCGCATCCTCCCCGCTGCAGGTCGTGCGTTACCTGAGCGGCGGCAACCAGCAGAAAGTCGTGCTCGGCAAATGGCTCTTCGAGAACGCGGAGATCTTCATCTTCGACGAGCCCACCCGCGGCATCGACGTCGGCGCCAAGGCCGAGTTCTACGCCATCATGTCAGGGCTCGCGAAGGCCGGAAAGTCCATCATCATGATCTCCTCCGACATGCCCGAGCTCATCTCCATGAGCGACCGCGTGCTCGTCGTGCGCGGCGGCCAGATCGTGCACGAGCTCAGTGGTGAGGACATCACCGAGCAGAACATCATAATCCATGCCCTCGAGGTGAATCTCCATGAATAGCGCCGCGCCCAGAAGGTTTTCCGCTGCCTTGCTCAAGGATCAGAGGGTCCTGCTGTGGATCATCATCATCCTGCTCTGCATCGTGGTTGCCTCCATCAACCCGCGTTTCCTTTCCCTGGGCAACGTGATGATCGTGCTGCAGCAGATCTCCGTCGTCGGGATCCTCACGATGGGGATGTCGCTCCTGCTCATCTCCGGCGGGATCGACCTTTCGATGGGCAACATCATGGTCTTCGCCGCGGTGGTGATGGCGAAGATCATCATGGGCGGCGGCAGCGTGCCGCTGGCCATCGCCGCAGGGGTCGGCATGTCGACGCTCTTCGGCTTCATCAACGGGATGATCATCGCGAAGAGCCGCTGCATGCCCCTCATCATCACGCTGGGCATGAGCAACGTGTACTACGGGATCTCTCTCGTGGTCTCCAGCGGCAAGTTCCTGAACTTCAACCAGCAGTTCGAGGTCATCCGCAAGACGCGTCTGTGGGACATCNNATGCTCGGCTTTCTGGCCTTCGTCGTCGTGGTCACCGCCGTTCTCCTCAACGGGACGAAGACGGGGCGGAGGATCGTGGCGGTGGGGGGAAACGAGGAGAACGCGTACCTTTCGGGGATCCGCGTCAACGTATACAAGGTGCTCACCTATACCATCGCCGGTCTGTTCTGCGGCATCGCGGCGATCATCCTCGCCGCGCGCCTCGATTCGATCACTTCCGCCGCCGTGCAGGCCAACTACGAGCTGTCCGCCCTCACTGCAAGCATCGTGGGAGTGGTGACCTTCGAGGGGGGCAGGGGGACGATCCTCGGCGCCTTTTCCGGCATCCTCCTCATCGGGCTCCTGGGCAATGCCATGACGGTGCTCTCCATCAATTCGTACATCCAGAAGATCGTCGAAGGGGCGATCATCGTACTGGCCGTCGTGCTCAGCAACATGAACAACCTCAGACGAAGGTAGGGCTCATGAAGAAAGGGATCAACTACTGGAGCTTCGCCACGGGGACCCCGCTCGCCGCCGCCATCGCCACCGCAGGGGACGCGGGATTCCAGGGCATCGAGTTCTGCATGGACGAGTCGGGGGAGCTCTCCGTGACCTGCACCGACCGTGAGATCGCGGAGGTGCGGGCGCGCCTCGATGACGCGGGGATCGTCACCTCGAGCGTCTGCTCCTGGCTGGGCTGGGTGTATCCGCTGACCTCCGAAGACCCGTCGCGGCGGCAGAAGGGCCGTGACATCCTGAAAAAAATGATCGACACCGCATCGGCCCTGAAAGCTGACGCCATCCTCTGCGTCCCTGGATACGTCGGGTGCGACTTCCAGCCCGGCTCGGAAGTGGTGCCGTACGATATCGCAGTCGACAGGGCGCGGGAGGGGATTGCGGCAGTCGTTCCGCACGCCAGGGCGGCAGGTGTGTGCATCGCGGTGGAGAACGTCTGGAACAAGATGCTCGTCTCCCCCCTGGAGATGAGGGCGTTCATCGACGAGCTCGGCTCGCCTTTCGTCGGTGCGTATCTCGACGTCGCCAACTGCATCGCCTACGGATATCCCGAGCACTGGATCGATATCCTCGGCGCTCGGATCAAGCGCGTTCATTTCAAGGACTATCGGCGCGATCCGGGCGGCTTCCGCGGCTTCGTCGAGCTGCTCTCGGGAGACGTCGATTTCCCGAAGGTCACGGCGGCTCTTGCCAGGGCCGGCTACGACGGGTTTTGCACCGCGGAGATCATGCCCACATACCGCACGTTCACCGATGCGGTGATCTACAATACGTCCCTTTCGATGGACTACATCTTCGGCAGCCCCAGGAGGAATCAGACATGACGAACGTGGCGCTTTTCGGTGCAGGTTTCATTGCCGGCAATCATGCGGCGGCTTACGCAAAGCTCCCGGGGTCGAAGCTCGTGGCGGTGATGGATTCCGCCCTGGACAGGGCGAAAAAGCTCGCGGACCCCAATGGCGCGGCGGCCTATTCGGATGCCGAGGCGCTCTTCGCCAAAGAGAAGGTCGATGTCGTCGACATCTGCCTGCCCACGTTCCTCCACGAACGCTACGCGGTGATGGCCGCGAACAAGGGCAAGCACGTGCTCTGCGAAAAGCCCNNCCGAGTACGTGGAAATCAAGAAGCGCCTCGACCGCGGCGACGTCGGAGAGATCCAGATGGTGTACGCGAATCGACTTGCACAGCACCCCTCCTGTAGCGAATGGTTCAAGGACCCCGCGAAGAGCGGTGGAGGTCTGTTTGACCTGCACCTCCATGACATCGACATCCTGCGCCACTACTTCGGTCCCGTGAAGACGGCGTACGCCATCGGATTCAAGACGCCGACGGGCTGCTACAATCACGTGAGCTCCTCCCTGGTTTTCAAGAACGGAGCCCGGGCGGTAGCCGAGGGCGCCTTCCAGATGTCCGAGGGGTATCCTTTCACGATGACGATGCGCGTCGTCGGGACGAAGGGAACGCTCGAGTTCGTCCTCTCCGCCGGCTTCAACCTGGAGAGCGTCGGGACGACCCGTCTCACGTATTTCGCCGAAGGCAAGAAGCCGGAGGTCGTGGCCGTGGAGCGGGGGGACGCCTACTTCAACGAGATCAAGTACTTCCTCGAATGCATCGAGCAGGGCACGGCGCCCAGCCTCATGCCGATCAAGGAAAGCCGTGAGGTGCTGGATATCGCCTTCGCCCTGCAGCGGTCCATGGAGATAGGGGAGGTCCAACGCCTCGGCGGGAAATGAGGCGATGACGCGGAACCAGATGCCGTCCCACAGGAGCCTCACCGTCACTGATACGGTGAACGCGAACCTGCAGAACCGGATCAACATCTCCATCATCTTCAACTATCTGCGCGGCCAGGGATCAGCCTACCGGGCCCAGATCGCGCGGGACCTGGGATTGAGTGCGCCGGCCGTGTCACGCGCCGTGGAGAAGCTGCGCAACGACCGCTACGTGATCGAATCCGAGAGGCGGCCCGTGGAGAACGGCAAGCGGGCCGCGCATATCTCCATCAATGCCGGGCGCGGGTACGTCGTCGGCGTCGACCTTCTCGCCGATCCGCTTTCGATCGCCGTCAGCGACTTCTCGGGGACCATCCTTTCCTCCTACACGGGGACGACGAAGCCGGAGGGGATGAGTTTCGCCGACTATCTCCTCCATTCCATCGACGCGAGCCTCGAGGACTCCCGCCGCAAGGCTTCGGGGCATGAGGTCAAGGTGCTCGCGATCGGGATCGGCGTCCCGGCCGTGATCGATCCGCGCACGGGCATGGTCCTGCGGGCAAGCCTGTACGACGAAATCGCGCAGACCAATGTCAGGGCGGAGGTGCAGGCGCGGTTCCCCGTCCCGATCTACCTCGAGAATATCGCCAACCTCGCGGCGATCGGTGAATGGAAGCGCGGTGTGAACAGGAACGTTCGCAACATGCTCTTCATCGAGATCGGCAACGGGATCGGCGCGGGCATCATCCTCGATGGCAATCTCTACCGCGGCTCCGACGGGTCGGCAGGAGAGATGGGTTACTCCCTGACGGGTTTGGACGCGCTGGGCTTCGACAGCTCGGCAAAGGGGTTCCTCGAGAGCCGGGCGTCGATGACGGCGATCAGCAACAGGGTCGCAAAGGACGAGTATCTCTCCGCTGCCGCGCTCTGCGAAGCGGCGCATGCAGGGCGGGAACCTGCGTCGGGATTCGTTCGGGAGATGGTCAGGCATCTTGCCGTTTCGACGGTGAACGCCATGCTGCTCTTGAATCCAGAGCTCGTGGTCGTGGGCGGGTCGATATTCGAGCTGCCTTTCGCCGACGAGCTGCTGCTGCAACCGCTCATCTCCGACGTCGAAAAGAGCTATCCTTTCTCCCCCGTAAAAATCCAGCGCACCTCCCTCGGAGCAAAGGTGAACATCATAGGCGCCGTGCAGTTCGCGCTGGATTCGCTGCTGGTGGACGAGTATCCGTACAGACTGTAGGAAAGGAATCGCCATCAATCGGCTGCATTCCTCCAAAAGCAGTCGGGAGGGGTGATTCTCCATGCAGTTTTGCGCTTGAGTCAGCTTGACACCACCGTGTACTGGACGTTACAGTAATGGCTAACGTACTGTTAGTAAGAGAGGCTGCCCAGCAGGACGCACCGAGTCGGGAACTGCGCCAGGGCTTTGGATTGCCGAGTCGTTGCTCGACATCGCTTTTATGAGCGGTGATATCCGTTTGAAGTTCAGGGAGGTGTAATGTGAAGCGTTATCTATCGATTCTCATGATCGCACTCATGTGCGTCGCCGGTGCGTTCGCCACGGGAAAGAGCGAAGCGGGCGCAGCAAAGAAGGTGCGCATCGCCATCGTTCCCGTGGCGCTCAACAACCCGATCTTCCTCGACGCCATAGAGGCTGCAAAGAAGGCCGGGGCTGCGATCGGCGCGGAGATCCTGCCGACCGCCTCGGCGAATCCCGACGCTGCCGAACAGGTCAAGGTCGTGGAAGGGCTCATCGAGCAAAAGGTGGATGGCATCCTTATCTTCCCCGTGGACTCGAAGGCGCTCAAGGGCGTCGTCGACAAGGCGGTTGAAAAGGGCATCATCGTCGGCATCCTGAACAGCGACATCCCGGATTCCAAGCGCGCGTTCTACGCGGGCACGGACAACTACTCGCTGGGAAAGACCTGCGGTGAGAGGATCGTGAAGCTCATGGGCGGGAAGGGCAAGATCGTCGTACAGACCGGCACGGTCGGAATGGCGGCACTCGACGACCGCGTGCGCGGCTTCCGCGACGCCCTCAAAGGGAGCAGCATCGAAGAGGTCGCCTTCCAGGCGAACGATGACAGCATGGAGAAATCCGTGGAGCTCATCAACACGTACCTCTCCGCACACCCCGAGGTGAACGGATACTTCGTGGACGGCGGCTGGCCGTTCTTCGCGCCCCCTGAGAGTCTCCCCGAG
>PLNO01000112.1 GCA_003141795.1 Spirochaetaceae bacterium | reverse complement strand
GCCGTCCGCAAGGAGACGAAGCCCTTGGGCCGTGTCACCGCGTCCAGATGCGAACCAGGCGAGGTCGAGGTACTCCGTCCACGACGCGGCGGGAGCCAGAGGCAGGGCGTTGCGCAGCCATCGCTCCGAATCCGCGCCGCTTCCCGTGGACTGGTAGATGTCAGCAAGGAACAGCTCGATGGCTGCCCTGCCCGGGCGTGCGCCGTTCAGACGTTGCAGGCGGGACAGCGCCCCCTTGAAGTCGCCGGCATCGTAGAGGATGAAGCTCGCAGGTTCGTCGAACGGAGCATCGACGAGTGCGGACAGAACGATCTGCCCTGCGGCGCCGGGGCTTCCCTGCGCCATGTGCAGAAGTGCGGCGTCCAGCGACAGCCCGCGGTCGCCCGTGCGCAGGGCAGCCGAGGCGTACGCCGCCGGATTCCGGCTGGATTCCAGGCGCATGAGATCGCGGGTGAGCCCGTCCGAGCCCTGCCAGCTTCCTCCCGTCCTCAGGATGACCTCGCCGCGCAGCAGGTCTCCAATGTCTGCGGGAAGCCTGCCACGGGAAAGGATCTGCCGGGCCTGCGCGACCCTCCCCGTCCGCATTTCGGCGTACGCGCTCACCGCACGGATCCGCGCGCTTCGCGTGTTCGCCCGCGACGCTCGGCCGGCCATGTCGGCAAGGAAGGAATAGTCCCCGCTGCCACTGCTGACAGCAAAAGCACGCTTCAGGATGCGCAGCAGGTCCTCTTCGTCATTCGGGAGCGCAGGGACCGCCGAAAGGGCCTCGCGCGCGGCGGGGAGGTATCCGCCCGCGAGCGCAACGTCAGCCGCGGAGAGTGCAGCCTCGAAAGCGGGTTCCCGGGCATGTGACGGTCGAAGGAAGAAGACGAGCGTGATCCCCGCTCCCACGACCAGGACTGCCGCGAGGGCAGCCAGCGCGAGCTTGCGCACTCCTGGTCATCCTCCCTGGAGCTGCAGCTTCTTGCGCACTCCGTCGAGCACCCCGTTGACGAAACGGTAGGAATCGGCCGTTCCGTACGTCTTGGAGATGTCCACGGCTTCGTCGATGGTGACGGTTGCAGGAATATCGCTCTGATGCAGGAGGCAGTAGACGCTCAGGCGCAGGAGCGCGAGGTCCACCTTGTTCAGGCGGGTGAAGTCCCAATTCTCGAGCTGGCCCTTGATGGTGTCGTCGACCTCTCCGAGGTTCTCCAGGACGCCCTGTATGAGAAGACGCGCGAAGAGGAGCGTTTCCTCCGGAGGCGCCTCCCCGCGCTCGTTGTCCATCCAGGAAAAGTCCAAAAGCTCGTCGAGGCCCGCTCCCGAGAGGTCATAGCGGTACAGCGACTGGAACGCGATGATCCTCCCTTTCCTCCTGCCACCCATGATGGTGCGTCGCGCCCGTGCCCCTTCCGGCTACCAGTCGATGTTGTTGTCGAAGACCTTGACGTCGGCCTGCTTGCGAAGCTCGGCGACGAGATCCGACAGGGTCGCGCTGAATACCTCGTTCTGGCGCTGACCGGCGAGGGTGTTCTTGATGCCCTCTTTCACGGTCATGACGTTCTGGGGGGGGATTTTGTCATTGAGACCCAGCAGCTGCGCGCCGAGGCGGTCGGTGACCTGCACTATGTGCAGACCGAGGTTCGATTGCAGCACACTGCTCGTCTCCCCCTTCTTCAGCTTGAAAACCGAATCGAAGAAGGAAGAACCGAAGAGCTGCCGTCCCTGGGGGTCGTTGCGGAAAAAGGAGCCGAACACGCCGTTCTTGTACTTGGACTTCGTGTCCTCGGAGTATTTCATGACGAGATCCGTAAAAGCGGCTCCGCCCTTCAGCTCCTTGAGGATGTCATCGGCGCGCTTTGCAGCCCTGTCACGATCCTCTTTGCTGGTAAGCGGCCGTGTGTCGATGAAGATGTGGCGCACCGTCACCATGTCGTCCATGAAGAACTTCGATTTGTTCGAGTCGTAGTAGTCCTGGACGTCCTGGTCCGTCACCGGCTTGACCGAATCGAACTGGCTCTTTCGTTTGGCTTTGACGTAGTCGATGATGGTCTGCTGGTCCCTGAGCTGCTTCTGAAAAGCCTCGAAGCTTACCCCGTTGCCCTGGAGGTACTGCTGCAGCTCGCCGTCCGACATGGCACGGCCGAGGTTGGCGATGGTGCCCATCTGCGTTTCGTACTGCCCGACGGCGGTCTTGAGCTCGGCATCAGAGACGATCACGTTGTCCCGAGCCGCAGCCTGCAGGAGAAGCAGGTTGCCAATCAGCACGTCGAGGTACTGGCGCCGCTCGTCCTTTGTCAGGGATCGCTTCGCCTGCGTCTCCATGCTGGCCACTGCCTTCTGGAGCTGGCTCACCGTGACGGATTCCGTCTTCGTCAGTCGCGCGGTTGCCGCGGGCTTGTCGAGGGTCTGGGCTCCGAGGGACGGCACGAGCACGCACACCATCGCCGCGAGTACAATCAGTCTTTTCATCGTGGATTACCGCTCCTCTACGTACATGCCTTCGGGCAACCGGAAACGCCGCTCAGTTAACAGGAGGCATCATGAATTGTCAAGGCACACGGGGCATCCGATGCGTTCCATGAGCTTTTTCACGCCTGAAAGCTTTCGGTCCAATTGTAGCCCCTTTTGGAGATAATGCAATGCCGACTCCTGCTGCCCGAGGGATGCGTAGACCTCGGCGAGCTTCTTGCAGAAAAAGGCGTTGTCCTTTCGCGAGAAGTCCAGGCGCAGGAGCTCCTTCAATCGGCTGATGGCCTGCGGGGCATCGAGTTCGGGCAGCATCTTGAAGCAGAGGAGCACCCGCAGGCGATCCATGACCTCGTCGATGAAATGATGGAAGTAGGGCTTGTCGCACTCGTAGGCGTACAGCTTGCGGTACAGGTCGTAGGCTTCGCCGTAGCGATGGCGCTCCTCGAAAACCTCCGCGAGCAGGAAGGCGCAATCCATGTAGTCCTCGCGGGAGAGATAACGCTCGAGCTTGAAGCCGGCACCCGCCGTGAGCCGCTCGTACAGCCCGACGGCCTCGTCCTGGTGGTTGGCAAGGAGGTCGTGGAAGATGAGCTTCGACTGGCTCAGGGGATCATTGCCGCGCCGCTGGAGGAACTCCCGGTAGTCGAACCCGCGTACGTGCAGGACCGTGTGCAGCGTCCTGTCGTATTCGTCGCGCTTGTCCATGTCGCTGAGGATCTCATACGCGGCGAGCAGCCGCCTCATGTCCTCGTCCGACTGCCGTTCGTCGGCGGGGCGGACGTCGGGATGTATCTCCTTGGCCCTTTTTCGGAAGGATTTCTTGATCTCCTGGGCCGTAGAGTTCGGGGCGATTCCGAGAACCTCGTAGTAATTGATCATTTCCGGATACTGTCGTTATGATAGTATATTATCATCCGCAGTGTCAAGCCCGGCCACCGTAGTCGGGGGCATTCATGTACTCATCCGGCCACTGTACTCAGGGGCATTCATGTACTCACCCGGCCACCGTAGTCGGGGGCCGGGCGAGTATTGCGCCTTCTCGGTTTGACCACCCGGGGATTCAGTGCTAAGCTCGATCCATGTTTGGCTTCCTCGTGAAAAAGGCCTTCTTCGACATGTGGGACAACATGTTCCGCATCATTCTCATGAACCTCGGCTACATCGCGGTATTGGCGATCTTCTTCCTCCTCGCACCGCCCTTCTACGACACGGCGCGTCCCGTTTTCTACGTCGTCATTGCCTTCGGCCTGGCCGTGCTCTCCGTGTACACGGGAGCGGTGAGCAAGATGTGCTCGGAGATCGCCGACTACCGACAGCCGGGATTCGCCGACTTCTGGAGGTTCGTCAAGGAAAGCTTTCCGTCGAGCCTGCTGCTGGGCCTCGTGCTCGCCGCGTATGCCCTCATCGTGTCCGTGGCGTTCCAGTTCTACGGCGGTATGAAGACGATCGTCGGTCCGCTCGCGGTGGCGCTCCTGTTCTGGGTGACGATCGCTTTCGTCTTTTCCAATCAGTTCTTTTTCCCCATTCAATCGCGTCTTGACTCCAAGTTCAGGAAGATCCTGAAAAAAACCTTTCTCGTTTTCTTCGACAATCCCGGTTTCAGCATCGGCCTCTTCCTCTGCACCGTGCTCATACTCGGCGTGTCCGTCTTCACGGCGCTCCTGCTTCCCGGGGTCGCCTCGATCCTCCTGTGGTGGAACATTGCGTTCAAGCTGCGGCTGTACAAGTACGACTGGATCGAGAAGAACCCCGGTGCCAAACGGAGGCACATACCCTGGGATGCCCTGCTCGTTGAAGACAGGGAGCGCGTGGGAAAACGGACGCTCAAGGGAATGATCTTCCCGTGGAAGGAATGATCGGCGCCTGTCAGGAGATGTGAAGCCGCCTCCCTATCTCCTCCGCTTCCGCAGGGGAACGCAGGATGTCAGACGTCTTGATCATCATCCCCTCCCCCTCCATGGTCTTCATGAGAGCGGCAAGAGCCTTGGCTGCTCCGAAGGTGGCCTTCGACACGAAGGCGTAGCACTTCTTTCCCGCCATGACGCCGCCTGTCGCGAGAAAGGCTTTGATGGAGTCAGGGACCTTTCCCTTGAAGCCGCCCGTCGGTTCCGCACCGAGCACGATGTACTGATACATCGTCAGCTTCACGTTCGGATCGCGCGCCCCGTCGAAGGTGTCGACCTGGTTGCCCTGCTTTTCGATGCCTCGTGCGACCGCTTGTGCCAATCTCATCAGAGCATCACGATTCCGCCCAGAGAAAAAGACTACCGCCACTCTCATCGCTCTTCTTCGCCTCCGTGTCCGGTTGGTTCAACAGGTGTCGCAGCACCATGCGCGTGCGGCTCACGCAGAAATAGCCCGTCAGCTCGCCGGAGGCCGCCGTGCGGCCGTCCATGAGGTCGGCAACCTCGGCCTTGTCCATGAGGATGCGCGCATAGCGCGCCTTCCCCCGTCGGCTCTTCGTCACCATCATCTCCAGGCGCTTCTCGTCGAGGCTCCGGAACAGGGGTATCTTCTCGTGCACCACCATGTTGCGGATCCATCGTATCTCATGCGCCAGGAGCAGGGTCCTGCCGTCCGTGATGATCCCTTCGGCACGGCCGAGGTCCAGCATGTCGACCAGTTCCAGCTCGAGCAGGTCCTGCCGGGTCTGCAGCCAGCGCTTCTCCGCGCCATGCACGAACTGCAGCGGTCCCTTCCTGTCCAGCGCCACCCCCAGGCGGTAGATCATCCCCTGTTCCAGGAGCGTCCCCGCGAGGATGCACGCGCTCTCCGAGAAGCCAAAGTAATAGGTCTGATGCATCTGTGCAAGGAGGAACTTCACCCGTCCGCTGCCGGGGCCGGCGCCTATGGAGATGCGCTTGTAGTCGAGGTGCGCCCTTCGCAGCGCCGCTTCCTGCAACCTCTTTTCCCCGTACCGTCGCCGGAGGATTGATAGATGCTTCTCGGTAGACTCCTCCCGCATTTCGGTAGTATAAGTTCTCCTGAAAACCATGGTCAATACAAAGCTTCCCATCCTCATGGCCCTGATCGCCGCACTGAGCGGATGTTCCGCCGTGCAACAGGTCGTCGACGTCCATCCCGAGTCTCTTCAGATCTCGAGCGGCGCCCTGGGCCATTCGGTGTCCCTTGCCGCGTCGGGAGACACGCTGTTCTGCGTGTATTCTGACGCGGCCGCAACGACACTGAACGTCGTGACAGTGCCTGCTGGCCAGCACCTGCCGTCTGAGCCGCCCGCCCCCACCGTCCTCGACAAGGTCGATACTGCGCCTCCGCTCTCGCCCAGCTTCGGCGCGCACGTGCTTTCCGTGCAGGAAGGACGAGTCGGGATCCTGTATCTGGACAGGGAGACCGACGCGAAAAGCGTCCTGAAGTCGGCCGTGCGTTCGGACGCGGATCCCCGCTGGAGCCTCGACGTCTTCGAGCCCACGGGGGACCCTGTCGCACTCGTCCCGGGAGCGAACGGTTCGTGGGACGCCTTCTGGTCGGCGCCCGGCGGGCTTTTCACGCGCAAGGTATCCGATGCGACGCAGGGCGCCATGTTTATGACGGATTTCCAGCTCGGCTCACGGCCTTCCGGCATCGCCTCCGCGGGATTCACCGCGTTCGATTCCGCGTCGAACTCGCTCGTTGCGGTTTTCCGGGAAAGCTCCGGATTCACCACGAAAACCGTTCCCGATGCAGGCGCGGCGCATTCCTCCCTGCTCTCCCCCTCGGGCTTGCTCTCGGTGCTCTCGTGGGACCCTCGTTCGCGGCGGCTCGAGCTCCACGAGGAGAAAAAGGACGAGCGCTCCTTCTCCCTTACCNNTTCGATGAGTCGCGGTCCCTGGGCGTCGGCAGCACAACGCATCAGGTCAGCCTGATCGCGCCGGGGCATATGCTGGGGGCGCTGGGAGCCAGGTATCGCAAGGCGGTGTTGCGCTCCGCAGACAGGCCCGTGCAGTCGCTCTCCGCTGTGATTGTCGGGAATGCGCTGTATGTGCTCGTTCAACAGGGCGACCTCACGCTGCTGCGGGTTGCACTCGCCCCGTAGAGGGGCAGTTCAGTTGACGATGACGATCCGCGCGCCGAGGAACTCGTACAGGAACTTCTGGAGCCAGGATTGCCAATCGGGAAAGCTCGCCGCCGCGCCCGCTCCGTCCAGGGATGCCTTGAGGTAGTCGCAGGCCTGACAGATCTTCTCCCGCGTCTCTTCGGGGATCACGTGGGACCGCGCAAGAGCGGAAGCGATGCCCCGCATGTCGTCGCTCTGGTCGGGTGTCATGCCGTGCGCTTCGGAGAGCTTGCGGAGCGCCTCCTGGAGCACAGCCTCGAGGAGGCCGAGAGCCTTGACGGTCTCCCCTTTTTCGGAGAACAAAAGGGCGCTCGCGAGGAAGGCATTGAAGATGTTCACGCTGAGCATGAGGTCCTTGTGGTAGAAGTAACCCTTGCGAATATCTTCCCTGGCACCCTGGAGGATCCCGAGGTAGAGTAGCGTCGAATTGTAGTGATCGAAGAACTTCAGGTTGATGAAGCTGTCGTAATGGGGGCTCGAGGTACCGAAAGTGGAGCGGAGCAGCGTGAGGCAGCTCGTGCGCCATGCCTCGAAGGACTGGGCATCAATAGCCTTTTTTCCGCCCGAAAAATACATCTTCTTGCATGCAGTCTTGATCTGTTCTCCCTGTAGCACCAGGTCATCGAATAGGGATATCACCTTCTGCGAGACGTCCACCATGAAAATATACTATCTCAAAGATACGTTTGATGTCAACGTTTCTCTGAATTTGATAGTATCTTATGATTATAATTTTTGATAAATCGCGTCTATTTCCGGCTCTTTGACGATCAGGATCGAGCAATGCGCATTCCGCATGATTTCCCTGTGCTGTCGGCTCACAGCATCGTGGAGTATCCCTTTATCCTCCACTCCGCCAAGGAGGATGAGGTCAGCCTTGTTCTCTTCAGCAACCTCGACGATCTCCGTGGAAATCGCCCCGCTCCTCAGCACACCTTCCACCTGGACACCCTTCTTCTGGGCGAGCTCCGCAACGTAGTTCAGGTAGCGCTGACCGTTTGCAACGAGACTTTTTTCGTAGTCCGCGCTCTCCTCCTCGATGAAGATCTTGGAGAGGAGCAGCTCTTTCAGCGTCGCCGTATCCACGACGTACACCACGATGAGACGGCAACGGTACAGCTTGGCCATGGCGATGCCGTACTTGGACGCCTTGATCGACGCCTCGGAACCGCTCACCGCGACAACCAGGGTCTGAATCAGGGACTTCATACTCTCTCTCCCAGGAGCTTCGCTTTGAGGATCTTCTGAACGAAGAAGACCTCCCGCTCGCGCTCTTCGAGAACGCCTTCGATGAACTTCCTCGTCTCGTCGACGTCGGGGATCACGATCTTCTCCAACGCGTTGACGCGGCGCTGGGTCTTCTTCACTTCCTTCGCGAGCCTCCACACCATCGTCCTGATTTCCGCCATGCGGGATACCAGCTTCAGGAGCTCGAAGAACTCGACGGTTGTCGAGTCGCACGCGCTGTCGGTGCTCATGAAGGAGTACTTCAGCTCCATGCGCGGCATGTCGACGTCGATCGTGGGAAGCGGGATCCCCATAAGCTTGCCGTATTTCTCACGGGCGGCGTAATCGAATTGGATCCCCGCGCTCACGTCCCGCGCGGTTTCCCGGCCCATGAGAACGAGCATCTGCCTGAGCGAACCGTAGGCGCTGGAAAGGCGCTTGTCCATCTCCCGCTCGAGGAGCTTGACCTCCTCCACCATGCGCATGAGCTCCATGACGAGGATTTCCCGCTTCTGCTCGAGCAGCTCGAATCCCTCACGGGCGATGACGCCCTGCTCCCTGACGGCAAAGAGCGAGGATTTCGTCGGCGGCACATCGTAGCGCGCCATGTCAGTGCTTCCCCTCCTCGGGGTGGAAATACTTCGCCAGCGTCTCTTCCTTGATGCGGTACAGCTCCGTGCGGGGAAGCGCGGTGAGGATCTTCCAGCCGATATCGAGCGTCTGGTCGATGCTGCGGTTCTCGTGCTCGCCCTGAGCCAGGAACTCGCGCTCGAACCTGTCCCCGAAGGAGAGGTAGCCCTTGTCGAGGTCGGAAAGCTCTTCTTCCCCGATGACCGCCGCGAGGGACCTGATGCTCTTCACGTGCGAATAGGCGGCGAAGAGCTGCGAGGAAAGCTCCTTGTGGTCCTCCCGCGTCATGCCGGGCCCGATCCCGTCCTTCATGAGCCTCGACAATGAAGGAAGCCCCGCCACGGGGGGATAGATCCCCTTCTGCGAAAGCTCCCTGTCGAGCACGATCTGTCCCTCCGTGATGTATCCCGAGAGGTCGGGGACGGGGTGGGAGATGTCGTCGCTGGGCATCGTGAGAACCGGGATCTGCGTGATGGAGCCTTTCGAGCTCTCGATCTTGCCCGCCCTCTCGTACAGAGAGGCGAGGTCCGAGTACAGGTAGCCCGGGTAGCCCTTGCGCGAGGGGATCTCACCGCGGATCGTGGACACTTCGCGGAGGGATTCGCAGTAGTTCGTCATATCGGTCATGACGACCAGAACGTGCATGTCGCATTGGTAGGCGAGGTATTCCGCGGCGGTCAGGGCGCAGCGCGGCGTGATGAGCCTTTCGATGGACGGGTCGTCGGCGAGGGAGAGGAACATGACGACGTTCGCGAGCACGCCGCTCTCCTCGAACGANNCGAGTCGATGAAAAAACGGGCGACGTCGTACTTGACGCCCATGGCGGCGAACACCATGACGAAAGGCTCGTCGGAGGTGAGGATCTTGGCCTGACGGATGATCTGTGCGGCGAGCCTGTTGTGGGGAAGCCCGTTGCCCGAGAAGATGGGAAGCTTCTGACCGCGGATCAGCGTGTTCATCCCGTCGATGCAGGAGATGCCGGTCTGGATGAAGTCCTTCGGGTAGGTACGCGCGTCGGGATTGATGGGGATGCCGTTCACGTCCAGCCGCAGCGAGCTCCAGGATTCCGAATATCCGTCCATCGGCCGTCCCAGGCCGTCGTAGATGCGTCCCAGCATGTCGCGGGAGACGCGCATCTCCACGGGGTTGCCCGTGAACTCCACGGAGGAGGTTTCAGTGGAAAGTCCAGTGTTCGTTCCGAAGATCTGCACCGCGACCGCGCTCTCCGAAATCTCGATGATGCGCCCCGCCCGCTCGCCGCGGTTGCGGTCGTACACGCGGACCAACTCCCCGAGGCCGACGTCCTCCGTCCTGTTGAGTATGATGATGGGGCCGTCGACTTTCGTGAGGCCCCTGTATTCCAGTCCCTTCATCTCTTGTAGCTCCTCTCCAGGTCGTCCATCTCCTCGGTCATGAGCGTCTCGATCTCCGTCAGCTTCCCGAGGTCGTCGTTATCGATGGTGGACTTGGCGCGTACCATCTTCTCCTGGCAGGACAGCTCCCGCACCTTGAGGAGCGGGGCGCCGAGCTGGATGATGGCCAGGGCACGCGTGTAGAAATCCATCATCAGCTTGAGGATCCTCACCTGCTTGTCGGGCACGCAGAACATGTCGATCTCGTCATACGCGCTCTGCTGGAGGAAGCCGTTCTTTATCATCTCCGCAACGAGAAGGATGAGCCTCTGGTTGTCGGGCAGCGCATCGGGGCCGATCAGCTTCACGATCTGGCTGAGGCGCTGCTCACGCTTCAGGAGCTCGATGGCGCGCTCCCGCGTGGCGCTCCAGTCCGGATTCACCTTTTCCCACCAGGGCTTGATCTCCTCCGCGTATTCGCTGTAGGAGTCGATCCACGAGGGNNCAGCGCCCAGAAGCAGCGGATGAACCGCTTCGTATGCTGGGTGACGGGCTCGGAGAAGTCGCCGCCGGGGGGAGAAACCGCCCCGATGACGGAGATGGAGCCCGTGCGGCCGCCGAACGCGTGCACTTTGCCCGCCCGCTCGTAGAACTCGGCCAGGCGTGTTGGAAGGTATGCAGGGAACCCTTCATCAGCCGGCATCTCCTCCAGACGGCCGGACAGCTCGCGGAGCGCCTCCGCCCAACGCGACGTGGAGTCGGCCATGATGGCGACGTCGTAGCCCATGTCGCGGTAGTATTCGGCGAGGGTGATCCCCGTGTAGATGGAGACTTCGCGCGCCGCCACCGGCATGTTCGACGNNTCGTTGCCGCGCTCGCCGCAGCCGATGTAGACGATGATGTCGGCGTCGCACCACTTGGCCAGCGCGTGCTGGGTCATGGTCTTTCCCGTGCCGAATCCACCGGGGATGGCCGCGGTGCCGCCGCGGGATATGGGGAAGAACACGTCGATGACACGCTGGCCCGTGACCAGCGGCTCGTCCATGCCCATCTTCTCGACGTAGGGCCGCGCCTTGCGCACGGGCCAGTAGTGGGACATCGACATGTCCCTGCCGCCGGCGAAACGCACGATCGTTTCCGTGATCGTGTAATCCCCTTCAGGAGCCACCCATTCGATGCGCGATTCCCTTATCTCGGGAAACACGACGAGCTTGTGCATGATGGTCTGCGATTCCTTGACCTCGCCGACGATGCTGCCGGGCGCCACGGTATCACCGGGCTTTGCAAGCGGCACGAAATGCCACTTCTTGTCCGTCGGGAGCGGGGCGATCTTGATGCCGGGGGCGATGAAGCCGCCGGATATCTTCTTGATCTCCTCCAGGGGCCGCTGGATGCCGTCGTAGATCTCCCCTAGAAGCCCCGGGCCCAGGTGGACCGAGAGCGGCCTTTCCAGCGAGTAGGCGCTTTCGCCGACGCGCATGCCCGTATTGTCCTCGTAGATCTGGATGGTCGCGGTGTCCCCTTCGAGGCGGATGATCTCCCCGATCAGCCTCTTTTCGCCGATCTCCACCACGTCGTACAGGCCGCTGCCGCCGAGGCCTTTGGCCTTCAGGATGGGGCCGTTGATCCGAATAACCTTGCCTTCGATCATTTTGCCACGTCTTTTCCGAATAACGCCGTCACGAGCTCTTCACGATGCTCCTCCAGGAGCAGGCTCGCGAGTTCGCTGAGAGTTCCCCTGTAGCGCCGTGCGCTGTCCGCGGTGCGCAGGATGACGCCCTTGCCCGCCTGGGCCGCAAGCTCCTCGTCCATAGGATTCACTGTCTCCACCGTCACTCCGGGGAGGCTGTCACGGACGATGCGTTTCGCTAGCTCTGCGTCCATTCCCGCGAACTCCACCGCCACGCGCGCTCCCTTGAAGGCGAACGCCGCTTTTGCAAGCCGCGCGCCGATGATCCTCGACAGATCCGCCGGCGAAAGCGAATCGAAAAGATCCTTCAGTGCCGTCGACACGGCCTCCTGGATGAACGAGAGACGGGTGCGCATGAAATCAAGAGGAAGCGAGGAGACGAGCTCCTGGCGCAGCGCGGCGCATTGCGCCTCCCGGGCCGCATCCAACCTGTCCGCCTCTTCCTTGTTCCTGCGGTCCCATTCTGCGCGGACTGCCACGCATTCCTTGTCCGCAGACTCCAGGACCTTCCGCGCTTTGACGCGGGCGTCGTCCAGGATCTGGGACTCCAGCGCTTCGCTGGTCTTCACGATCTCCATTTACACGTGCTCCCTTGGCTGGCTTCCCGATTCAGACGTGGAGTCCCACGGCTTCCCGGATGGAGTCGATGAGGCTCGTCCGGTTCTCTAGATGCCCCTCGATATCCGGAATCTCGACGATGAGCGGGTATGCGCCGCCCAGCTGCCATTCCATCACGTCGTGGGCGATCATTGCCGCCGCCTGCTCCGTGAGAATGACGACTTTGGCGGTGCCCGCCTCCGTCACCGCGCGGAATGCGCTCCGCGCCTCGTCAGGCGTGTGGACGACCGTCCCGGGCACTCCGATGAACTGGAACCCGATGACGATTTCCTCCCCGCCTATGACATGGAATGCCACGATACCGGCGCCTTCCTCACGCAGAGATGATCATCAGGGCGACGATGAAGCCCCAGAGGCAGATACCTTCCGCCAGACCGACGAACGGCAGGGCACGTCCCGAAAGCTCGGGGTTTTCGCTCATGGCCGCCATGGCCGCCGCACCGATCTGTCCGACGGCGATTCCACCGCCGAGCGTCGAAAACCCGACCGCCAGTGCCGCCGCGATGTACTTGAAAACCGATGACGGCGCCGCCGCCGCCGCCGTTGACTGCGCGAAAAGCGCGGGCGCTGCTGCAACCAGCAGGAACACGATGGAAAGACCGATTCGCTTCTTCACCTCAAACCTCCCGAAGTCTTAAGAATGAATGGGGAAAACTCTTCTCCTGAGTCGTTGAAGAACTTGGAGAAGAACTCGTAATACTGGAGCCTGACGACCTGTATGGTCACGATCAGCCCTTCGAGCACGATGATGATGGTGTTTCCTATCAGGATCACGAGGATCGAAAAAACGATCCCCGCCGGCCCGCTCCCCACCATGTCCGACAGCATGAACACGATGGTGCTGAGCACCGTATGCGCCAGCCCGAAGGCGGCCACCCTGAGGAAGGAGACGGAATTGGAAATGTAATAGATCGTGGATTCGAGGATCTCCACGATCCCCTCCATGATGAACGCGAAGAGCCCGTCCTTGAGGACGGGACGCTTGTGCTCGATGAGCCTCACGAAGGGCTCGCGGAAGAACAGCGCGAGCAGCGGGACCGCAATCGCGACGAAATCCAGGGTGCCCAGATGCCCGCCCGTCAGCATGCGCACCGCGATGAACAGCACGTACCAGAAGAAGAGCGCTCCGGCAAGGCCGGTCTTCGTGAGAAGCGCCTGTTCCCATTCCCTGCGGCGGATCATATTGACGATATTCATGACCAGCCCGATGCTGTTGATGACTGCGCCTATCCCGATGGTGACGCCGAAAAACACGAGGATGGTCTGGAAGCCGCCAAGAGAAATGATGTGGTCCATCGGCCTGCCGATGACGGCCTGAGTCACCGCGCGCGAAAGAGGCTCCAGCACCCGTTCGTTGGCGAAGAACGAGCCGTAGAAAAAGCCCGAGATCATGGAGCCTGCGCCGGCCAGGATGAACGTCGTGCCGAAGTTCTTGCGTTTGTACGTCGCGAAGGACTTGATCCAGCCGCTGTTGATGAGCAGACCCAGCACGAGGCCGACGAACCCCTGGCCGACGTCGCCGAACATGATGGCGAAGAGCAGCACGAAGGTGACCGCGACGAAGGGGGTGGGATCGATGGTTCCGTACAGCGGGACGCTGTAGGAGAGGACCATCCTGTCGAAAGCGCGCACGAGGGGGCCGTGCGGGGTGGACACGGGGACCTTCGTCTTCCCCGACCTGACCTCGGGAAGCTCCTCCGGCTGGAAGGTGCTGAGCGCGATCCTCCCTTTCGTGAGGGTTTCCAGGCCCTGCTTGATCGCAGCGAACCGCCTGGTGGGCACCCAGCCCGTCACTTTCTGGACGGTACCCGTGGAGGCGAATGTCTGCTTCACCGTGTCGATGGTCGCGTCGATGTCGAGGTGGAAGAGAAGCGATCGTATCTCCGCCGAGCGCGCCGCGCATTCGGCCTTCTTGTGCGCCTCCAGCTGCCGCAGCGATGCTTCCACATCGGCACTTTCCGCGTTCACCGCCACGAGCATCTCCGAGGGAACGCCCTTCATTCCCGTGGGAATCTTCCCTTCCTGGAAATCGAATTTCTTCAGCTCCGAATCCAGCGCCCACCTGCCCTTTTTCGGCACGGCGGCAAGAAAGTGGCCGGGCCGGTTCAAGGGCATCACGAGCGCCCGTTTTTCGAGCTTCTTCGTCAGCCCGGGCAGGTCTTCCGGGTCCACCGATCCCATGCGGTATGTCAGGTAGGAGAGGTTCTCCAGGCTGCTGAAAGGAACCGTGATGTCCGTGAAGGCGGAAAGCTCGTCTGCGGTCTGCCGCGCCTTGAGGCGGCGCTGGATGAGCCTGCCCTCCTCCTCGACGAGGGGGCGCACGGCCTCCAGGACCGCGAGCGTACGCTGACGTAGGCCCGGCCGATCGGGGGCGGCTTCATCCCGCGCTCCCGCGGCCGTTTCATCCACTCCGAGGAAACGGCTCACGGCCAGCAGGCGGGCTTTCAGGTCAGCGACGTCACGCTCTTCCGCAGAAAGGTCCCTCTGCTCGTGCCCGTCCGAAATGAGCTGCATGCTGCCCGAAAAGCCGAGATAGCGCATCACGGCATCCGTGTCGCTCTTCATGACGAGGAGCTCGATCTTCTTCATGGGCTCAGTGAACAGCATCAGCGCGCTCCCACGATCGAAAGAACCTCCTGCTCGGGCAGGGAGAGATGGATCGCCTCCACGGCGGTTTTCAGCATCGACGTCTCGTGTTCCTTCAGCTTGAAGAACGCGACAAGCGGGCCGAGCGTGAAGGGGTTCTGATGGAAAGTCTGGCGCGCCCGCGTGGCGAGCATCCGGGAGGCCGCAAGCTCGGCGCGGATGGGATCAGGCGCGTGGAACGACTCGTTGAGCTGATCGGCGAGCATCCAGCCGAACTTCCACTTCCTCCACTCCTCCGCTGAATCCGGCGGCATCTCGAAGATGCGGGCCAGGGCCTTCCTGTCGATGTCCCCGGGCTGGGGGATGAGCAGCTTGCGCGCCCGCTCCCACTCCATGCCGAAAAAGAACCTCAGGCGCAGAGCCCAGGTGACGTTGGCAAGGGTGATCTCGAGCTTGGCGAGTCGAAGGATGCCCGTGCGGTCCTTGCGCGGCAACTCTTCGGCAAGCTGGAGGAACCGAGTATGGTAGTCCTGATCGAGGCGGTTTTCGATCTGCGCCAGCGGGGTCGATTCGATCAGGGGGAGCACCCATGCGTACGGGCTGTCCTTGATCGCCTTCTCCCTGTCCTTGGGCTCGGCACGGCGCAGCCCCGCATATTTGCCGAGGTCCCAGAGCCTGCCGTCCGCCGTCGATCCACCCGCCAGACCGCGGATCATGGTCTTAAGGTTCTGATATTCGAGCCTGCGCAGGACGTGCACGAGGATCGGAACGGGCTCGCCCAGGTAGTCCAGCACGTACGTCATCGAAGCGATCCCCGACACGACGATCCTCGCCTCGAGGTCTATCGGGAGACGCGATTCAGGCACCTCGGGGCGCTCCCCGGGATAGAGCAGGTCGTAGAGCTCAGAGAGCTTTTTCAGATGGAGCACGTCGCGGAAGTTCTTCCCCACGTACGACTTGGCCATGATGCCATAGACTTTGGCGAGGATGAATCCGTAGCGTGTCGCGCGGCTCATGGCGGTCCTACTCGAGGAACGAAGAGGCGGTGCGCTTGAACGCCGCGCGATCAGCGGGCTGACGCGCGAGCTTCTCCCTGTACTCCCGGTTCTTCTGTTCGCGCTCCGAAACGATCCGTGCCTTTTCAAGCGTGACGGCACTGTCGGTTTCAATCGCCTTGCTCTTCAGGAGCTCCGTGTGGGCCTTCTGTGCTTCCGCGCGCACGCGCGCGACCCGTTTCCCGGCTTCGGCCTCGGCCTCAGCTACGAGTCCTGCGGCGCCTTTCTCGGCGCCAAGGAGTTTTTCAAGCATGTCGGACATGAAAACACCCGTTCCTTCCTCTGNNAGAAAACACCCGTTCCTTCCGCGGCTTCGGACGAAGCCTACGCTTCCCGCGAGTCGAGAGTCTCCTCATACGTGCGGATGATCCTGTGGACTTTTTCAGGTTCGCCGGCAGCGCACGCTTCCTTGTAAAAAGAGGGATTTTCGACGAGAAGAGCGATCTTTTTGAGAATGGCAAGATGCTTGCCCGCCTCGTCTTCAGAGCTCACCAGGAGAAACAGCATATGGACGGGCTCTCCGTCCAGGGATTCATAGTCGATTCCCCTGTCAGAGACGCCCAGGATGCCTATCACCCCCGAGGTGAAGTCCGTCTTGGCATGGGGGATGGCGATGCCCTTCTTGATCCCCGTCGACATCTTCGCCTCGCGCCGGTTTATGGCATCGAGGATCTCGTCCCGGCACTCCAGATGATAGTGGTTCACGAGCACATCGACGAGCTCTTCGAATGCTTCTGCCTTGTCCTCCGCTTCGAGATGGCATTTGATCCGGGCGGGGATGAAGAGCTCCTGGAGCAGTAGAGCCACCTAGTTCCCTCCCTGGGCCGGGGTCTGAGGAGCCGGTGCGGGGCTCGTTGCAGGCGCCGGTACGGCTGCGCTGCTCGGGAGCGCTGCACCCGCCGGGGCGGGCGTTGCCGCCGCAGGCGTCTGCGACGGAGTCTGTACCCACCAGCTCTGCTGGCCGGAACCGTTGAGCGCTTGCTGCCGGGCTTTGTTCACGAGGTTGCCCTCTGCGGGGGTCCTGTTCAACCACGCCAGAGCGAAACAGCTCACGAGGAAGATCGTTGCAAGAACGGCGGTGAACCGCGTCAGGATGTTTCCTGATCGTGACCCGAACGCCGAGTTGCTCCCTCCGCCGAAGATNNTCACCCTGATCGTCCTGAATGAGAACGACGAGCACGAGAAGAATGGCGCTGATAACCAGAATAACGATCAGAACGATCCCGATAACGCCCATGTATGCCCCCTCTATCGATCGAACTGGACGATGGGCAGGAACGATTCCGCCTTCAGCGACGCCCCACCGACGAGCGCGCCGTCCACGTTCTCCATCTTCATCAGATCACGCACGTTCTCCGGCTTCACCGCTCCGCCGTATTGAATCGTCATTTCCGCCGCCGCGTCGGCGCTGTACAGCCGCGCTATCACGCCGCGGATCGAGCTGTGCACCGTATCCGCGTCCTGCGGCGTGGCGTTCTTGCCCGTCCCTATGGCCCATACCGGCTCGTAGGCGATCGTCACCCGGCCCAGGTCACGGGATTCCACCGAGGCCAGACCTTCACGGGTCTGGGTCTCCACGACCTTTTCCGTCACGCCCTTCTGCCTCTCGTCGAGGGTCTCTCCGACGCAGAGGATGACGCTGAAGCCCTCAGCCAGAGCGAGCTTCACCTTGCGGTTGATGAGCGCGTCGGTCTCCCCGTAGACGTGGCGGCGCTCGGAATGTCCGAGGATCACCACGGACACGCCGGCATCCCGCAGCATGCGAAGGGAGATCTCTCCGGTATGTGCGCCTTCGAGCTCTGCGCAGGCGTTCTGCGCGCCCAGGAGAATCTTCGAGCCCTTGAGAGCGTCCCGCACCGCGTGCAGCGCGGTGAATGGCGGGGCGATCATGACCTTCTTCCCCGACTCGTTGGCCAGCGCTTTCGCAAGCGCCCCGGCGAGCGCCGTGGCCTCGCTCACCGTCTTGTACATCTTCCAGTTGCC
>PLNO01000058.1 GCA_003141795.1 Spirochaetaceae bacterium | reverse complement strand
GTCCAGGATCTTGCGCACCGTGCGGTTGAGCTCCTTCAGGGAGAAGGGCTTGGCAAGGAAGCCGTCGCCCTCGACGGAGATGCCGATCTCCCCCTGGGCCTGCGCCGCATAGCCCGAGATGAAGAGCACCTTCGTGGACGGCAGCCGTTCCAGCACCGCTGCGGCAAGCTGCGTGCCGCTCATTTCCGGCATCACCATGTCGGCGATCAGGAGATCTATGCGAACGCCTCCGGCGGTCGTGCAGCGCAGCGCCTCCAGGGGGTCGGAGAACCCTACCACCGAATAGCCCCCGGCCTGCAGCGTTTTCACTACCACCTTCAGGAGCGTGTCATCGTCCTCCGCCACGAGCACGGTCTCCTTTCCCGATACGTCGGGCTCGGGAATATCCGGGCGATCGATCCCGGGCGCATCGGCGCTGGCAAGGGGGAGTTGTACCCTGACCGAGGTGCCGGAGCCCGGCGCGGAGTCGACGACGATCTCTCCCTTGAGTTGTTGGACGATGCCGTAGACCGTCGCCAGCCCGAGCCCGGTCCCCCGGCCTGGTTCCTTGGTCGTGAAGAACGGCTCGAAGAGATGGGATTTCACCTCGTCGGGCATTCCGCAGCCGGTGTCGGTGATGGAGAGCTGGACGACGCCGTTGCCCGTGGGCTCGTCGTGCCCGTTCGAGGTGACGATGGTGAGGCCTCCCCCCCGCAGCATCGCATCGCGCGCGTTCACCGCAAGGTTGAGCACGATCTGCTCGATGTTCATCCGAGCCGCCTCCACGAGCGACGCAGTGGCCTCCAGACGGACCTCGAGCCTGACGTCCTCGCCGATGATCCTCTTCAGCATCCTCTCCATGTCCGCGACGACCCGGTTGAGATCGATCGTTTCCGTCTCATAGACCTGTTTGCGGCTGAAGGCGAGCAGGTGCTGCGTCAGATCCGCGGCCCTGTAGGCCGCGCTCTCGATCTCCTCGAGCGTCTCGCGGACCTCCCCCTCGGTTTCCTCGCGGAGCAGCACGAGATCGGCGTTCGCGATGATCGAGGTGAGAAGGTTGTTGAAATCATGAGCGACTCCCCCCGCCAGCCTGCCGAGCGCCTCCATCTTGCGGGCCTGATGCACCTGCTCCTGGAGGCTCGCGATCTCCTGCTCGGCGGCAGCCCGGTCGGTCACGTCGTGCGTAATGCTCCCGATCTGCATGCCCCTGCTCGTGCGGATGCCGAAGTTGAACTGCTCCACCTGCCGCAGGGACCCGTCGGGCCTCTGCACGCACCTGCGCGCATGACGGCCGATGATGTCAACGTTGCCTTGCCGGAAGGCCTCTCGGTAGCTCTCCGCCAGGCGCGTGTCATATCCCGGGGCCCGGTCGGCATCCGGCGTGAGAAGGGCGCGCAATTGCCAGAGCTCCATGCCGATGGCGAGCTCGCGGCGGATGCACGTCAGCTCCTCGGCCCCGGCATTGAACTCGATGATCTTCCCCTCCTCGTCCATGAGCATGATCATCTCGGGGGACTGGGCGATGAAGTTCCCCAGCGCCTCCTCGGCCGCCTTCCTCCCCGTGAGGTCGACGATATTCAGAAGCATGTGCTCGAACCGGCTCCCCGTCTCGGGGACGGCGGCGCGGACGAAAACGTCGCGCCGGTTGCCCTTCAGGGTATCCACAGCGATCTCGAGCTCGATCTGACCGTGGCCGTCCACCAGACCGTGCAGCAACGACCTCATCGGATCGAACCCGTGGGATACGATGATGCTGCCCGCGCTTTCCCGGATCTGCCCGGCGCTGTCGCCCTCGAAAAGCTCGCGTGAGGCCTCGTTCACGGCGACGATCTTGATGAGTCCGGTTGCGCGCTCGACGAAATCCGGGTTGCCGTCGATGTACCGATGAGGCGCCGCCGGGCTGTCCGACGGCAGCAGGGCGAGGGCGGCCCGCACTTCCGAAAGATCGCATTCCCAGAGGGAGATCGCCGACGTCTCGAACAGGGCGCGGTAGCGGCGTTCGCTCTCCGCCAGGGCTCCCTGCGTCCGCGTGCGCTCCGTGATGTCGCGCAGCGTGACGACAACGCCCCTGATGTAGGGGTGATCGAGAAGGCTCCGGCTGGCCGCTTCCACGTTCACCCAGTGACCGTCCGCGTGACGGAGGCGGATCGAATGCGTCGCGCTGCCGCGCGGATTCTGGATGAGCTCTTGTATCGTGCGGCGGGTGGAAACCGCCTCTTCGGGATGGATGAAATCCAGGACGCGCAGGCCGAGAAGGGACGACGGGACGTAGCCCAGGACGTGCTCGACGGACGGGGAGACGTAGCTGATCTCCCCGTGACGGCCGAACACGCAGACGACGTCACTCAAGCCCTTGAGGAGGGCGCTCATGCGCGCCTCGTTGCCCTCCACCGAGTCGCGTGCCTGTTGCAGCGCGTTCTCCCGCTCGGTCACATCCTTGACGAAGGCCACGACCCTGAAGCCCCCGGGGGTCGCCACGGCGGAGAACCTCGTCTCCACGGAGCGGCGCCTACCGTCGAAGGCGACGATGTCCCTGGCATCCAGCCTGTTCCCGGGTGAGCTCGGACCGAAGTGCTTGAGCTTCGCCATGTTCGACCGCAGACCGTCGTACAGCGCGGGGGATTTCTGCTCGACGGGAGTCAGCTGCCAGAGCACGTCGACGAGCTCCCCGCCGATCGCCTCCCGCGCCGAGGCGCCGCAGATGCGCTCCATTGCCTTGCTCCATACAACCAGCTTTCCCGCCTCATCGACCACGACGATGCCGTCCTGGGAGCTTTCGAGAATGCCGTTGAAAAGTGCCTCGTTGTGCTCAGTCCTCTCCATACATGCGCGGCCCATCGTGGACAGGCCGGCTCCTCCTCAATGCAAAATCCCGGTACATTCGTGCATGGACGGGTATGCTGAAAAGTATAGCACGAACGGGGCCCCGTCCCTACCCCGGTGCGCCTCCGTCGATGGTGGAGCGGACCTTTGAAAGGAGCGCGCTCGCCGAGAAGGGCTTTGCCAGGAAATCGCAGCCCGGTGCGATAAGACGCGGCGTGACGGCGTCAGTCCCCGGATACCCCGAGATGTAGAGCACCGCGACCTCCAGACCGTCCCCCCGGATCTTCGCGTACACGGCGTCTCCCGTCATGTCGGGCAGGATCATGTCCGCCACGAGGAGCCGGACCCGCACGTCGCGGCGGAGGAGCTCGAGGGCTTCGCGCCCGCTCGCGGCTGTCAGGACCGAGTATCCCGAGGAGGAGAGCACCATGGCGGCAAGGGACCGCACTCCGGCGTCGTCCTCCACGACCAGGACCGTCTCTCCCTTGCCTGCCGTGGGACGGCCTTCCTCGGCGCTCGTTCCCACGCTCTTCCCCCCCGTGAAGCAGGGGAAGTAGAGGTGGAACGTCGTGCCGCTTCCGGGTGCGCTTTGAACGGCGATGAACCCCTCGCTCTGTGCCACGATGCCGGACACGATGGAGAGTCCAAGGCCCGTGCCCTTGCCGGTCGCCTTCGTCGTGAAATAGGGCTCGAACAAATGCCGTTTGACCTCGTCGCTCATCCCACAGCCCGTGTCGGTGATCGTGATGGCGGCGTAGGTCCCCGTTGCCGGTTCGACGAACACGGCGACGTGGGTCTCGATCTCGATGTGGCCCGAACCGGCCATCGCGTCTCGTGCGTTCACCACGAGATTGATGAGCACCTGCTCGATCTGGCTCGGATCGGCCAGCACCGGACAGAGTGCTCCGTCCAGGCGCGTCGTGAGCACGACCGTTTCCCCGATGATCCGTGCGAGCATCCGCTCCATGACGCGGATTGTGTCGTTGAGGTTGATGACAACCTTCAGAGGGGGCTGCTTCCGGCTGAACGCGAGGAGCTGGCGCGTCAGCGACGCGGCTCGATATCCGGCGTTCTGGATCTCCGCTATGCACTCTCCCCCTTCGCGATCGAGCTTCCCCCCCATGACCACCAGATCCGAGTAGCCGAGGATGGCAGTGAGAAGGTTGTTGAAATCGTGCGCGATGCCGCTCACCAGCCGGCCGACGGTTTCCATCTTCTGGGAGTGGCGGAGCTTCTCCTCGCTGCTCTTCCAGCGCGCGTCCGCGGCGTCCTGAGCGCTCACCATGCCGTTGGCGACCAGGGCGAGCTCTCTGAGCTCGGCATAGGCCAGGGCGTCGACCTCGATGGGCTGCCTGTCCCTCGCTGCGCTGCGGAAGAAGTCCCGAAAACCATTGAGCTCGATCGTGAACCGGCGGAATACGCGAGTGACGACGAGGGCGCTCGCCGCGAGGAGCAGGAGCAACGCCGTCCCCGTCGCCGCGAACTGCTTCGTCATCTGTCTTTTCAGGGAGGCCTGATTCACGCGGACCATCGCCTCAACGTCGTCGGAATACGCCCCCGCGGAAACGATCCAGTTCCACTGGGGGATGAGCTTAACGTAGGCGAGCTTGTTCACGGACCCTTTTTCGCCGGGAAGATGCCAGAGGTACTCCACGTATCCCGCGCCGCCCCTGCGGCATAGGTCGATCATTGAGGTAATGACGAAGCTCCCCATCGGGTCCTGGAGCCCCGACAGCTCGTCGACGGCATGCCATGCGGCCGAGGGTTTGTGCGACATGTACGGATCGTCGACGAGGGTGCCGTCCGTGCGCATGATCCACGCGTACCCGTGGGGGGAGAATCGGAGCTGATCGATCGTGCGGATCGTCTGGTCCTGGAGGGAGCGCGTGAATCGATCGGGCCTCTCACCAGTGGCGATGATCCAGCCAAAAGGGTTTGAGCCTTTTACGTACCAGAGCCCGGGCGATCCCGAGACCGGGGCCGGGACGAAGCCCTCCCCGCGCCACGTCCCGGCGTGAACGGCCTCGCTCATCTCCGCCTCGGTCCGCGGAGACGCGGCACCGGGTGGTGTTGAGAGGACCTCCGCCCCGGATCCGTCCAGGACAAGCAGGGCGGGTGCATCCTCCGCCTGGCGCACGGCACCGATCATCGCGAGGAGCGATCGCCGGGTCTCCGCGGACGTCATCCGCCCGCTCATGCTTTCGTACTCCGAGCGGGCCACGGCGGTGATGCTCTCAGCCAGCCCGTGCAGGCGGGAACGCATCTCCTCGTCGGCCTTCTCGGCGCGCGTGCTCACAAGCCCCGCGATGCCCTCCACGACGATCCGCAGGGTATCGCGGCTGATCAGGTCGTACTGCTCCCTGTAGCGTGCCTGCTGCTGGCGGAACTCTGCCCGCTCCAGGACGAGCACCGTGACTCCGATGATGCACGCCATCAGACACGGGATGAGCAGGGAGCTGAGCAGCACGATACCTGACAGGCTGCGCCTCTTCACCATGTCGTTTCAGGCCTTTCGGCGCGGGTGCATCGGTATCGATGCACCCGCGCCCTCGAGTCTCATGCGGTGATGGCCGTTTTCTCTGGAAGCGGTGCCGAGGCGCTCTCCTCGCCCCGAGCGGCAGGGGTGGAGTGCGCGGTGTACGCGGTGGTGCCGCTGTCGCTGCCGATCTTGAACTGCGACGTCATCTTCTGCAGCTCCTGCGCCATGCCGGAGAGCTGCTCGGTGGATGAGGACATCTCTTCCGCTGCGGAAGCGGCGGCCTGTGTCAGCTCGTTGACGCTCTCCACCGCCTTGGCCACCTGTTTCGCATTGGAGGTCTGCTCCTCGGTAGCCGCGGAGATGCTCTGGCTCATCTCGCTGACGTTCTCAAGCGCCTTGGCGAGCTCCTTGATTGCGCCGACCTGCTGCGCCATGGAATCGGACAGGCCGACGATCATCTCCTTCACCTTCTGGGAGGCCCCGCGGATCTCCTCCATCGCGCCCTGCGAGCCCTTGGCGGTTTCGACGCCCCGGGTCACGTTCTTCACGCTCTCCTTGATGAGCTCGCTGATCTCCTTCGTGGAGGTGGAGCTCCTGTCGGCGAGCTTGCTCACCTCGTCGGCGACAACGGCGAAACCGCGGCCGTGCTCCCCTGCCCGCGCCGCCTCGATCGAAGCGTTCAACGCCAGGAGGTTGGTCTGGTCGGCGATGTCGGAGATCACATTGACGATGCCCGCTATCTTCTCCGAGCTTTCGGAGATGAGGTTGATTCCGTCGACGACCTGTGTGACGGCGTGGGCGCCTTCCACCGACTTCTCCACCGACTGCGTCGCGAGGCCCGCGATCTCCGTCAGGCTCTTCGAGATCTCGTCGATGGACTTCTGGACCTGCGACATGGAGGCGGTGCCTTCCTCGACCGCCGCCGCCTGGCTCTGCGCATTGCCAGAGACCTGGTCGACCGATGCGGTAAGCTCCTCTACAGAGGCGCTGGTCTCCTCGAGGGNNGCGAGGGACTGCGAGCTTGCGGAGATCTCCTCGCTGGAGGAGGCGACCTGGTCGGCGCTCTCCATGATCGTCATGATCATGTCGCGAAGCTTCACCGACATGGTGTTCAGTGCATCCGCGAGCAAGCCCACCTCGTCCTTCTGCTTGATGCTGAGTTGCTGGGAGAAATCCCCGCCTGCCACGATCTGGGCGAACTCCACGCCTCGCGTGAGCGGCTTCGTGATGCTGCGGGAGAAGAACCAGTAGATGAAGAATCCGGCCACGAAGGCGATGAGCCCGACGATCAGGACGATGTTGCGCACGTCGTTCGCGGCGGCGAGGAACTCGCTCTGGGACAGGGTGAGGGCGACGCTCCACNNGTCTTCGCAACGCCGTTCATCGCGTAGTCATCGACTCCGGATTTGCCGGCAACCATCTCTTTCGCGAAATCGGCGACACCCGTGGTCTCCAGCGCGTTCAGCTTGAACACCTGCGCTGCAACGGGATGGGCGATCACGAGGCCGTCCTTGTCGATCACGAACGCGTACCCATCCTTGCCGATCTTCTGGCCAGCGATGAGCTCGCTGAGGAAGTCGATGTGGAGCACCGCAAAGCACGCCCCCACGACCTTGCCGTCATCGTAGATCGGCACTGCAAGAGGTGTCACGGGCTTGCCGCTCACTTTGCTGATCAGCGGAGTTCCGATATTGGCCTGCCCCGCCATGGCGTTCTTGATGTATTCACGATCGGCGACGGAAACGCCGATCGTCGCGGCGTTCGACGAGGCGAAAGACACGCCGTCACGACCGGTGATGCTTATCCCTTCGTAGGCGCCGTTGAGATCCTTGTTCTCTCCGTAGGGTTTGAGTTTTCCGTTCGCTGCGGCAATCGCCTCCCGTGCTTTTCCGATACCCTTCTCGTTCACCGCGACTGCCGCGGCTATCACTTCGGGATCGTTCGCTACTCCTATGGCGATCTTCTGCTCCTCTGCAAACACCTTGTCGACGAGCTGTGCGATGTCGTTCGCCCTGGCGAGGAGCTGCTCGTTCTCGACGGTGCTGAGCCCGGCCGATGATTTCGTCACGGCGAAGTACGCCACCAGCAACAGGGGGATGATCATGATGAGCGTTCCCACCACGACCAGCTTCACGCCGATCTTTATGTTCTTCATTCGTCTCTCCTTTGTCATGTCCGGTCCGCGACCGGCTCGGGTGTTTTCTGGCTGCGGGCGATTTCCTGCAACTCGGCGCCCGTCAGAAGCGAATCGATGTTCAGGAGAACGACGAGCTTCTCCTCCACACGCACGATGCCGCGAACATACGCGTTCGTAAGTCCGCCCACCCAGTCGGGGGCCTCCTCGATCTGGCTCGTCGCGATGCGCAGCACGTGGCTCACGCTGTCGACCACCATGCCAACGGGTTTGCCGCCGATCTCCACGACGATCACCCTGCTCTCATTGGTGGATTCCTTGTCGTCGAAACCGAAGCGCTCACGCAGATCGACGATGGGGATGACGCCCCCGCGCAGGTTGATCACCCCTTTCAGAAACGAGGGCGCACGGGGGAGGGGCGTGATGCGATGGTTGCGGATCACCTCCCTCACGGTCTGTATGTCGATGCCGTACTCTTCTGCGCCCACCGAGAAGCTGATCATCTGGATGGTCTGACCGGCATTCTCGTCACGAATGTTCATGCGCGCCTCCTTGGCGATTGATATACGGTCTCGAGAGATTGCAATAATCGGGCCAATGTCCAAAGAACCGGGGGAGACGGAAGGATGTTGCGTAATTGTTTTACTCAAAAGTAGTTACATGACACAACATGCCGTGCGGGAGGAGCTCCAGCGTCTGCGCGAAACGGCGGAATGTCAGAAAAACAGAATGTGTAGTAGAAATGCATCAGACACCTGCGGTCGATGCGGGCTGAAAGCTCACCCGGAAGCGCGCGCCCAGCCCTGGAGAGCTCTCCACTTCGATGCGGCCGCCCAGATCGTTCACGATTCGCTGACAGAGGGAAAGACCCAGGCCCACGCCGCGAACGGCCGATTGCGGCGAGCCGGGGGTCGCGAACTCCCCCTTCGTCGTAAAGAACGGCGAGAATAGTCTCGGCAGATCTCCGGGGGCGATCCCGCATCCCGTGTCACCGACCTCGAAGAAGGCGATCTTTCCGCGGACCCCGCATTTCACCGTGACGCGGTGCTCCCCGCACCCGAGGGTCGCATGCGCGGCGTTTTCCACGAGCTCCGTGAGGAGGAGGTTGATGTGCAGGGGGCTTGCCAGGACGGGCGGCGACTCTCCCAGATCGAGTGAGACTTCTATCCCCCGGTCCTCGAGGTCTTTCACCATGAAAGGCATGAGCAGGGCCAGGATGCGATCCAGCCGCAGGCCTTCCGTGGGGGGCGGAATACGAGTCCCCACGAGGAGGAGCCGGCGCGTGATCTCCGATGCCCTGTGGAGACTCGCCAGTGCCGCCGCCACATGGTCCCTCGTACAGTCCGACGTCCCGCTCTCCATGAGGACGAGCTCGAGCAGACCCTGCACCGAAGAGTTGATGTTGTTGAACTGGTGCGCAATCCCCGCGACGAAGGTTTCCAGGCCCTGAAAGCTCTGCTCCCTCGCACGAGGGCCGCTCCCGATGAGGATCGCCCCTACGATCCCCCCCGCCTCGTCACGTACGGGATGTGCCGTCATCAGGACAGGCAGAGGGAGACGGGCCGGCATGCCCGCTCCGGCGAGCACCCCCGCGAGTGCGCTGCGCGTCTCCTCCCGAGCGTCGAGAGGAACGAAATCGAGGAGGGGCTGACCGAGGGCCTGCCAGCGCATCCCGTCGTACAGCCGTTCGGCGCACCGGTTCCAACAGAGCACGCACCCGCGTGCATCGAGCCCTATCACGGCGACGTCCGCGTGCTCCACGACGCCGAACAGGGCCCGCGTCCTTCGCATCACCAATTTTTGCACGACGGAGCGCTTCATTGCGGAGGGAATCGAGCAAGAAACATGCCATGCGGCAGGAGTGGATGATTTGGAGAACGGGAGCTGCGTCGAGGGCACACGACGTGCCGAACGGGCCGCGAGCCGTCACTCACCGTGTCATGAGGAGGCTACAGTGTCGTCATTGTGCAACAGGGGGTGGGAGGCTTGCGTCCGGCGGCGCAGTCTTTCCGAGGCCATGTTTCTTGAGCTTTTCGTAGAGGTTCGGCCGGGGAATCGAGGCCATACGCGCAGCACGGGCGATATTTCCGTCGGACAGCCGCAAAAGCTCGATGAGGTAGCCCTTCTCGAACTCCTCTTTGGCAACGGCAAAAGGGGTCATCGCATCCGGCAGCGGTGCGACGGCGGGAGAACGGAGCGTTCTCATGGGTTCAGGGAGGTCGTTCAGGCCGATCTCCACACTCTCCGCCACCGCGACCGCCCGCTCCATCACGTTTTCCAGCTCACGGACATTGCCCTCCCACGGGAAGCGGAGGAAGAGCTCGATGACGCGCGGAGATATGCCGGCCACTTCCTTTCGGAACTTTTCCGCGTACTTCCTCAAGAAATGGTGGGCAAGGAGCATGATGTCCTCCGTGCGCTCGCGCATCGGCGGAACGGGGATGACGATGACGTTGATCCTGTAGAAGAGGTCCTTGCGAAAGCGGCCGGCGCGCACCTCTTCCTCCAGGTTCCTGTTCGTCGATGCGATGATGCGGACGTCCGCCGCGATCTCGTCCGTCCCTCCCACGCGCTGGAAGCACCTCTCCTGGAGCACGCGGAGGAGCTTCACCTGGAGCTCGGTGGACATTTCGCTGATCTCGTCGAGGAATATCGTGCCGCCCTGCGCCGCCTCGAAATAGCCGATCTTGCGCGAATCAGCCCCCGTGAACGCGCCCCGTTCATGGCCGAAGAGCTCGCTCTCCAGGAGGTTGAGCGGAATGACCGCGCAGTTCAACGCGACGAACCTGTTGGCCGCCCGGGGGCTGCCGGCGTGGAGGGAACGCGCGATGAGCTCTTTGCCGGTGCCGCTCTCCCCCTGCACGAGGACGGTGCTGGGCAGGGGGGCGACCTTGTCCACGAGGTGCAGGATGTCGAGCATGCACTTGCTGCGCGCGATGATGCTCCCCTGGTCCCCCGACGAGGAGAGCCTCTCGCGCAATGCGAGGTTCTCCTGCCGCAGGGAGCGGTAGCTCATGAGCTTGCCGATGAGGAGCTGCAGCGCCTCGAGCTGCAGGGGCTTCAGCAGATACTCGTCCGCTCCGAGCTTCATCGCCTCCACCGCCGTTTTCACCGTGCCGAACGCCGTCATGATGATGACCGAGACGTCGTCGTCGATCCGTTTGATCTCCCGTAGAACGGTGAGGCCGTCCATCTCGGGCATTTTCAGGTCGAGGATCAGGATGTCGTAGTGCTTCTTGGACGCCCACGCCAGCGCCGTGGTGCCGCTTCGGGTCGCGTCCACGACGAAGGTCGGCTTGGACAGGAACTTCGTGAGCACGAGGAGGATGGACTCTTCGTCATCGACGATGAGGACCCGGCAGGGCCGCTCCGATCGCGCCACCGACCCGCTTTCTGCGTCTTCACTCATGCCGTCGATCGGTGGGTGCACGTCCGTTCATGTCCTCTGTTGCAGGCGAATCATAGCATGAATGGCGCCTCACGGCATCCGTCGCTCACGGCCCGACTTGTAATTTCCGGGCCAAAAGCCCATCCTGCTCCCCATAATGACCATGCAATCGACCCCGGCAGCTCGCGACAGGCGAGGAGCGGCCATCACGGCGCTCGTCGTGTGCGCCCTCCTGTGGAGCACCGGGGGGCTTCTCATCAAGATCGTTTCGTGGAACCCGCTCGCGATCGCCGGCGTCCGAAGCCTCATCGGCGGCATCGTCATCCTCGTCTATCTGAGGCGGCCCCGGTTCACGTGGTCCCCCGCCCAGATCGTCGGCGCGGTGTCCTACGCGGCGTGCATGATCCTGTTCGTCATGGCGAACAAGCTCACCACCGCCGCGAACGCCATCATGCTGCAGTACACCGCCCCGCTGTACGCCGCGGTGCTGGGCTGGATATTCCTGAAGGAAAAGGCATCCCTCCTGGACTGGGCGACGATCGTCGTCGTTCTGGGCGGCATGGTCCTCTTCTTCCTGGACAAGCTCACCCTGGGAGGCATGGAGGGCAATCTCCTGGCCGTGGGGAGCGGCATCTGCTTCGCGGTGGCCATGGTGTCCTTCCGCGCTCAGAAAGCAAGCTCATCCATAGAGAGCATCCTCCTCAGCCACGTCCTCACCGTACTGGTGAGCCTTCCGTTCCTGTTCCAGGGGACGCCGACCTTCGGCGGGCGCCTCGCATCGACCCTCTCTCCCAACGCGGCGCTCGCGCTGGGCGTGGGCGGGCTGGCGTTCCTCGGCGTCTTTCAGATCGGTATTTCCTCGATCCTGCTGTCATTCGGCGTGAAACACGTGAGCGCGCTGCAGACTCTGCTCACTGCCGTCCTCGAGCCAATCTTCAATCCCCTGTGGGTCTTCCTCCTCCTCGGCGAGCGCCCCGGGTCGTGGGCTTTTTTGGGAGGGGCAGTGATACTGGTGGCCGTGACGCTGCGCTCGGTGCTCAGCCTTCGATCGGGGTCACGCTCCGCTGCTTCCGGCTGACCAGCAACACGCCGGCAAGGATCACGATGCCGCCGGCCACCTGGCTCCACACGAGCGACTCCCCGAGCAGCACCACCCCTCCGATCACCCCCACGACGGGAATGAGGTTGATGTAGGGACTTACCGCGATCGGCCCCAGACGGGACAGCGCATACACGTAGAGGAAGTTCGACAGCGCTGAGCAGAAGATGGCGAGGTACGCGAGGTTCAGCCCCGCCGCGAGGGTGATGGGCACCCACTGGTGCATCTCCAGCAGCGCCAGGGGGATGAGGAAGGCCGTTCCGAAGAGGCTCTGGTACGCCGTTATCGCGATCTCCGAAAGGCGCTTGTGCAAATCCTTGCTGAGGATGATGTAGACGACCCACGAGATGCAGGCGCCGAACATGAAGAGGTCTCCGAGAAGCGTCCCCTTCCCGTCCCCCCCGCTCCCCGGACGCCACACCACGAAGACGACCCCCACCACGGACAGCAGGATCCCCGCGATCGTGAGCCAGGAGATGCGCGTGCGGAAAAAAAGCGCCTCGGCGAGCAGCGTCACGACGGGGATCACCGCTATGATGAGCGACGCGTGGGACGCCGAGGTGAGCTTGATCCCCCTCGATTCGAAGAAGAAATAGATCGTGACGCCGAACAGGCCGCTGACGGCGAGGGGGAGGATGTCCTTCTTCCGCAGGCGCGCCGCAGGATCGATGCGGCGGAGGAACACATTGAGCACGACGGTGGCGATCACGAATCGGATGCACACCATGGTCATGGGCGGGACGCCGGAGTTCAGGATGGTTTTCGAGCTGACGAAGGACAGACCCCAGAACAGGACGGTCCCCCAGACGGCAAGCAGGGGAAGAGTCCGGTCCCCCGGGCGCGTGGCTGTTTTCTTCATGTCGATGGCCCACGCTACCAGAAACGCGCGCCCGCTTCAATCGCGGGCGGCGCGAATGCCGCAAGCTCGCGGCCGGCGCGAATGCCGCAAGCTCGCAGCCCTTCTTCTACTCCAGCTTGAGCTTCTTCAGCTTCGGGGTGATCACCATGCGACAGTAGCCCTCGTTCGAGTGGCTGCTATAATAGTTCTGGTGGTAATCCTCAGCCTTCCAGAACCGGGACAACGGCACGATCTCCGTGACCACCGGCGAGCTGAGCTTCGCCTGGATCTTCGCCTTCGACTCTTCCGCCCTCTGCCTCTGTTGCTCGTCCGCAGAGAGGATGATGGACCTGTACTGGGTGCCGATGTCGGCTCCCTGGCGGTTCAGCGTGGTGGGATCGTGGGCTTGCCAGAAGATGTCGAGGATTTCGTCGAAGCTGATGAGCGCGGGGTCGAACGCCACCTGCACGACCTCGGCATGCCCGGTCTCTCCTGTGCACACCTCTTCATAGGTCGGGTTCGGCGTCGTGCCGCCCGCGTACCCGGAGGTGACGGACAGAACGCCTTCGATCCTCTGCAGCACGGCCTCGGTGCACCAGAAACACCCGCCCCCGAACGTCGCCAGCTCGTGGTGAGTTGATGGGTTCTCGTTCATCGGAGCCTCCGACAGAGAATCTAACCATTCGGAGGCAGAGAGGACAGCGTCGGTCCTATCGCCTGGCTTCCGTGAAGAGGAACCTCTTCACTTTGCGTGTGCCGCTCTTGGGCAGCTCTTCGGGAGACACGTCGAAGGTATGAGGGATCTTGTACACGGCCGCTCCCGCCGTGCACCTCTGGATTTCGGCACGAACGAGCTTCCGCACCTCCTCATCCGTGAAGCTCTTTCCCTGCTCCTTCTGCATGGCGGACAGGATCTCGGGGTCCGGGTAGATGATGGCGTGGGGATATTCCCCCCCGTCGTCGTCCAGCTTTCCGATCACGACCACCTCGGAGAGCAGCGGGCTTGACGAGAGAAGGGCCTCGATCTCCTCAGGGTATATGTTCTTGCCGCCCTTGGTGACGATGATGTTCTTCAGTCTTCCCGTCACGAACAGGAACCCGTCCCTGTCCAGCATCCCGATGTCACCCGTGTGCAGCCACCCCTCCGCGTCGAGGACCTCCCGGGTTTTCTCTTCCATATTGAAGTAGCCGAGCATCACGTTGGAGCCCCGTACGAGGATCTCCCCGTTGCCGTTGTGGTCGGGGTTTTCGATGCGCACCTCCACGTTGTACAACGGCATTCCGACGGAGCCGGGCCTGTTGTGCGACGGGCAGTTCGTCGACACGACGGGGGACGTCTCGGTAAGGCCGTAACCCTGGTAGGTCACCAGGCCCAGGGCCTCCATGCCGTCGATGATGTCCTTGGTGATGGGCCCGCCGCCGGACACGAACCAGCGCAGCTTCTGCAGCCCCAGCTCGCGCGCCACGGAGGCGAAGAAAAACCTGCCGATGCGCACGTGGAAAGCCTTGAAGAAGAACCTGCTGACCGCGAACATCGCGCGGAAGAGTGCATGCACGACGGGGCCACGGGCCTTCACCGAGGTCCAGATCCCCTTGTAGATCTTTTCGATCAGGAGCGGCATGGCCGGCACGCACGTGGCAATCGTGTCCTTCATGATCCCGATGAGCACGTTCGTCTTCATCGAGGGGACGCTCGTGATCACGGCACCGCTCAGGAGCGGGGTGAAGATGCCCATGTTCGTGGGATAGGTGTGGTGGAACGGAAGCACGATGATCCAGTTGTCCCCGGGTCCGAGGCGCGTCGTCATCTGCACCGCGTCCCCGTTCTCGACGACCCCCCGGTGGGAGAGCAGGACCCCCTTGGGCGTTCCTGTGGTCCCCGAGGTGAAGATGAGGGCGGCAGGATCGATCGGTGCAACCGTCGCACCCGCGTAGGGGTCCGTCCCGCCGGCGCGCATGGCCTTGCCTTCAGCCACCAGGTCATGGAAGGAGAGGATCTTCACGCCCTTCGGACCCTGTGCGGGAACCGGATCGAAGAAGACCAGCGTGTCCACGACACTGTCGCGCATGGCCTCGAGCGTGCGGCTCACCTTGTCCAGGTATTCCTCCGACGTGGCAATGATCCGAACACCGCTCGCGCGGACGATCACGCCCAGCTCCTCCGGTTTCAGGAGGATATCGAAGGGGACGACGATGGCACCGATGCAGGTCACGGCGAGGTAGGTCAGGACCCATTCGCTCCTGTTCTCGGAGATGAGCCCCACACGGTCGCCCTTGCGCACGCCGCGCGAGAGAAGGACCGCGCCGAACGCACGCACGTAGTCCTGGAGCTCGCCGTAGGTGAGCTTCCAGTACCCCGTGGCCCTCTTCATGTTCAGAGCGGGACAGGAAAGCCAGGCCGGATCGAACCCTTCGACCATCTCCCGTACCGAGTGCACACCGCGGGATTCCGTGAGGCGATTGACCTGCATGATGCTCCTTCTTACGCCCCCGTCATTTCACTCCGGGGGCCTGCGTCGGTTGAATCGTGAGCCTGCCGAAGACGGCCGTGGCATGTATCTGTATCGCCGGCGCACCTGACGCGTAGGACGGCGACGTATAGACGGAATCACCGAAGGCCACGGCGCGCCCACCCGGCGCCTCCACGGTGCCGAAGGCCGATGTCATGTCGACCCGCACGGGTTTCGAGGGGTCGATGCGCAGCGTGCCGGAGCCGAACACCACGTTCACCTCCGTGCGCACGTCCGTCCCCTCGAGACGGATGTCGGAAAGGTCGATCGTTCCGTTGCTGAAGACGACATTATACCCCTTTTCTCCGCGGGGAGAATACTGGAGGTGCGACTCTCCGAACACCACCGTGTTGCCCTCCCGTACGATGGGGCCGTGCACGAGGACGCGCACGCCGACGTAGACGAAGAGCACGGCAATGATGATCCGTATCACCGGTATATGCACGGGAACGTAGCGTCGCACGAGAAACCAGACCCCGAGCCCGATGAGGAAGACACCCCAGAATATTCCGTCCACCAGCGCCATTCTCATACCCTCTCCTTCGTGTATGTGATCGATGATCATGGGCGAACCGGCAGCTGTCAAGGCGCAGAGCCGGTCTCCCACCCCTGCAACACCGCCGGACAGCGCTGCCATTACCCCTTGCGGGCGATTCGCACCTGCTCGTTGATCGCGTCACGCAGCCATTCGCGCTCGCGATCGGAGAGGGTCTCCCCGAAGCGGAGGGTCCGTACGCCGAGGTCCAGGCAGAGGCGGCTCGTCGATCGCGACCCGTGACGGTCGCGGGACCGCATCGAGCGGCGCTCCATGCCCCCCTCGATGCGGCATTCACCGACATCCTGGAGGGGCACCGTGACGCGGCGGCGCCAGAAGAAGAAGCTCCGGGTATAGCTGATCCCGTCCGCGCCGATCTCCAATCCGAGCTTGCTGAACGCGGAGAGGATCGGCCAGACGAACATGCTGATCCCGATGACGATGAACGGGAGGTAGGACAGTGCCACGGGCCAGGCTGCGTGCCCCCGCACATTGGAGGAAGCCCAGATCCCGATGAACACGAGCCAGAACACCCCGAAGGGGGCCAATCCACGGCGCCCGCCCGCACCCCCGGGTACGAGGAACGTCGTTCGGCCGTCCGCATCCGTGCGCCTGATCCGCGACCCGTGCGGGGGCTCGACCGGCACCATCTCAGAGTCCGTAACGCGGCTTTCCGCCCGCGGCTCTTCGACGCTCGAAAGCAGGAGGGAGATGGCATGAGCCACGCTCAGCGTCCTCTTCTCCTCGTCCGGCTCGAGCCAGTTGTCGAGCACCTTGCGCAGCCCGGCCGTGGTGATATCGATGACCGACGCAACGTCGATCTTCATGTTTTTCGCCGGGAGGTCGGCGGGGTTCCTGTGGGTGAGCAGGAAAAGCAGCGTGGCGGCTACCGCGTACAGGTCCGACCTGACGGTGGCCCTGCCGACGAACTGCTCCATGGGGGTGTACCCGGGGGTGCCCACGATGGTGGAGGTGCCGCCCACGGACAGGCGCAGCGCATCCTGCACGCCGCCGAAATCCACGAGGAACACCTCCCCGTCCGAGCGGGTGATGACGTTGCGAGGGTTGACGTCGCGATGGATGACGGGCGGCCTGACGTCGTGGATGTACTGCACGACGCGCAGGAGCCGCACGCCGATGTCGCGGATCGTCTCCTCGGTCCCCCGCCAGCCGGCGTCCACGCGCGACTGGAGGCTCGCGCCGTCGACGAACTCGCGCACCAGAACGTAGCGCGGCGCCTCCGTGTCGTCGATGGGAAAGAAGTCGACGTAGGCGGGGATCCGCTCGTGGTGGAGCTGGGACAGCACCGCGGCTTCGCGCTGGAAGAGCTCCGCCGCCTTCCAATCGCCCATGAGCCCGACGTGCAGGAGCTTCGCCACCACCTCCCTGCCCGTCGTCGCGTCCCGCGCGAGGTACGTGACCCCCGCCCCGCCCCTGCCGAGCTCGCGGACGATCTCGTACCTGTCCGCAAGCATGTCCCCGGGGTTCATTCGGCGGCCCGACGGAGCCAGGACCTGAGGACTTCCCTGTTGGCCGCGTTCACGGGATCCTCTTCCCCCGCGTACAGGCGATCGATGCGGGCCTGGTAGCGGGAGACGATGGCGCGCCGCACGATCTTCATGCTCGCGTTCATCATCCCGTTGTCCTCGGCGAACGCCTCCGGCAGAAGCGCGAACGTCTTGGGGGTCCAGTCCGCGACGAACAGCGTCTTCAGGGCGGGGTCCTTCCTGTAGCGCATGAAGGCCTGGCGGAGCGTCTCTATCACGAGGTCAAGCTCCCCCTCCGTGGCGCCCGTAATGCCTTTCTCCTCCATGAAATCCCTGATCCTCGCCGGCTCGGGAACGACGAGGGCCACGGTGAACGGGTTCTGCTGGTTGTACAGCATGACCTGCTGGATGAACGGCACGGTGTCCACGAGGTGCTGCTCCAGGGCCTCGGGCGAATACTTTTCGCCGTTCTGTCCGACCAGCAGGCTCTTGATCCTGCCCACGACGTAGAGAAACCCGTCGGCGTCAATGCAGCCAAGGTCACCGGTATGGAACCAGCCGTCAACGACGGCCTCCCGTGTGGCAGCCTCATTGCGCCAGTAGCCGAGCATCACGCAGTCGCCGCGCACCCATATCTCGCCGGTCTGCCCGACCGGTACTGCCGCACCGTCCTCCCCCGCGATCCGCACCTCCGCCCATGGGAAGGGCCGTCCCGAGGAGCCGATCTTGAAGCTTCCCTTCTTGTTGGAGCTCGCTGCGATGATGGGGCTCGTCTCCGAGAGACCGTACCCCTGGTACAGCGGGATCCCCAAAGCGGTGAACCAGCGCATGTGCTCCGGGGAGCACGCCGAACCGCCGGACACCATGAAGATGAGCCGGCCGCCGAAGGACTGGCGGATGCTGTGCGAGATCACCGTCCGCAACAGCAGATACGGCGGCCAGGCCACCAGGGAAACCGGGTCGTATCGTTTGCGATAGGCATCGCCGTTGACCCGGGACCCGAGGGTCAGAGTCGCCGAGAACATGGCGGCGCTCAGGCCTCCCTTCTGACGGACCTGCGTCGAGATGTTCTTGCGGAAGTTCTCCACGAGCGCGGGAACGACGAGCAGGTAGGTGGGTCCCACCTCCTTGAGGTTCTTCGGGATATTGCGGATCGTGCCCAGCTCCGTCGTCGCCGGTTCCACCGCTGCGATCACGCTCGCCTTCTTCAGGAAATTCAGGAGCCCTGCCGTCTGCCCGAAGGAGTGATCCCAGGGGAGGATGAGGAGCATGTAGGCAGGGGTGTGCAGAGGGAACATCGTATCGACGTCAGCGACGTTCACGTAGTAGTTCTTGTGCGAGAGGAGGATGCCTTTGGGCTCTGCCGTAGTGCCCGAGGTGTACGTGAGGGTCACCGGGTCGTTCTCCGAAGCGGCGTTCTGCAGCGCATCGAGTGCCGCAGCGTGGGAGGCGACAAAATCCCCCCCCTTCTCCAGAATCTCGACCCAGCCCCACACCGGCAAACCCGCCGCGGGAGGCGAGGACACGGAGTCCATGACGAGGAGTCCCTGGAGCTCCGGCAGCTCAGGCACGCATGCGAGGATCTTGTCCCTGTGCTTTTCCGAGGTGATTGCAAAACGTGAAGCCGAATGCTTCATGCGGAAGAGGATCTCGCTCTTCTCCCTGATTTTCACCGATATGGGGACGCAGATCCCCCCGGCCATGAGGATGCCGAGCTCCGCCGCCATCCATGAGTTGCGGCCCTCCGCAAGGAGGGTCACCCTTTCGCCCTTGACGAAACCGAGGGAGAGAAGAAAACCGGCGAGCCTGCGCGCCTCACCGGCAATGTCGCTGAACGTCGCCTCTTTCCACCCTTCGGCGTGACGCTCCTTCATGAAAACCCTGTCCGGATAGCCGCTCACGGTCTCTTGGAGCAAGGTGAAAAGGGTCCTTCTATCCATGCCGTGATCCTACCAGAGACGGGCCTGCTGGTCAAAAGAACCCCTTTCGGGTGCCGATAATCGATGTATGAGAAAAAAGAAGATGAAATTGGCGTCATGGCTCATCGCCCACAAGCTCCTCTCCGTCAGCCAGGCAGAAGACATCATGCGTGAGCAGGGCATGCAGACCGGTCACATCAAGGCCAGATTCGGCAGGATCGCAGTCAAAAAGGGTTACATCAGCGAGGCTGCCCTGAACCGGGCATGCCTCGAGAAGGAACGCGAAGAGCTCACTGTCTGAGGGTGTCGGGGCTCCCGGCGACGGTCCCCACCCTTTCCTTCACGACCGTCCATGCATCCATCATGGTAGCGAAATGCACGTCCGCGTCGGCGGCGCTGTTGCGCGATGCGAGCTCTGCCACGAACGCGGCCGTGATGCCCGCCCTCCTCGCCGCCTCGATGCCGGCGGGGGAATCCTCGAAGACGATGGCCTCCTCCGCGGGGACCCCCAGGCGGTCGAGCGCCATCAGGTAGCCTTCGGGATCGGGTTTCCCCCGGACGCAGTCCTCGTCGCTGAGGACGAAGGCGAGCGAGTCGGCGGCCAGACCGATGTTCTCCATCATCATCGCGAGCTCCACGCGCGTCGAGCCGCTGACAATGGCCTGCGCGACAGGCAAGGAGAGCATCCGGTCCAGCCCCGTGGCGACGCGGAGCTTCTTCCCGCGGAGCAGATCGCGCTTCAGCTCGATGAACCGCGTCCATACCTGCTCCCTGCCCGAACCCAGCCCATGGTTCGCCGTCAGCCATTCGAAAACGCCCGTCCATGAGAAGCCGTAGACGAGATCGAGCTCGTTCGGGCTGAGGCTGATCCCGAAATCACGGCGGAGGACTTCGGCGAAGAGCGAATCGTTCATGCGCTCGCTCTCCACGATCGTGTCGTCGAAATCATAGATCAGGGCGCTGATGCGCCGGGGGACCTGTGCTGTCGCGTGCGATGTCATCGTGAGCGGAATATAGAACCGAAGGCCAGAGTAAGGCAACAGCCCCGTGACGGGGGAGAATTCAGCAAAAAAAGATGAACCGGGGAACGGAACGTGCTACAATAGAGAGAGCAAAGGACGTTTTTCCCATGCGGCTGAAAAATTACAATGAGGACCTTGTCCTCGAGACAGTGAAGATCGTGCTGAGGGACCGGCCGGAGATACGCGCTTCCAGGTCGTTCATGCTCGACGTCGCCGCGTACGCGCTGAACCGGGTGCCGCCCAAGTACATCACGAGCGAACGCGGGTTCACCCGTGAGTTCGTCCAGGGCGGGAACGACGATGGCGAGGACGGGGAGAAGCTGCTCAGCGTCATCGAGCTCATCACCCTCGTCAACCGTGCGGTCGACGTCGTGGCCAAACGCCGCAGAGGTGGCAGTCCCCTGCGCGCCCAGGTCAAGATCAGCGAGTCACTGGAGGACGCGCCGCTGCGCCTTACGTATTTCTACAATATGCCGCACATATTCGGCAGGGTCATCGATGCCGGAGACAGGTTGCCCATCATTTCCGCGGAAGCCACGCTGTGGATAAACGGTCAGATGTCGGTTCCCGCCGAATCGGGGTGGCGGAACCCCTACATGACGAACGAACAAACGAAGGGATACTTCAGCTTCTGGCCGCAGGTCGAAATGGGTGAATCAGACAGCCTTCGGGTCGAAATGCGCATCGGATTCGCGCATACCTCCCACAAGCCGCTCACCTTCAAGAAGGTGATGAAGGTCACGGGGGAGTTTTTCGTCCAGGACTATATCCGCGCCGACAAACTCCTCGACATCGGGACGCTGACGCTCGAGCAGGCATGACAGGGCCGACGAACGTCGGCGTTGTTGTTCGTAACATCCCTTGATAACACATTTGCTTGCCTTCTCAATTCGGCGATGCTATTATTATGCATGCCGAAAAAGTCCGAGGGAGGGTAATGCATGGAACCGAAAAAGATCACCCCGGATTTCCTGAAGCGTGTCTTTGCCGATCTGCGCACGGGCGATGAGAAGGCAATAGGCACGTGGCTCTACAAGGGCTATCGCGTGCAGGTCAGCCGTTACAAGTCTTCCGGAACAGAGCGTTCGGCGCTGCTCTACAGGAAGCGGCGCGACAACGGGCTTTGCGTCCGCTGCGGCGCGAAGGTCACGCGCAAGAACCCGCTGACGGGGACGCTGTACAGGCTGTGCGACACGCACAGGAAAGAAATCGACAGAAAGTAGATCCTCAGGTCGGGCCCGGGCCCCTATCTCCTCACCACATACAGCGCGATGCCACAATACTCCTGCAACGCGGTCACCGAGTCGCGTAGCTCGCCGAAGCCCGGCACGAAGTCCACTGCCGTGAGCCGGCCGCCACGGGACAGGTAGTCCGTCGGGGCGGGCACGCAGGCGATGCCCGCCCGTCTGAACGCGATCATCGCGCGGGGCATGTGCCATGCCGATGTCACCAGGAGCACGCGGGAGACGCCGCGCGCCCTGAGCAGGGCCGCGGCGTTGCGCGCATTCTCCCACGTCGTCGTGCTGCGGCCCTCCGCAATGATGCCGCCTTCATCCGCCCCCAGATTCACGAGCGCGGCTTTCGCGACGTCGGCTTCTGACGCCGCTCCTTTCTCCCGCCACGTCGTTCCTCCGCACACGACGAGGGGCACCGCGAACCTCCGCTGCAACCGATAGCCGTACACGACCCTCTTCAGCGTGGTTGCCGTCAGGCTCGGCTCCCCGCCCTCGTCAGGCGAGCCATCGCGCACGCCGCCGCCCAGCACCACGATCGCCTCCGCACGCGGCGCCGCGGACCCGAGCGCCGCATACCGGTACTCAAGCGGCCGCAGGAGAAGGGAGGCGACAACCGGCATCGATAAGAGCAGCACGAGCGACCCGGCGACGGACAGCAGCCAGACGGCGGGTCCGCGGCGCCGCGCGAGTATCGCGCAGACGACGATCAGTGCGACGAGGAGGATCGGGGAGAGGACGACGTTCGTGAAAAGCGCAGAAAGCACACCCATGGACACGGAGTATAGACTCCGCGCTACGCCCGTGTCACTGCGGGGCTACGGCGGTGAAGCCGCTGGCTGCGCAGCGGTTTGCGCCGGGTCTTGCTGCGCAGGAGGCTGCGCCGTGGGTTGTTCCGCGGATCCCGGCGCTGGCGGGGCCGCCCCCTGCACGGGCTCGGGCGCAGGCGGGCTCGCCTGCTGGGCTTGCGCGCTTCCCGCCGTCGGGAGCGCATCGGGCAGAGGGGCGACGGGCCCCAGCGCCGGCGGCTCCGCGGCAGGATACGGGAAGCGGCTCACGAGATAGGCGTAGCGCTCCGTCATCTGGGCGCTGCGCGGAAAGGTCTGCACGTTGAAACGCAGCGGATTGGTGATGATGGTGACGAGCCTGCGCATCTGGTCCAGACCGAGGCCGCCGACCCCCGTCTTGTAGTAGTACACGGAGGCGGCACCGATCCCGAACACGCCTTTGCCCCACTCGATGCAGTTCAGGTACAGCTCGAGGATCCTGTCTTTCGGGAGGATGAGGTCCATCTCCATGGCGATGATCGATTCGACGTACTTGCGGAAGTAGGTCTTTCTCGGCGTGAGAAAGAGGTTGCGCGCGAGCTGCATCGGGATCGTGCTTCCGCCGACCGCTGTCCTCCCGATCGACTCGTTGATCTTCCATGCATCGCGCAGGGCCCCGAAGTCCACGCCGCGATGCTCATAGAAACGGTAGTCTTCAAGGCGGATCACCATGCTGCGCGCCACCCGGGGGATCTGGCGGAGGGGCACGAACCGGATGGGCTGCGACTTCTGATGCGCCGTGGCGCTGCGATACATCATGAGCGCCGTCACCGGGGGGTTCCAGCGGAGGAGCGCGAGGCTTGCGATGAGGATGACGAAGATCAGCACGGCGTGGCCGACAATGGCCAGGGCAAGGAGCGCGCGCAGGAGCTTTCCGGCAATCCGCGACGGATGTGCGACATCCCTCAACCAGGCCATCCGCAGCGCCGCTGTCTCGGATATGAGGGAGCGCATGGGTGTACCGCCTGAAAAAGTACGGGCCGTGGTGGGGAAAGTCAAGGCCCCGCTGTGGTACAGTGGCCACGTGACGCACCCGGCATCGGTGGGAGAGGCGCGACGGCGCCTTCCCCGTGAGTTCATCGAGCTCCTGGACGCGACCTTCCCTCAGGCAGTCGCGGAGGGGATCCTGCGCGGAATGGGGTGCCACAAGCCCACGACGCTGCGCGTGAACACCCTGCGCTCGAGCGTCCCGTCCCTCCTGCGTTTCTTCCGGGAAAACGACGTGAAACATCTGCGCGTTCCCTGGTACACGGATGCGTTCGTCCTCTCCGAGCTTCGCGAGCGCGACGTGGAGTCATGGGATGCCTACAGGGAAGGGCACATCTACCTCCAGAGTCTTTCCAGCATGATCCCCGCGCTTGCGCTGGGGCCCCGGCCGGGGGAGAGCGTCCTCGATATAGCGGCGGCACCGGGCAGCAAGACGACGCAGATGGCGGCGCTCATGGAAAACCAGGGCAGGATCGTGGCATGCGACATCGACGCGATCCGCGCCGAGCGTCTCGCGTACAACGTGCGGCTGCAGGGATGCGCCAACGTCGAGGTGAGGGTCGGCAGGGGCGAGAAGATCGGCGACGAATCGCCGGGCGGCTTCGACAAGGCGCTCCTCGACGTTCCCTGCTCCGGGGAGGGTCGTTTCGTCGTCTTCGAGCCCGCAACGACCCGACCATGGTCCCGGAAGACCATCACGGAATGCCTGCGGACGCAGCGCAGGCTCATGGCGGCAGGGGTCCGCGCCCTGAAGCCGGGCGGCGTGCTCGTCTATTCCACCTGCACGCTGAACCTCGAGGAAAACGAACGCATGGTGCAATGGGCGCTCGAAACGCTTCCTGTCCAGCCTGAAAAACTTCCCATCACCGTACCGGGAGCCTACGCCGGTATGGCGCGCGGCCTCGACCCTCGGATTGCGCGGGCTCTGCGCATATTTCCCGACCAGCAGCGGGAAGGATTCTTCATCTGTCGGTTGCGAAAGGCATAGGAACCCTCAGTATTGCCCCTTGGGATATCTATGTGATATCTTATTCCTGAAACGAGCACACCATGAAAATCGTCATGACCACCGACACTTTCTGGCCGCGCGTGAACGGCGTCACTGTCGCCATCGACACATTCCGGCGGGAGCTGCGGCGCCTGGGGCACACGGTCTACATCTTCGCACCTCGCTATCCGGCAGAATGGAGCGGTTTTGCGGTTCCGGATGACGACCAGGTCTTCCGTTTCCCTTCGTTCAGCTTCCCCCTCTCCCCGGAGGATCGGCTGGGCTACCCCACGGTGCGCCTGCGCATACGCAGGCTCCTGGAGGAGCTGCAGCCCGACGTGGTGCATTCCCACTCCGAGTTCACAATCGGGTTCGGAGGCAAGTCGTACTGCGTGCGCAACAGCGTTCCCCACGTCATGACCTGTCACACCTACTGGGAAAACTACATCACGACCTACGTGCCCATCATCCCCGCCTTCGTTGCGCGGGCAGTGGCGAGCACGTGGTCGCGCTCCGATTATCGCCTCGTGGACTACCTCACCGTGCCGTCCCAATGGCTCTCCGAGCTCATCGCCTCCTACGACATCCAGCCTCCGATCGCCGTGATCCCCAACGGCATCAACCCCGAGGAGTTCCATATGGAACCGGCGGAACGCGAGGCTGCGGCGGCGCGGTTTGCCGCAAAGGTCCCCGGGCTCGACGGGAAACGGGTGCTTCTGTACGCCGGGCGCCTCGCGAAAGAAAAGAATATCGATTTCCTGCTGGAGGTCATGCTCAGGGTGCGCGAATCCTGTCCCGAGACGGTTCTCGTCATTGCCGGACGCGGTCCGCACGATGCGAGCCTGCGGGAGACTGTCGCGGAGAAGGGGCTGTCGAACAACGTCAGGTTCGCGGGCTACCTCGACCGCAAGGAGCTCTCCTACGCCCACTCGATCTCCGAAGCCTTCGTCTTCGCCTCCAAGACGGAGACACAGGGCCTGGTCCTCATCGAAGCGATGATGTGCCGCTCGCCGGTCGTCACCGTGACATCACCCGGGACCTCCGAGGTCATGGCCGAGCAGAAGGGCGGCTATCTCGTCGACGAGGACGTCACGGAGTTCACCGACAAGGTGCTGCTCCTCCTCAACGACCGTGAGCTGCACGAACGCAAGCGCGAAGAGGCATGGGAGACCGCCCAGACCTGGACGGCTGCGAAGATGACGGAAAAGCTCGTCGAGGTGTACGAGAAGGCGATACAGAACCGAAAGTTTCAGGACCCGGCTCAATCCGCCTGATCGGCTACCTGCGGGGCAGCGGCCCGAAATACTGATAGAACCAGCACCGCAAATTACCATTGTAGAGCTTTCTGTTGCGCGTTGCCCGTTCCCCGAACGACCTCTGGAAGTCCTCCCTCGCGCTGAGCGCGAAGAACGACCATGTGGGAAGCCTCCGGTGCAGATCCCCCATCGACCCGTACAACCGATGCGCGGTCTCCTCGTCCCCGAGCCGTTCCCCGTAGGGCGGGTTGCAGACCAGGCATCCGTAGTCGGAGTCGCTCTGAAAAGCCTCCAGGGCCTGTGCACGAAACCGGATCCTTTCCGCTACTCCCGCGGCGCGCGCATTGCGCTCCGCGACGCCCCGCATGCCGGGGTCCCTGTCTGAAGCGTCGATCAGAAGCTCGCCAACGGGCAGGACCGCGGCATGCGCCTCCTCCCGCGCTTCCTTCCAGACTGCTGGCGGGATGAGTGGCCACTGTTCGGCGGCGAAGCTTCTCCCCGCCCCCGGAGCGACA
>PLNO01000224.1 GCA_003141795.1 Spirochaetaceae bacterium | reverse complement strand
TCCGACGCGGCGCCAGTAGCGCTGGATCTCCATGACGCTGCAGACGCACACATGGTCGGGTCTGCCGAGGTTTCCGCAGGGGCACGGGTTGAAGGCCAGGACGAGCTGAAGACAGGCAGGGTAGCGGACCGTGGCACCTGCCCGAGCGATTGAAACCCAACCGTCCTCAACGGGCTCCCGCAAGCCCTGAAGTACGCTCATGCCGAACTCAGGCGCCTCGTCCAGGAAGAGAACGCCATTGTGGGCAAGCGATGCCTCACCGGGGCGCAGGAGCCTTCCCCCGCCGAGGATGCCTTCGCTCGAGGCCGAATGGTGCGGCATGCGGAAGGGTGGCCAACGGACCAGGCCTGCATCCGGGGGAAGCACGCCTGCAATGGAATGGATCCGTGTCACGGCGAGTGCCTGTTCCCTGTCCAATACGGGCAGGAGCGTGGGCAATCGGCGGGCGGCCATTGTTTTGCCACTGCCAGGGGGACCGAAGAGGAGGAGGTGGTGACGGCCCGCGGCGGCGATCTCCAGCGCGCGTTTCAACGGTGCGTGCCCTCGGATGTCCGACAGGCTTCCATACTCTTGGGAACAGGAATCGGCGCTCTCATGATGGAGAGCGGAAGCCGACTCCTCCGAGTCCTCTTCCGGCGGGCAAGAGAAAGCCAGAGCAGCCTCACGGAGGGAGTCGATCCCTGCTACCCTCCCGCGGCCGAGCGCGCGGGCTTCCCGCAGATTGCCCCGGGGAACGAGAAACGTGGAGATGCCTGCTGAAAGCCCTGTGCCGACGGCGGAAAGCACTCCGTTCACGGGGCGGACCGCGCCTCCGAGGTTGAGCTCTCCGAGGACCATTGCGTTGCCCACGCCGTCCGAACCGATCTGGCCTGAGGCAGCCAGAATACCCAGCGCTATGGGAAGATCGAAGGAGGCGCCCTCCTTCCGCACCCCCGCCGGTGCGAGTGACACGAGGATCCTCTCAGCAGGGAAGGTGAATCCGCTGTTACGGATGGCGACCCTCACCCGCTCCTTGGACTCTCGAACCGCGCCGTCAGGCAGGCCGACGACATCCACACCGGGAAGACCCCTGCGTATATCCACTTCGACGGAAACGAGCTCCCCCTCCATGCCGATGGGGGCATGACTTGAAACGACAGCCAGCATCACTCCTCCCGCAGGAAAGAACGGGGACAACGTCACCGATGCTTGATGGGGCCGCCTGCCGCAGGAATTCTAAGTATGCGTCTCGCTGATCTGCATTTCTCATTTTACCCCACAATATAAGTTCCATTTGGCAGTACTGCCGCTCTCTCGTGAGCTCCAAAGGTGCAAAATGAGAAATGCTGCGCCTGCCGGAACTTTATTGCCCGAGCGGCCGGGTTGTGATACGCTCTTCCCATTGAAAATGATGCGGGTCAGCACTCGGTGTCGATGGAGAAACACAGGGACTTGACATTTACTTAACATCTGTATAGGTATTGGTCCAAGAGGATAGGGAGGGGCCGATGATCGCTTTGTACATGAAAAATACGCTACGTGAGGAAGAGCCACGGTATGACTTCGTTCGCGTCGTTTCGCAGAAACCCCTTGAAATACAGGGATATCGGATAGATCGCATGGAAGGTCCCCGTCTCATCCGGGAGAGCATCCCCGAAAGCTATCTGTCGAGCTACCGGGGGCGGTATCACCCGGCTACCTCCTGGGAAATCGAAGAGTACCGGAGGCTCGGCGGGAGCGTGTAACGGACGGGCTCAGCCCCGTCTCACACCTTTTGCGATCGCCTCCTGAACAAGGGTGTCACAGCGCTCGTTCAGCTCGTTGCCCGCATGTCCCAGGACCCACACCCAGGAAATGGAGAGATCGCGGGAGAGCTCTATCAGCGATTTCCAGAGCTCGCTGTTCTTGACCGGTTTTTTTGCAGTCGTCTTCCATCCATTGCGTTGCCAGGCATGAACCCACTCGGTGATCCCTTTCTGCACGTACTGGGAGTCCGTGCTCAGCGTGATCGGCGCTCCCCTCCACTCCCCGCGTCGGCCGATCTCCGCGAGCGCCTCCCGCACGGCCGTCAGCTCCATGCGATTGTTCGTCGTTTCGCCGTCGAAACCCGAACGCTCCAGCGCCCCGTCAGACCAGCGTATGACGAAAGCCCATCCCCCCGGCCCGGGGTTGCCCGTGCAGCCCCCGTCGGTCCAGACCTCGATCCCCGTGCTCACTCATCCCCCTGTCTCCCGGCGGCGGGCGTTGCCATGCGCATGATCTTTTTTCCTTCGAAGGCGCCCGCGGGCTGGCAGTACCCTCGCAGAGCCTGCGGGGCCGCCGCGCAGGCTTCCGCCGTGAGGAGGAACTGCCCGGCAGGCGTGAAGCGTCTGCCGAGGTGGTAGATCGAGTTGATGGCGTCCGATACGAGCCTGCCTGTTTCGCTTTCGTGATACACCGTGACGCCGTGGGACAATGCCATGCGGAACGATATCCTCCCCGGGAGGAGCGACTCTTCGACATCGTAGAAGATCCGCGAAAGCAGGATCCGCATGCCGCACAGCGCCGCAGGGCACCCCTCCCCGCGAAGCGGAAAGAGCACCAGCCCGCCGAACCTCGACCACATCCAGAGCCGTCCGCTGTGCTGCAGTGCCGTCCTCTCGATGAAGGCGCGAAACGTTTCCATGGCGGTCGCAAGGTTCCCCGGTTCGTAGCGCTNNTTCCGATCCCGGAACGACCTCCGCCCACAGGTCTTCGTTGTCGACGGGTTGCGCCGATTCCCGTCCATCGTCGGTGTCATCCTCCCCTGCATGATCCCTGGCGAACTTCAGAACCGCCGCCACCCGCTTGGCCGTCGGCCCCGTGCCCGAAAGCTTCTTTCCTATGTAGTCCACGGCGCCGGCATGGAAGAGCGACGCGACGTCCTCCACGGCGCCCGTTGAGTCGATCACGCCGAAACGCAGAGTCGGCATTGCCTTGATGATCGAAGCAAGACGTGCGATTTCCCGCTCGGCCATTCCCCGCACGTCGATGTAGACCAGAGCGCCTTCGGGAATGCCGCGCAACGAACGGCGCAGATCGACGAGAGGGAGTATGTCGATGTCGCGCGCTGCCTTGCCGCAGTAGGCGGGCTGGCGTTTCAGCACGGCGGGAGCGCGCGTGAGGATGATGGTTTTCATCCCTTGTTCCATCCCAGCTCGTAGCGATACGCGCTTCCGTTTTCCGGACCGGGGACCGCCTGGAAGAGCGGCGAGAGCTTGCTCCCCAGGTCGGTGTAGACCCCCGGGGAGACAGTCAAGGTCCCGGGCAGCGTATACTGGGATTCAAGAAGCTCGACGCGGCGGATCGTATCGCCGGATGACTCCTTCGCTGAGATCAGGAAGCGGCACGGCCCGGCGTGTACGGCGATGCGGACGCGGATCGGCTCGGGGAGTATGCGCGCGAGCAGGTTGTAGAAGAACAACTCGTGGACGATCTCCATGCCGCAGAGCGTGGCCTGGATGGTCTTGTCGATGAAATAGAAGGCGGCAAGCCCACCGTCGCCCTCCCAGCCCCAGATCCGTCCGTCCCGTCTCTCCACGAGCCGCGTCACCATGTCGCGCAAGGCGTCGTACGTCGAGCTCACCACCGGTTTTGCGTACTTGCGCACCATCTCGGTGTTACCCACGATATCCACGCGCAGGAGCGCGAACTCGTAGGTATGGTTCTCCCTCAACGTGCCCCACCCCATGGTGCGCGAGGTCTCCCCCGCTTCGACGAACACGCCCTTGTCCGCCGCGTAGCGGTAGCCCTGGTCCTCCACCTCGGCGATGATCTTCGGCAGCAGGGCCATGCGCACGTCCCTCCCCATGTCACCGTGGGAGACCATTTCGATGAGGGATTCGATGAGCTTGAGGAAATAGCCCTCCTGGTAGAAGTCGCGAAGGATCTGGCGCGCCGCGTCTGCGCGCGGCATCGGGATGCTCTTCGGGAAGCCTGACCTGTCGTACACGTCGTAATCCGTGATGACGCTTCGTGCCACTTTTTGCATGAGCTCGACGGGCATCGACTGCGAGAGTGCGCTCACGAAGAGCGATCCGAGCCGGGCCTGAACTCTCACGGCTCGAGCTCTTTGCGATCGAAGACGGCCGGCAGGCGCGCCGGATGCCCGCGGGAATCCACGCACACCCAGGTGACCTCCGCCTCCGCGACAAGCTCCTCACCGCGCATGATCCTCTGCGTGAGAACGCCCCCGACGCGCCCCTTGCGGATCGGTGTGGTCAGGATCGTCAATTCTTCATCCGTGAGCGCCGGCCGTTTGTAGTCGATGGAGAGACGTGCGACGAGGATCCCGAAGCCCGCGCCACGAAGCTCGGCCAGAACGATCCCCATGTCACGGATGTACATGTGACGGGCGTACTCGAGGTAGTTGAGATAGACGGCGTTGTTGACGTGACCGTAGGAGTCGCATTCGTACGATCTGACCGTCACCCTGGTCTCATGCTCCATGCTGCCCACATTCTCCCTGCGCCTGACGGCGCGCCGTTCTCAGCTTCATTTTTCGGCATTTTACTTTGGCTCTGACGCAGCGGTCAAGGCAGGAAGCGGTTCCCACCGCGTTGTCATGGTTACTGATGTTGACAGAATCGGAGACCATTGCTATAGTGCCACGAAAGAAAATCATAGCGGCGTAGCTCAGATGGTAGAGCATGCGGCTCATATCCGCAGTGTCAAGGGTTCGAGTCCCCTCGCCGCTAATCCTTCCTCCCCTTCAGCCGACCAGCGTCTTCTCCCAGAACATCGCCCCCGGTAGCGGGTTGCGGCAGTACGGCGACCTCTCGGAGAACCCGAGTGACCGATACAACCCCACTGCGCCCTCGAGCCTCTCCAGCGTGTCCAGGCGCATGGTCCTGTAGCCTCTTTCCACGGCAGCCTGGATGACCACTTCGGCAAGGGCCTTGCCGAGGCCCAGTCCCCTGTATTCGGGACGCACGAAAAGACGCTTCATTTCGCAGACCCCCGGTGACAGCTTGCGCAACGCTACGCACCCGGCAGGCTCGGCGCCTCCCGCCATCGTGGGAACCGACGCGAGAAAAAGAGCCCCTGACGGAGCGGCGTACTTGCCCGGCAGGCCGGCAAGCTCCTCTTCGATGTCCTGGAACGAGAGGTCCGCACCGAGGAAGGCGACGTACTCCCGTATGAGAACGCGCGCCGTTGCGATCTCCGTGGGCTTCACGACCGGAGCGATGACGTACGGCCGGGCCTTTCGTCTCTCCAGTATCGATTCCGCGGCCCTCAGGTGGGTGACGAGATCCTCGATCTCTGCGTCGCCCAGGTCACCCACCAGGGCCTCCGCGTCGGCATCCGATGCGACATCGATCCTCTCCATCATTGTCCGACCCTTCTTCGTCAAATGGAGAATGAGAAGACGGCCGTCGGCCTCCTCACGACGCGTTTCAACCAGCTTTTCGAGTACAAGACGCTTGACGATCCTGCTGAGATACCCCGTGTCGATCCTCAGATCCGACTTGAGCTCGCTCTGTGTGAGCTCGCCGTGCCGCCCGATCTCCAGGATCACCCGGGTCTCTGTGAGCGTGAACTTCGTGTCGAACCGATACCGTGTCAGGAGCCCCAGCCTGTTCGTGTAGTACCTGTTGAAATGCCTGATGGAATGAACAACGTCCGCCCGCACGGCTCTGCCCGTCATCATATCCTCCTGAGAAAGGGTGCATCATTTACTTGCCTTAGTCAAGTATCAAGAGGGCGCCCCGCGAGCGGGCCGCGGGTAGAGGGACGGCGGGTCTGTGCCGCCGTCCCTATCACGCTGCGTGCTGGAGGACCCGCCCCTTCCACTCCGCGCGCCCCGAGATCGTCATCACCATCGAGCCGAGTGCCGTGGCGAGGAAGAGCACCATCGTCAGCGGATAGAGAAGCACCATGACGGCGGGGAAACGGAACCGTATGGAGACGACGCCCAGAGAGAGCAGCGTGAGTGCCACTCCTCCGAGTGACAGTGCAATCACCGGAATCGACAAGGGGAAGCCCGCGGCGATGAGCAACCCGTCGACGAGAAGCGACGCGACAGGTCCCAGCATCACGAGGGCAAAAAAGGATAGCCCGAGAACGTAAGCGACGGGAGCGGTGCCGGAGGGCAACGAATAGCGGAAGAGCATGTAGATGTTCTTGCTCAAGCCCTTGAATGCCGCCGGAAGCGTTTCGTACATCCGACAGGTGACGCTGCGCGAGCCGTCCACGACGAGCACCCTCGACCCGTACGCCCGCATCCTGCGCGCAAGGGTCATGTCGTCGAACACGTTGTTGCGGATCCCCTCGTGCCCGCCGATGGCGAGGTAGGCCTCCCTGCGGAAGAGCATGAATTGGCCGTTGCCGAAATGCAGCGGCAGCTTCGAATCGGCGTTCATGAGCGCGAAGGGAAAGAGGGAGCACGCGAGCCAGAACAGGACCGGCACGAGGAGCTTCACGCCGAAGCTTCCCGTTTCCTGCGTCACCATCATGCTGAGAAGCCCTGCATCGGCGTCCAGAAGCGCACGGAGGGAACCGGCAACCGCGTGGGGCTCGTGAAAGGTGTCGGCATCCGTGAACAGCACCGCATCGCCGCGGGATGCGCGGAATCCTTGCCAGCACGCCCAGTTCTTCCCCATCCAGCCTTTGGGCAACGGTGCCCCGTCGACGATCGTCAATCGCGCGTCCTTTTCAGCGATGCGGCGCAGGATCTCGGGCGTTCGGTCCGTGGAATTGTCGTCGACGACGATGAGCTCGCAACGCACCCCGGCCTGGCCGAGGAGAGATCGAACGCACCGCTCGATGCTCGCCTCCTCGTTGCGCGCCGGCACGACGATCGACACGAGGTGCTCTCCCGATGGCACCCCATGCGCATCGATCCTGCGGAGTCCCCGAAGGTTGAAGAGGTTGGTGATGATGAATAGCAACAAGGGGGGAATGACTGCAGCACAGATGATGATCCAGGTTGTCATGCGGTCCTCGGTACGTTAAACATTGGGACCGCACAGGCAAAAGACAAGGCCTTGGCTGTCAGAGTGGCCCAACCGGGCCGTTATTGTCTCAGGCGCGGTCCCCGTGTATTGGCGATGAGGATGGCGAGGAGGACGGCTCCCTGGATGAACTCCCTGACTCCGGCGGGCATGCCGATGGAGAGCAGGAGGTTCGTGAGGAGTGTGAGGGCGAGGGCGCCCAGCGCCGCACCGAGGAGGCTCCCCTGGCCGCCGGCGAGCTTCGTTCCGCCGATGATCACCGCGGCCACCGACAGCAGCGTGTAGTCGTTCGCCATGTTCAGGATGGCCGTTCCCACGTAGCCGAGGTAGAGAAGGCCGATCAGGGCCCCCATCATCGAGGAGACGATATAGATGCTGATGACGTTGCGCGACACGTTGATGCCGCTGAGGAGCGCCGCCCGGCGGTTCGCGCCGACGAGGAAAATGCGCTTGCCGTGCGTGGTCCTGTTGAGGATGTAGCTGCCGAGAATCACCGTGAGGACGGCGATCACGAGGATCCAGCTCACCGGTCCCCAGAAGGGCCGGCCGATGCTCGTCAGGGCCTTGGGGATCTGGCCCGNNGCGCGTATACGCAAGGGTGAACCCGCTGATCACCGACGCCATGATCAACGTCATGATGAGGGGCGGAATCCCGAACTTCTCGATCCCGACGCCGCTCACCACGCCGATGATGAGCGCGGCGACGAGGAGCACGCCTATGGCAACGGGGATGCTGAGGATGCTCTGCGTCATGAAGCTCGCGCCGAGCAGGGCACCCATCGACATGGTGGCGCCCATGGAGAGGTTGATCCCCTCCCCGCCCGCGATGATCACCACCGCCTGTGCGACCGCGACGATGGTGAGGATGCTCCCGATCGAGAGGATGCTCCCGACGTTCACGAAAGAGATGAATCCAGGGTTGACGATTTCACCCACGGCTCCCAGGACCACGATCAGCGTCCCCAGCGTGAAATAGGCATTGCCACGGAGGCGCCTGAGCAGCGTTCCCAAAGGTGCGATTTCGTGTTTCATCGCGCCGACCCTCTTTGTCGCGAGAAGAGGAGCTGTCTGCGCTTCTTTCCCAGCCATGTCGCCCCGAGGATTCCCAGCAGTATGATGAGGCCCGAGACGAGGTCCTGGTAGAACGGGGAGATGTGCGCGGCCAGCACGAGCGTGATGACCAGGCCGAGGAAGAGCCCCCCGAAGATCGCCCCCAGCATGTCCCCCTCTCCGCCCATGAGGGACACACCGCCGATCACGCATGCCGCGATGGCGCTCATGGTGACGGGCGATCCGATCAGCGGATCTCCCGTGCTCACGGAGCCCGTGAGCGCAAGGCCCGCGATCCCGTTCATCAGGCCGCCGATGAGAAAAGTGGCGAACTTCGTGGACGCCACGGGCAGCCCCGACGCGAAGGCCTTCTGCTCGTTCTTGCCCACCGCATAGACCCAGAGCCCGAGCGGTGTCCTGCGGACGACGATCCAGATCACGGCGCACAGAACGATGAAGTACACGGGTGTCGGTATGCCGAGCAGGAACCCGTTGTAGAAGTTCACGAACCCCGCGGGTGCAGAGCCGCTGGGCGTGGGGAGTATCCACAACGCAAGACCGGCGGTCATGGAGAGGGTGGCGAAGGTGTCGATGAGAGGGTTGACCCGTAGGTAGCCCACGACGAACCCGTTCAAAGCGCCCACGGCGAGCGCCGCGCCTACGGCGACGGCCGCCGCGATCCAGAAACCTGTTTTCATGCCGATGAGGCTCACGAACACGACGTTCACGAGGCTGAGAACCGCGCCCGAAGAGAGGTCGACTCCGCCCCCGAGGAGCACGATCGATGCGCCTATGGCAACGCAGATGACCGGGCCGTTGGACGCGAGGAAGCCGAGCATGGAGTACGGATTCCAGAACGACGGGGTGAGCAGGCGATTCAAGGCGATGAAAAGGACCGTGAGAACGAGCGCCGGCAGAGGCGGCCACGCCAGGGCCCGACGGAAGAATCCCCTCTCCGACATGTCATATCCCTTTCGGTATGGCCGCAGCCACGATGTTGTCCAGGGTGATGTCCGCGCCGCTGAGCGACGCGACGAAGTTCCCCTCGTACATGACGAGGATACGGGAATCATCGGTCACCTTGGAGAGCTCGACGAGCTCCTCGTCGTCGCTGGACACGATGATGACCGCCGAGCCTGCCGCCGCAAGCTCCCTGAGAATGCCGCGAAAGTCTTTCCTTGCCTGGATGTCGATACCCTTCGTGGGATCGTCGGCAAGGAAGAGGAACGGCGCTGTCGCCGTCCACCTGCCGACGACGACCTTCTGCTGGTTTCCGCCGCTCAAGGTATTGATGAGCTGCCGCGCGTGGGAAAAGACGACCCCGTATTTGCGCAAGAGCGCCGTCTCGTTGAACGCATCGTGCTGGTTCAGCGAATTGCGTACCACGAGGAGGTTCTCCGACACCGATCGGCCCGTGAAGACGCCTTCGCCCTCACGGTCACCCGAGACGAAGGCGATCCTGTTCCGCACGGCATCGCGCGGAGAGGAGATCCTCTTCGACTCCCCCATCATCTCGATCTCCACGCTGTCGTTCAGCCCGAACAGCGTGCGGATCATGTCGGATTGGCCGTGGCCCTGCAGCCCTGCAATGCCGATGATCTCCCCGGCGTGCGCCTCGAGGCTGACGCGCGTTGCGAACTTCTCTATGGGAAGGTCCTTGACCGCGATGACAGGGGAGCGGCCGGCGCTTCCCACCGATTCCCTCTGTTGAGCGCTCGACTCCCTGATCTCCTCCACGCTCTGCCCGGTCATGAGGGAGAGCAGCTCGAAGTGCCCGATGCGGCCGAGGGCGAAGGTCCCCACCGTCTCCCCGTTCTTCATGACGCTCGCCGAATCGCAGATGGAATAGATCTCCGACATACGATGCGTGATGAAGAGCACGGCGCACCCGGCGTCCGCAAGCCCGCGGATGATGTCCTTCACGACCTCCACCTGCTCGCGGTACATCGCGGAGGTGATCTCATCGCAGATCAGGATCTTCGGCTGCTGGACGACGGCTTTCGCGAACTCCACGAGGTACTGCTGGCTGAGGGAGAGGTGCTCGAATTTCACGTCGGCCAGATGCTCGATGTTCATCCGTGCGAGGGTGGCGACCGCTTTCTTCCTCACCGCCTTCCTGTCGACGAACAGGCCTCCGCGCACGGGGAGGTCGCAGAGGAGGATGTTCTCGATGACCGACAGGTTGTTGAAAACGCTGAGCTCCTGCGAGGTGATGACGACACCGACGCGTTTCGCGCTGCGCGGATCGTGTATCGCCTGCTCGCTCCCGAACAGCTCCACGACGCCGTCGTTCGGCTTGACGGCTCCGCCGATGATTTTGGCGAGGGTGCTCTTGCCGGATCCGTTTCCGCCGAGAATCGCGCGGACCTCTCCGCGCTCCACCGAGAGGGAGGCATTGCGGAGAGCGACGACTGCACCGAAGGACTTGGAGATGTTCCGTACCTTGATCGCGATCAACGAAGAATCCTTTCCGAGATGCAGGACTGCCGGCCCGTCACGCCCCCTTTGCGGAAAGGCGATCCCGGGCCGGCGTACGATCAGAGTTGTCTACTTGAAGTAGGAGTCCATCTGCTCCTCCGAGAGAACGCGATCGATGGCCGCGTTATCAGGCTGGCCCTCGCCGAGCTTCAGCGCCTGTTCGAGGCTGATCGCCTCCGTGAACTTCAGCGTTTTCATCCACGACGCATTCGGCTGCGCCTCGTTCGTGATGACGTACGCCGGATCGAAGAGTATCGCGTTCTTCAAGGTCGCATCAAGAGGATTCTCCTGGAGAACGCCGTCCTTGAGCGCCTTTCCCTGGAGAATGCGCAGCGTCAGCCCCAGCGCGTTGAACCCGTAGGCAGGGTCGTACGTGATGGAGATGGAATCCAGCCCGAGCTCCTTCCACTTGCGCAGGAAATCGAAGGTGTAGTCCCCCGTCATCAGGACGGGCTTCCTTCCCGCGTTGGCGAAGGCCTGGATGATGCCCATGGGCATGACGTCCTGCGTGAGGACCGCGTCGATCTTCTTGTACGTGGAGAGAATCGTCGTCATCTCCTGCTGAGCCACCGAGGGGGACCACTTCCCGGGGACGGAGGCCAGCACGTTGATGTTCGGGTATTTCTTCAGCACCGCGGTTGCATCGTCGATGCGGAGTTGGTCACCGATGTTGCCCGGAAGACCGTGCACCATGACGATGTCGCCCTTGCCGTTCAGCTTCTGCGCGATCCACTCCGGCTCGATGGTCCAGATGGGGTGGTTGTTGCCGACGAAGCAGTAGGTGCCGGCGTACGCGGCCGCGTCGTTGGTGATCACGACGAGGATACCCTTGGCCTTTGCCGCCTGGATGATCGGTCCCAGCGAGGTCGGTGAGACAGGGTCGATCATGAGAGCGTCGATGTCGCTGTTGATGAGGCTGTTGAGCTGCGTGAGCTGCTGCGAGACGTCCGCGGGCGAGTTCGCGATGTCGATCCTCTTCAGCACTCCGGAGCTCTTGTACTTCTCGGCTCCCTTTTCGATGTCGTCGATGAACTGGGCGCGCCACGTGTTGCCAATATAGCCGTTGGCGAAGCCGATGACGAAGCCGTTCTTTTTGGCGGTCTTGAACTGGACGCCGCCGGCCGGTGCCGAGCCGGTTCTCCCCTTCTCCCCGTTCCCGCTTGCAAACACCTGCTGCACGGGCATCGCCATGGAGAATGCCATGACGAACGCCGCGAGCAGCAGCAACTGCCCGATTCTCTTCTTCATCCCTTCTTCCTCCTCTTCCTTCGTATCAAAATGAAAAAATTAGCATTCACGCCCGTTCAGCCAGGCGCAGTGAAGCCTGTGTCAGGAAACGGTCGGGAATCCTCCCTCCTGGAACTTCAGGATGCTCGGCTCATGGCCGGGTATGATGAACCGGGCCCGGCGCCGTATCTCAACCATGCTCTGGAATGCATCCGTGGTGCTGGCGAGGAACCCGACCGGAATGTTCTGCCGGATATTGACGAGCAGATTCGTCGCATCCCCCGCGATGCACACCGTTCCCTCCTTCGTTTTCACGATGACGGATTGATGGCCCAGCGTGTGTCCGGGAGTGGGAAACACTTTCACACCGGGGACGATTTCAGCCTCCCCGTTGACGAACTTCCAGCTGAAATAATCGACCGCGGCCGTTCCGTACAGCTCTTCGAGGTAGATCTTGTCCTGGCTGGGAATGTGGTCGTACGCGTATTTCCACTCCCGCTCCTGTACGATGAACGTCGCATTCTTGAACAACCTGTTGTCCCCGCAGTGATCGTGATGCAGATGCGTGTTGATGATGATATCCACGTCCTCGGGGGCCCAGCCCAGTCCCACCTTGATGGCTTCCACGATCTGCTCGTCGTTTTGACGCACAGCCGGCCCGAGGTTCTTGACGACCCATTCCGTTTCGTGGAGTCCGGTGTCGACGATGATCTTGTGCCCGGCTCCGGATATCGCAGCCGCCCAGATGGGAATGACGATCTTTTCTCCGAAACCCGTGCCATAGGTGACGGCCGATCTTTCCACCGTGAGGTCACCCATTTTCAACGCAACGACGCGCCATGTCGGGATCATAGATTCCCCCTTTCTTCGAGGCCTCTGCTTGTCTGCACGGTAGCCCCGCCGTGAGCGGCTCACAATAGAATTTCATGCCATCATGATGGATTTATCGTTCAAAGAACTTGTACGGTGTCCGGTTCTCTGTTAGTCTCCCTCACAATCTTGAGCGTCGTTTTTTTTCCGTCGCACCCTTGCGCGGGAATGCATGGAGCCAGCACGTAAATGGGACAGGCCTTCATCAAATACCTGCCCGTCAATGTCCAGGCGGTGGCCTGGCAGATGTACTGCACGAATGCAGGTTTCGTCAGCGTTCCCGAGAAAACCCCCTACCCGCCCTTCGCGGATGCTCACCCCATTTCCTACAGCAGGAGCGTCACGACCCGCCGCGTCTTGAACGAGTTCCAGATCCTCTACATAACGAGCGGAAGCGGTTCCTTCCGCTCGGAAACCATTCCGAGCGTCCCCATCAGGACGGGAGATGTCTTCTTCCTCTTCCCCAATGTGTGGCACGCGTACTCTCCTGATTTCGACACCGGATGGGACGAGCACTGGATCGGATTCAACGGCAGATATCCACAGACCCTGTTGAAGGAAGGCTTTCTTTCTCCCGACAACCCCGTCGTGCACGTCGGCGCGCAGCAGCGTCTCGTTGCATTGATGAGCGACATCATGGACATCGCCAGGGCCGAGCGGCCGGGCTTCCAGTTGCGTCTGGGCGCCGCCGTCATGCAGATACTGGCAGAGGTGCTCACCGCGGCGTATCAGAGCGAACAGGAGACCGGCGTCGATCTGCTGATCAAGAAAGCGAAGTACTTCATGGAGGAGCACATCTACGGCGTGCTGCCCGTCGGGGAGATGCTCAGCGAGCTCGGCGTCAGCGCCTCCACCCTCGCGCGAGCGTTTCACAACTATACGGGGCTCTCCCAACATCAGTATTTTCTCCAGATGAAGATCTCGAAAGCGAAGGTACTGCTGGAGGAGAAGGATAAATCGATCAAGGAAGTCGCCCTGCTCCTCGGATTCGAGGACCAGTACTACTTCTCCCGGTTCTTCAGGAACAGGACGGGAATGTCGCCGAGCGATTGGGTGAAGCGATCTTCGATCCCGCCCGCGCAGCAGGGCCGCCGAGAGAGCGAAGGAGGTACGCGATGACAGACCAGGAGCTCCACGACGAATACATCCGAGACGTGACGACGATTTTCGCCCAGTACAAGGACCTCGGGGACAAATCATTCGAACAGATCGAAGGGCCCGAGATCCACTGGAAGGTCGAGAGGGAGTCCAACAGCATCGCCACCGTCGTGATGCACGTCAGCGGCAATCTCCGTTCCCGCTGGACGGACTTTCTCACCGCCGACGGCGAAAAGCCGTGGCGCAATCGGGACTCCGAGTTCGTGGACACGACCCTCTCCAAGGAGCAGCTGCTCGCCGCATGGGAGGCGGGATGGAAATGCCTCTTCGATGCATTGAAAGCCGTCGACGCTTCAACGCTCGGGCGGACCATCACTATCCGTGGAGAAGCCTACACGGTGCAGCGCGCCCTGCAGCGAAGCATCACGCATACCGCCTACCATGTCGGCCAGATCGTGTTCATCGCCAAAGTGCTCCGTTCGGCCGAATGGAAGTCTCTTTCCATTCCCAAGAACAGGAGTGCGGCGTTCAACGCGTCGATGGGGATGAAGCCGGGCGGGAGCAAGCCGGGCGGGAGCACGTAGGGCTGAGGCGGCAGGCTCAAGCGCACGTCGGAGGGCCAGAGCGAGAGGAGAGCCTCCGCGACCCGCTCCAGGCCCGTCCGGTCAGTCTCGTCGAAGCGGCTCTTCTGCGTGCTGTCGATGTCGGGAACGCCGACATGTCGTTCACTTGTGCGTCACTCCCGCCGCACGTATATTCTTCAGGTGAGCGGCGCGACATCCATCGAGGTTCGAGACCTCCGCAAGACCTACGTCGTGAGCGAACGCGAGCCGGGAGCCATGGCCGCGCTGCGCAGCCTGGTGCGGAGGCGCACGACAGAGGTCCCCGCGGTGGACGGCATCTCCTTCGATCTCGTCGCAGGGGAGATCGTCGGATTCCTCGGCCCCAACGGCGCGGGAAAGACGACGACGCTGAAAATGCTCTCCGGGCTCCTGCACCCGAGCGGTGGGGAGGTCACGGTGCTCGGCCACGTGCCCTCCCGCCGGGAGAAGGCGTTCCTCCAGCAGATCACCCTGGTGATGGGACAGCGCAATCAGCTGGTCTGGGACATTCCCGCCGCGGACTCCTTCGAGCTGAACCGGGCCATCTATCGCATCCCGATCGCCGACTACCGTGAGACCCTCGATGAGCTCGTCGCGATGCTGGAGCTCGAGCCGCTCCTGAAAAAGCCCGTTCGCACCCTCTCCCTCGGAGAGCGCATGAAATGCGAGATTGCAGCCGCGCTGCTTCATCGTCCACGTGTGGTATTCCTCGACGAGCCCACCATCGGGCTCGACGTGACGATGCAGCGCCGCCTGCGGGCATTCATCGCAGAGTACAACCGCCGCTACGGGGCGACGGTTCTTCTGACGAGCCATTACATGGCCGACGTGGAGGCGTTGTGCCGGCGCGTGCTCGTCATCCACCACGGAAGGCTCCTCTTCGACGGCGAGCTTTCTGCGCTCGTTCAGCGTTTCACGACGCACAAGACGATCATGGTGCGATTGGAGGACTGCACGGCGGATCTCCGCTCGTACGGCGAGGTGATCTCCTGCGAGGAGGGCCTCGTAACCCTGCGCGTTCCGAAAGCCGCGACCGCGCGGGTCACCGAACGCCTGCTCGCCGACCTCCCCGTCATCGATCTGACGGTGGAAGATCCCCCGATCGAAGAGGCGATCGAGCGCGTATTCGCGCAGGAGACCCTGTGAGGGGTCTCGCAGGGCTGTACGCGCAGCAGTTCAAGACCTCGCTCGCCTCCATGTTCCAGTACCGGGCGGCGCTGGTCATCTGGTTGATCGGGCACGTGCTCGACCCGGTCGTGTACCTTGCCGTCTGGTCGGCGGTCTCCCGATCCAGCGGTGGGAGCGTGGGCGGATTCGATGCTGCGCAGTTCGCCGCCTACTTCATCGTGCTCATGCTGGTCAATCACGTCACCTACACGTGGATCATGTACGAATACGAATACAGGGTGCGCCAGGGGATGCTCTCCTTCGCCCTGCTGCGGCCGGTCCATCCCATTCACGCTGACATCGCGGACAACGTCTCTTCCAAGGTCATCACCCTGCCGCTCATCATAGCGGCAGCGGCAGTGCTCGGTCTGCTCTTTCGCCCCTCTTTTCACCTCGTCCCCTGGGCCCTTGCGGCATCCGCACCCGCGCTGATGCTCGCCTTCATCGTGCGCTTCCTCATGGAATGGACCCTCGCGCTTGCGGCCTTCTGGACCACTCGGGTGAGCGCGATCAACCAGACCTACTTCATCGCAATGCTCTTTCTGTCGGGACAGATGGCTCCGCTTTCTCTGCTGCCCCCCGCTCTCCAAAAGATCGCGGCGGTCCTCCCCTTCCGCTGGACGACGAGCTTCCCGGTCGAGCTCATCCTCGGCAGGCTCGACTACGCCGCTGCGCTGCAGGGGCTGGGGATGCAGGCTGCATGGCTTGTCCTCTGCCTCTTCCTGTTACGGCTCACGTGGCGTGCCGGGGTGCGCGTCTACTCGGCGGTGGGCGCATGAGATACATCCGTCTGCTCGGGACTTTTTTTCGCATCGGAGCCATGGGGGAGCTCGCGTATCGCGTGAACTTCTTCGTCCAGCTGCTCGAATCCCTCCTCGAGCTCGGTACCGCCGTCGCGGGCCTCGCCGTCATCTTCACGTATACGCACTCCCTGGGCGGGTGGTCACCGGATGAGGTCCTCGCCCTCGTAGGAATTTTTTTCCTCTTCGGAGGCGCGCTGCGGCTCGTCGTCCAGCCAAGCCTCGAGCAGCTCATCGAGTCCGTCCGGGACGGAACTCTGGACTTCACGCTCACCAAGCCCGAGGACGCGCAGCTCCTTTCAAGCATCCAGCGGGTGGACATATGGAAGCTGACGGACGTCGGCCTCGGGATCGGAGTGCTGGTGACGGCCTTGCTGCGTCTGGGCGCGCACGTCGGGGCCGTTGAGGTCCTGGGGTTTGCCGCAGCGGTCATAGCCGGCGGCCTGATCGTCTACAGCTTCTGGGTGATCCTCGCCACCACCGCGTTCTGGCTCGTCCGCGTGGAGAACGTGCTGATGATCTTCCAGAGCATGTACGAGGCGGGTCGATGGCCGGTGAACATCTACCCCGGCTGGCTGCGGTTTGCGCTCACGTTCATAGTGCCCGTGGCGTTCGCCGTGACAGTTCCCGCGGAGGCGCTGGCGGGGCGCATGACGTGGAAGACACTCGTCGGCGCGTGGGTCTTCGCCCTGGCGCTTTTCATTGCTGCCCGCATTTTTTGGAGCAGTGGAATAAGGCACTACTCCGGAGCTTCATCCTGACGGGCCTCAGGAGGCGTCCCGCGTAGAACGAGGTTAAGATCTGTCAAGGCACTTTCGTGGAGGATCGGGAAAGGGCATACAGTACAGCTCGAAGCGTTCCCGAACGGCATCAAGGAGGAAACTACCCGCGTTCATGATGCCGTCGTACCGCCTATGTCAATTCCTATGCTGACCCGTATAGCCATACAAGCGATTCTCCACGCGTTCAGGGGAGAAGGCTCCGCACCATTTTCTTGAAGTCGTCTATCTCCGCTTTTCCGTCGAGGACGGTGAGCTCGAGGTGGAAGTCCACTTTTTCCAGAGGCTCGATGGTCCGCAGGGTTCCCCGCTCGCGTTCCTTGATCCTTGTATCGACGACGCAATTCGCGGGCTCGATGCCGAGGACGTAGTCGCCCGACATCATCGATTTCCACTCGAGGAGGCGCGGAAGGTTTTTCGTATTGAACTTCAGCGCTATGCCGAGGCCCAGCCTTTCGTTCACCAGACCGGCAAAAGAGTCGCCGTTCTCGTCGTGCTCGACGGTATGATAGAACACCTGCTCCACCCAATGGTCGATGGGCCCGCTGAACCTCGTGAGATCCTTCACGCCCTTTTCCGACACCTCATCCCTGGGCCGGACGTCCTTCTGGGGAAACACGAAGGTCGAGCCTTCGTCGAGGAGGGGATACCCGAGATTGACGTGGTACAGGATCATGAGCGGTTGGCGTTCGAAGCCCTGGTTCTCCACGACGTCGTGGATCGACACCGACCGTGATCCGAAGCGCGTGACGATCTCTCGCTGGAGGACCATGTTCTCCCGGAAGTTCGCGGCTTCCCGCACCTCTCCGGAAATCCTGATCGTGTACTCGTCGCCGTCCCAATCCGCATGCACGTTCGTTTTTTCCGCCGGAGTCTGTCCTATCCGGCCATGCTGGGAGACTTCCATGCCCTCATCGATGCATGCGGGGCCCACGTTGAGAAGACCGCAGGTATAGAGCATGCCGGCCTGGAAGTTGCGGGCGAATTCCTGGTTGTGAGGATTGAAGAACTCAGACGCGGCAAGGCCCGGCTTCGTTATGAAATTGAAGTTCACGCCCTTGTAGCTGAAGGCGGAAATATCGAGGGCCTTGCCTTCGAGCACGGTGAATGCAAGCCCTCCCCCGTTTGTCACCTCGATGACCTTCAGACCCCTGGCCTTTCCGTCAAGCATCTCATAGCGTTTTACGGGGGCAAGCTGCGACATGTGGCCCACCCGTCGAAGAAGGTCCGCCTTTTTCAGCTCTCTGTCCAAATACCTGGCCATCTCGGCCTCCTTTCAAACGTCATGCGCCGCTCATGGCGTAACCATACTCGTCGAGACATTCACGGATCCTGCTCTTCATGAGTGCCTCAGGGTCGCACTCGAGCAGGCCGCTTCTGATCAGCGCGTATTGCCGCGGCATGAACTGGCTGATCAGGGAAAGCGGCGGCCTGACCGCACGCAGGTTGCGGATGAGCAGATCGCACGCGTCCTTTACCGCCGGGGAAGGCAGGTAGTATCGGCAGCGGTCGGAGAAGCTGTATTTCCTATCAAATGCCAGCCGCTCCGGTGTGCCGTGGTAATGCCGCTTCCAATTATCAGGATCTTGCACCATGGTGCGCTCCAGAACCTCGATGAAATGGGAAGGCTCGATCGACTTTTGATATCCGGATAGGGCGTCCTCCATCATGCTGAGGGCGAACAAGGCCTCGCGGAAGGCGAAAGTCAAGGCAGGTCCGACCTTGAGTATGGCCACGCCGTCTTCGACCATTTCCCGCAGGGATTCCCTGGTCTGAAAATCGGTCGAGTGTCCCTCGAAAACGAGGGTAGGATATGCGACGAGTGCCCGGGATAGATCCGCGGCCCTTGCGCGCTCATATTCATTGACCCTATCGTCGCCGAACTCGACGCCAAGCTGGACCACGACGGCCATGACGGAGCCCCAGGCTGTTGGCAGCCCCCGTCGAAGGAACGCCTCCTTGAAAGTCTCCACTGAGCCGTGGAAATCTTCGACCTCGGTGACGGATGGTTCCTCGTCCCCGTTCTGGCTTCCGCCAGGTTTGGGAACTTCGCTGCCGATCACGTATGCGGGGCGGACGGCCTGCGGACGGGCGGACTTCAGCGCGTCGAACGTCCTCTCACAGGCTTCGCAGAGGGCCGCGCCTCTTTCCGCAATGAGCCTGTCGTCGAAGGATATTGCCCTGTCGCCTCCGAGCATCATGCTGGTGTCGATGTGTATTTTGGTGAACCCCGCGCGGACATAATCGGAGACGAGATCCGAGGCCATCTTCATGGACGCGGAGGAATCCTGGTCCTGCCATGCCAGGGGCCCGAGGTGATCGCCGCCGAGAATCAGCTTGTCTTTCGGAAAGCCAACGTGATCGGCCACGCCGTGCACGAATCGCACGAAATCGTGCGGCTTCATTCCCGTATATCCGCCGAACTGGTTGACTTGGTTCGCCGTTGCTTCGATGAGAGCTGATTCGTTCCGTGAAAGAGCCCACTCGAGAGTCGCCGCGACAACGTATCCGTTGGAGCTGCATATCGACGCTATGCCCCTCTTTTCCCTTCCCTTGTTTTTCCCGACGACATCCAGCAGCGGATTGCGGAGCTCCCCGGTACCGCTCATAGGCGGAAGCCCACCATACGGGCGACGGCCTTTCTGCTTATCCTGCCCTCCATGGGCCCGAAGGCGGCAGCGTTTATCGCGCCAACGGCCGAGGCGATTTTTGCGCTTTCAACGTGATCCCTCGATTCCGCCAGGCCGCACAGAAAACCCGCGTCAAAGCAATCGCCCGCTCCCGTCGGATCCTTTTCGACGACCGTGTACGCCGGAATCGAGTGTTTCTCCTCCCGCGTATAAACGGTGCACCCTTTCGAGCCACGCTTGAGCACGATGATCTTGAGGTTTGGATTGTCGAACATCCTGGCCACACCCGATTCCACGTCGCGCTTCCCCGACATGAGACTCAGCTCCTTCTGGCCGGGGAATAGAATCTAGGCACGATCGAGCACGGGCCCGATCACGTCGTTGAGGGTGTGGGTACCCAGAAGCTCCTCTCGGATATTCGGGTCGAAAGAAATCTCCGCGCCGTGCTTGCGGAACCACTCCGCGGCGGCGAAAATCTGTCTCTTGAAATCCTCACTCGCCATGAGCGAACAGCCCATGACGTGGAAGTACGAAACGTCGGCGACATCTTCCATCCGCTCGAACCTCGCCTGAACGGCGGGGGTCTTTTCGAAATGAAAAATGTACTTTCGCGAGCCGTCCGTGAAGTACGTCACGAAGGCGGTGCCTGTCGTACCGGGGAGCCTGCGCACGTACCTGCAATCGACGCCGTCCGAGCTCAGCCGGTTCTGGAGGCAGGAGCCGAAGTCGTCGTCCCCGACGGCGCCGATGATACCCGCCTTGTGGCCGAGCCGGGCGACGGTGTCGATGAATATGGCGGGAACTCCGCTCGGGTACGGACCGTAGAATATGTCGCATTGGGAGAAACCGACATCGGGCTTTTTCCGCATTATCTCCACGAGCAGCTCCCCCATCGTCCAAATCGCCCCCATGCTAACGCTCCTCGGTTCTTCCTCTCATTGGATGACCGTCTTCAATTCTCTCTCCAGCCGTGTCACGATCGTGTCAAGATCGGCATCGCCCGTCTCGTCGACCTCGATGCGGACATCCGGGCTCCATGCACGTTTCTGCATTTCAGTGCTCGCCATGAAATCGTCCCATTGCTCGATCTTTCGGGCATCGCGATCCGATCGACGCTCCGTGATCCTTTTTTTCAGGACGCCTTCCGTCACCACGATCTCAAGTACGACGCTCTTGAACGAACAGCCGTACTGTTGTGAAAGACGGGCAAAATAACCTGCTTCGGTGGATTCCTTTCCAAAAGGCCCGCTGACGATGACATCGACCCCCGAGGCAAGATTCTCGAATCCGACGTCGAGCACGACCTTGTACGCGGTTTCCCGGAACGCTTTCGCGTAGGCACTGAAATCCCTCTTCCCGTCCCTCTCCAGTACCGCCCGAATGAAGGGCTCGCTCGCCGTGTCGTAATCGACGCAGGCAATATGCATTCTTCGGGAAAGCGCCCGTGCCAGGGTCGATTTCCCCGACCCCGCGCGGCCGGAAACGACGATCAGCGCGGGCAGGCTCTCTCTTCCTCCACCCTCCCTCATCACGCCTTGTTCTTGCTCCCGAGGAAAGAGATCTTCGTGATGACCGTTTGGGTAATCATGGCGGAGGCCTTGGCGAGAACCTTCGCGCTGTCCTTCAAGGAGGGATCTTCGGAGAGGGCTTTGCGCATTCCCTCCACTGACACCGCCTTGAGCTTTGTCCCGATGTTGATCTTCGAAAAGGCCGTCCTGGAGAGTCGCGTCAGGTCCTCGTCTTTGACCCCACTCGAGCCATGGAGCACCAGAGGCGCACGTACCGCCCTGGAAAGATTCTCGACGATATCGTAGTGGATGCCCGCCTCCTGCTTCTGCATTCCATGAGAGGTTCCCACGGCCACCGCGAGCGCGTCGACGCCGGTCTTTTCAAAGAACATTGCCGCGCCTTCGGGCTCCGTCAGTATCTCGGTTATGGTCTGGCCTTCCTCCCCTCTTCCGACGCGTCCGATTTCAGCTTCCACCGAGATGCCGAGTGCACGGGCGACCCTGAGGACGAGGATGGTATTCTCTATGTTCTTCTCCACGGGAAGCATGGAACCGTCATACATGATGCCGGTATAACCGACCTTCATGGCCCGGAATATGGTGTCCAGGCTGTCCGCATGATCCAGATGGAGGACGACGGGGACCTTGCTGTATTTGGCCAGATTCTGAACGGTGAACGCGGTCAGCTCGAGCCCAAGGCTTTTTATGCAGCTCCCCGAGGACATGAGAATGACCGGCGAGCTCATCTCTTCGGCGCCTCGAATGATGGCCTTGGCATCATCATGAGTCCAGAAATTGAAGGCCGGTACGGCATACTTTTCCTGATAGGCCCGATCCGTGACTTCTTTCAATGTGACAAGCGACATAACCAACACTCCTTGGGAATCCTGATTCGATTCCTCTCTTCCAAAGATATATCTCTGCCAGCGCTCAGGCTTCCCGCAGAGCCCCTCTCATAGGTCCGTTATCGAAAATATCCGGTCGCCGGCGACTCCTTCAATTCGCAGTATCTGCCATACGCGATTTCCAGATCCTTTGCGATCGATTCGTCAGGCGCTATCTCCCTGCTCTTCAGTCTTTCCCGGCAGGCTGACAATGCTTCCGTGTCGTTTGCTGCGGTCACCGCAGCCAGGGCCGCGCCGAGCGCTGTCAGCTCTTCGGTATCGTATACGTTGATGGGCTTCTTTATCATCGACGCCATGTAGCGCATGAAGATTTCCTCGCTCACAATCCCTCCCCCGGCATAGTACGGGCCGTCCGCGCAATACTTGCGGAGCCCCTCCAGTATCATCCGCGTCATGGCACAGAGATAAACGTAGGCGCTTTGCATGAGCTCCGCCGGCGAAATGCCGAGGGGGAAGTTGAGGACGTTCACCATGTTCTTCTGCGCGCCCAGAATGCAGTCCCCTCCAACGGAGAACATTTCCTGCGGCATCGCCGAGGGAAGCCGGACGATCTCCGCATTGAAGGCGTCGTAGAGTCCCTTGCCCGGCTTCGATCCCGTCAGGAGTCCGATCCTTTCCAGGAGGATGCCGAAATACCTGAACGAGTTCTGGATGTAGTACTGCCGATCAGCATAGGCCGCCCCGAGGACCCCCGTTGTTCCGTTGAAGAAGGGCTCTTTCAGATGCAGCTCGTCGCCCTTCTCCCTGACGATGGATCCGAGGACGCACGACGTTCCCATTGAATCGTAGAAGATGTTCTCCTTGCTGTTCGCCAGCGTATACACACCGTAGAGGCCCGTGATGTGATCGTGCCCCGCCACGCCTATGGTCACCCCGTCGCGTTCCCCGGCTGTCGTACCGGTGTAGGCTATCGTGCCCGTTTTTCCCGTGATGTGCGCGAACTCGAGAACTCGATCGTTCCAGCGCCGTGCATGAATATCGTAAAGATACGACCTGCAGGCCTGCGACTCTGCCCATATCGGCTTTCCGGTATACCTGTACGCGAGATAGGAGGAAATAGGCAGCCAGAGCTCGACGTCGTTCAAGCCGAGGTTTTTCTGCATCCAGAGTATCTTGTAGAGCCCGAATCTGAAATCGTTCGCGACGCCCGCTGTTTTATATCCACCCATTCCCAGCACTTCATCACGAACGGAGTCGCTGATTTCGGATGTCACCGTCTCCCGCCACATGAGCGGCAGATGCATCATCCTGCCGAGCCTCACCGGTACGACCGATTCACCGATACTCGTGAAGGAAATGCCGGCCACCTCATAACGTCGCTTCAAAGAGTCGATCATCTCGGCGACGGCCTCTTCCGCGAGGCAGAGATCGAAATACTCGACACCCGAGAGAAAGACATTTGGCGTCTTCTCCTTCATGATTTCAATGATTCTGCCCTCACGGGAGAGGACCAGGGCCTTTGTGTTCGTTGTTCCGAGATCGAATCCGACGTACACCTTCATGGCGGCTCCGGCATGTCCCTACTGGACATCTTCGCCGAGATAGGCAATGACATTCTTTACGGTAACCTTGTCCGCGACGAGCACATCGACCATGTTCTTCATCCGGAGCGCACCGATGATGCTGTCGACCTTGTGAAGACCACCCGCAATGAAAATCTTTTTCTTCACTTTGCGGATCTGCTCGAGGGATATATTGAAGATGTCCTTTTCGAAATTGTATTCGACGTTCTCGCCTTCTTTCGTGAAAAAGTGCGACTGGATATCGCCGATTATTCCCCTTCTCACCATCTCGAAGTGTTCTTGCTGATACTTGTCAGTTTCACGAAAAATGGGGGAGCGCGCGTCGAAATATCCGATCGAGACCACCATGACATCGAGGGAGTCCCAGTACCGTACCATTTGTTTGTACAATTCGTTTTCATTCATCATCTGGTGCATGTACTTTGCGTCGTGCATAAAGGGAATGTACATCGATTGATAGGAGGCACCGACGTTCTCCGCAAAGGACTGGATGATGATGTTGATGTTGAACACCCTGTCGTTCAGTTCCGCGATACCTCCGGACAATGGGACGACAAGCCACTTCGTCTTCTTCTCCGCCCCGGCAAACTTCGTCCGGCTCACATGGTAGAGCGTATCGCCCCAGCCCAGGCCAAGGGTCAGCGGCTTGTTGGGTATGGTGTTGAGCAGATACTCCATTGCGTCGTTCGCGAGCAATTCGTAGAGGCGTTCGGCATTGCCCGCCCCCGGCGTGATCAAGAGCTCCTTGAGGCCGAACTCTTCCTTGAAGAACTTCTTGTACCCGCGCGACTCGTCCTCGGATACCCCCGGCATGCTCACGACAAACCGGACGATCTCCCGTTTCTCGGCCATGACGAGGTATTTGCTGATCTGGACCCGAGAGACCCCCACTTCGTCGGCAATGGCACGCTGGGATTTTTTGCGGATGTAGTATTCCATCGCCACTTTGTACAGAAGGTCGTCGCTTATCATTGGCCGCTTCAACCCTTCACCGAGCCGCTGATGAGCCCTTTGACGAAATACTTCTGGAAGATGAGAAAAACGATGACGGGCGGAATCATCGAGAGGAAGGACCCCGCGAAGAGCGGCCCCCATCGGGTCTGATATTCACCCACGAAAACCGAAAGGAACGTGGGGATGTTCTGGATGTTCTTGTCCACGAGGATCGACATGGAATACATGAGCTCGCTCCAGGAGAAGAGAAACGTATAAATGCCGACGGAAAGAATTCCGGGCAGAGAGACCGGGATGATGATGCTCCAAAATGACCGCATGAACGAGCATCCATCGATCCTGGCAGCCTCGCTGAGGGCCTTGGGTATCGTCACGAAAAAGCTCCTGAGGAACATGATCGTGATCGGCGTGGTGAACGGGATGTACGCGAGAATCAATCCGATCCGGGTGTTGAGAAGTCCGGCGGAAATGAGCAGCTTGAAGATCGGAACGAGGAAGACCACCATGGGAAACATCTGGAAGAGCATCACGCTCACCAGGAGGGGCGTTCTCCCCTTGAAATTGTACTGTGCGAAAGCAAACGCAGGGAAAAGACCGATGAGAAGGGATATCAACATTGTTCCCGACGATATGATGACGCTGTTGAGGAAATAGTGCCAGAAATGCATCCCTCCGATCTTTATATAATGCTCCCACGTTACATGGTGGGCATAGTACGTGATCGGATATTTGTAAATTTCCTGATACGTCTTGAGAGACGTTATGATCAACCAGAAAATCGGAAAAACGACGAGCACGGTGATTATCGAGAGAGCCACGTAGGAAAAGGTCTTCATTCTTCTGGACTTGCGGGATGTGGGTATGCTCATTCTGCTTCGTCCTTGTTGATGACCCACAGGAAAAGACCTGTAATGATCAGAATGATGAAGAACAGTATGTTGGAGAGCGCGGCCGCCAGATTCTGCTCGAGGAATTTGANNCGTGCCGTTGTTCGGCCCGCCGCCGGTCATCGTATAGATCAAGGGGAAATAGTTGATGGTCCATATCGTCGTCAGCATCAGCGTCGTTATGAGGACGGGTCTGAGCTGCGGCAGGGTGATGTTGAAGAACTTGCGAAAAGCGCCACCGCCGTCGATCTCGCACGCCTCGGTGAGCTCCGGTGGTATTCCCTGAAGGCTCGCAAGGAAGAACATCGCCGCCAGAGAGAACNNGCATGAGGGCGTCGTTGATGACGCCATACATGTCGTTGTACATCCATTTCCACATGACGCCGGCAACGATGTCGAGGGTTGCCCATGGAAGGATCAGGATCATGCTTCGAAAAAACGCCTGTCCCCGGGTGATCTGCGTGAGCAGCAACGCTATTATCATGCCGATGGTCAGCTGTCCGACAACGCTGAAAAAGACCCAGAAAAAGGTATTCGACAGACTGGTGTAGAAAAGAGGATCCGTAAAGACGGCGGAGTAATTGGAAAACGTGAAGCCCCCGTCCTTGTCCTGGAAGCTCATTCGGATGTTCGAATAGATGAGGAAAAGGATCAACAGGACTATCAAGACCACGTAGGGGATGATCATCTTGTACGCGATACGGTCATGTTTCGAAATGCGTCCGGTCACAGGTCCGCTCTCCCCTCATGATGCATCGCAGGGCGCCCTCTTCGGCGCCCTGCTTTCCGTTGCTTCCGCTACTTGAGAATTTTGTCGACGGCTGCCGCCGCGGCGGCGATCGCCACTTCAGGTGTCTTCTGCCCGAGCAGAACGCTCTGAATCATCGTCTGAACCTGCTCCGAGACCTGCGGATACTTCGCTATCGGCGGGCGGGGAACAGCGTTCGGGAACACGTCGAAGATGGTCTTCCACTTGGCATCGGCCTGGAATCGGGGCGCCTCTTTGCACACGTCCATGCGCGCGGGCATCGGCCCGTTCTTCTTGTCGATCCAGTACATCCAAGTATCCTTGCTATCGAGGAAAGTTGCAAGCTTCCAGGCGTTGTCCTTGTTCTTGCTCGCCTTGGGAATGACCAGGCCCCAGCCGCCAAGAACAGAGGCTGGCTTTTTTCCGTAGGGATGGACGGAAAGGGTGTAGTTTCCAACGATGTCAGGATTGGCGGTTTCGATGAGCGGGAAGGACCAGGGACCGCCGATGGCCATGGCAACGCGACCCTGCGCCATCAGGTTGCGATAGTCGTCCTCGTTGTAGGAAATGGCGTTCGGAGAAACCTTATACTTGTTTGCCAGGTCGGTGTAGAATTTCAGCGCTCCAAGGCCTTCCGGCGTGTTGAATGCCGCTTTTTTGTAGTCGTCAGTCAGGAGCTTTCCGCCATTGCTGTACAGGAAAATGATGTACGCAAGGGTGGTATGCTCGGTCTTCGTTCCGCTCACACCGTACCCGAAAATGTTCTTATCGGCCTTCGTAATGGTTTGAGCAGCCTTGGCGAGCTCGTCCCAGGTTTGGGGGGGGTTCGCGGGATCGAGTCCGGCATCCCTGAACATCGNNGTTTCGTTGTACATCAGAAGTCGCGCATCCGTGTACCAGGGCAGACCGTACACCTTCTTGTTGTAGGTCACCGTGGGCCAGAGATTCGACCAGATCTGCGCCTTTCCGTCCCAACCGTTGATCTGATTGTCGAGGGGCTCCAGCCATCCCTTGGAGGCGAAGGTCGGGGCCCATCCACCGAGATCGGCGAACGCGAGATCGGGCCCGCTCCCCGCCTGGAGGGCGGTCAAAAGCTTGTCGTAGTAGACGTCGAAGCCGAAGAACTGGACGTCAACCTTGATTCCCGTCTGCTTGGTAAAATTGGCGACAATTGCGTTCCAGGTATCGTCGAGCTCGGCGACCTGTCCGCCTACCCAGATCTTGACGGGAGCCGGCGCGGCGAACACCGCGCTTGCCGTGGCAAGCATCGTTACGCACAGCGCGAGAACCGTGACCAGTCGTTTCATGGTACCTCCTTGTTTTATTTGGTTACATATGTAACCTACATATGTAATTGTTGCATACCTTTGAAAAGTTGTCAAACTCTTTTTTTGAACACGCGGAAACTGCCGTTGAAGAGGGGCGCGCTGAAGGCGGCGCCCACCCGCGGCGATCAGCAGGACAACATGTCGGCTCCGGCAGCGGGCTTTCCATCGCTACGTATGAACACCTTGTTCGCGCTGCAGGGGTTGGGGATGCAGGCTGCCTGGCTCGTCCGCGTGGAGAACGTGCTGATGACCGGTGAACATCTACCCCGACTGGCCGCGCTTCCTCCCCTTGGTCAGGCCAGGATCCCTTTCCCGCGGGAAAGCCGATATTTCCCCGCACCGATGAGGAAGATCACGAGCGCCGTAAGGAGGAAAAAAGCCTCCGCCTCGAGCCCCCACGCTCCCGTCCGTTGAATGACAAGTGCATTGCGGTGCGCTTCGAGCAGCACTGCGACTACCATATTGAAAACAACGACGAGCGAGGCGAGCCTCGTCCATACTCCCAGGATCATGAAGATCGGGGCGGCGACCTCGCCTATAAAGACGCCGTAGAGCACGAACGCAGGTAAGTTGTGGGCGGAGAGCGCTGCTCCGATGTACGGAGCCCCATGGATGATCTTGTTGATTCCGTGAAAGAGGATAAGGCCGGCTGTCGTGAACCGCAGCAGCAACTTGCCAATGTCTTCCATAGAATTGCGCCCTCCTTAGTATACAATTCAAACTATATAGCGTCATTGGAGTCGTCAAGCACTGCACTAGCACCCAATCGTTCAAACATAGAGCGTCAACCTTGCCCCATGAATGAACATGAGCCGTGGCGGCATACCCTCCCACTCCGAGAGGCCAGCGTACTCAGAAATAGGGTCGGGGATACGTTTTGCTCCCTTCACATCTTTTTCGCTACCGGGCGGCTGTATTCGCCGGTTCCAAGAACGCCTGAGATGAAAGGTCGTGGTGCGGATTACGTTGACCCGAGGCCATCCATTGCCTACTTTCCAATACAGTCGGTCAAGGAGGATGCGATGAAGCGAGGAGTCTTGAGAAAACTGGTTGTAGGCACGGTAATGATCGGGCTGCTCTCAGTAACCGTATTGGTTTTTGCGGAGCACCAAGTCAGTGCTGCACGCCATCCGAATCTTGCGGCCGCCCAGGAGCTCGTTCAGAACGCGATAACCAAGCTGACATCCGCTCAAAAGGCGAATGATTTCGACCTGAAGGGGCACGCTGCCAAAGCCAAAGAGCTTCTCGGCCAGGCATATGAGGAAATCTGGCTGGCCGCACAAGCGGCGAACGCCCAGTAATCCGACCGGACTGCCATGAGACCTTCTCAGCTTTACAAGCTCTTTGCCGTCTGCGTCATGATCGGGATTCTTGCGGGTTGCGCGTCGATGCCCGTTCAACATCCGAATCTCGCAGCGGCTCAGCAGGACATTCAAGGCGCAATCGACAAGCTCGCTGCCGCACAAGGAGCGAATGATTTCGATATGAAAGGGCACGCTGCCAAAGCCAAGCGTCTGCTGGAACAGGCATTGAACGAGATCCAGCTGGCAGGGCAGGCTGCAAACAGCTACAAATAGCCCGCACTCGTCAGGGAAAGAGCCCCGCGATCGGTTCACCGACGACCGTTCATCGTGGGGCTCACCCCCCCCACAGCACTCCCCACGGCTTCTTGTGGACCTGACACGAAGGAAGAACGCTCCTGATCGCGTCGGGGAATACCTTTCACCCGTTGGCCGATGCCGCCAGCCCGCAAAAGCCTTATCTTGGTGTCATCGGGAGTGCTCCAAAAAAATGGGGGCAAATCGGGGGGGTCTGCAATGAAACGGATTCTGAGCGTCTTCATCTTATCGGTCGTGGCGTTCGCAGCCGGAGCTGACGGGACAACCATCGTGGACGACTGGGCCACCGTCCAGCCGCCACAAGCGCCTATCCTCGTGCCCGTAAAGGTCGATCCGGCTACAACCGCCCTCCTTCTCCTGGACTTCCAGGATCGCATCATAGGAGGACGCCCCAGGTCGCTTGCCACTGTGCCGAAGGTGAAAAGACTGCTCGACTTCGCACGGAGCTCAGGGCTCGTCGTGGCATACAGCCTTGGGGGCCCCGCAGGCGTCGAATCGATCGTAGCCGACCTCAAGCCGATTTCGACCGAACACGTGGTTCATTCGAGTGTGGACAAGTTCTACGGCACCGACCTCGAGGCCTTCCTCAAGTCCAAGGGCATTACGACGGTGATCGTCACGGGCCTCCAGGCCGAGGGCGCGGTCCTGGGGACAAGCATCGGCGCCTGCCTGCGCGGCTTCAAGGTCATTGTTCCTGTCGACGGCACCGCCTCACCCGAGCTCTACGCGGAGCAGTATGTCGCCTGGCACCTGCTCAACGCGCCCGCGGTCCGGGGTAACGTCAAGCTCACGCGAACGGACCTCATCGGGCTCTGAAGAATTGGCAACACCATCGTGGAGAAGCGTGCTCATTGCGGCGGCCTTGCCGCGCCGCGGGTTCCGCAGCGTAGCGGTCTCGAGAATATCGTCAGGAGCGTTTAGCCGAGAGGCGCTCCTGACGCCTCTCGAATCTACTCTTTCGTTTCTTTCATCGAAAATGAGGGCAAGAACATCGAAACGATTTTCTCATCCAACCCGAGATTGACCGCTATCTCCGCGGTGCTCAGGCCCTGTTGCCTGAGCAGCTTGGCCTGGGCTGCGTTGGAGAGTTGTACAACGTCTGCCACCGGAACATCCTTCTTTGCCGGCGCGGCTTCCGTCCTTGCTATCGGTTCGGCCCTTTCCTGATCTGCTGGGTTTATATTCGACGAAATCGGATTGATCATACTCATGCCTCCTGGCACCTTTGGTGCATCCATATTATCGGAAGTACCAGGCATAAGAGAGAGGTTTTCCATTACGGCGCTTACGGGTTCCTTGGAGGTTGCGGTGTCTACGAAAAGGGAATGACCCTGCTGGCCTGGTTCACAGTTAGGAAGACCCTCCCGCTCGCCGCCGAATTCCAAAGTCTTACGAATTGTGTTTCTTCGCGCTTGCCTGCCGTGCTGCAAGACGGTACATTTCCATCGGTAACTTTATTGTTACGGTAAGAAGGAGGTTACCCTCATGGGTATTCCGCAAAGGGACGCAGCGCTGGACGCACTCGGGAATCCCGTCCGCCGGACTATATTGCACATCCTTTCCTCCGGTCCGCTGCCTGTCGGTGAGATCGCCTCTGAGTTGCCGGTCAGCCGGCCGGCAGTGTCAAAGCATCTGCAGATCCTGGAGCGCCCTAACCTGGTCACTCATGAGAAGCGCGGAAACCGCAATCTCTTCCGCCTCGATGCCCAGGGATTCGCTGCAGCCCGGCTTGCACTCGAGTCGTTCTGGGAAGGATCGCTCGCCAGCTTCGCCCTTGTGGCGGAGAACACAAAGCCACGGAGGAAGTCGACGTGAACGAGCCAGTGAGAAAAGCCTTGCGCATCGAGTGCGGCGTCGAGCACGCCTTCGATGTCTTTACTTCTCGGATCGATCTCTGGTGGCCGCGGAGTCATCGCCGTTTCCCCGGCTCGGTCGTGCTGCTCGAGCCCGAAGTTGGAGGACGATTCGCGGAGCGGACTCCGGAGGGAGAGGAAGTGCGCATGGGTGAGGTGATCCGCTGCGAGCCGCCGTTTGCGATCAGCTACACCTGGTACCCCGGGGCGATCAAGGAGCCAACGACTGTCGACGTCCGTTTCAAAAGGGATGGCAATCATACCATTGTCGAAGTGACTCACAGCGAGATGCAGAGCGGTCTGGGAGCGGCGTGGCCGCAGCGGGCGCTGGCATTTGCAAAGAATTGGGGGGTGGTCTTGCCTGCCTATGAAAGCGCCGCAAAAGGGGCATCCCGGGCGACCCCTGAAGGCAAGAAACCATCATAGCAAACATCCGGGAAGAATAACCATTTCTGCAAGGAGGGTTCAGTTCATGAACTGGATGGGATTTAATCTTTTAGCAGCGCTGATCGCCGTTATCAGCGCTTTTATTCTCGGCGGTTTGTGGTACTCGGTCTTTTTCAAGAAAGCCTGGGCAGTCGCCTCGGGGCTCGACGCCAAGCAAGGATATCCGCCCGGGCTCGTCTACGGACTGGCATTTGTCTTCAATGTGATCGCGGCGGGGGCATTCGGGTGGCTCCTCGGCTCCGCGCCGGATCTGGGATTCGCATTAAGCAGAGGCATCGTCGTGGGTGTCGCATTCGTTGCCCTGTCGTTCGGGATCAACTATATGGGCGCAGGCCGCAAGGCGACGTTGCTCTTTATCGATGGCGGATTTCATATCATACGATTTGCCCTCTTCGGGCTTATTTTTGGCCTCCTGCATTGACAAGGGAAAGGAAGGAGTAGAGAAATGGCGAAAGAAATTAGCACTGGCGCCGGTACGCGCGAGAGGCCTTGGGTATTGAAAACGCCAAGTGGAACGGCCGAGTTTCTGGCCTTTCGCGACGACAAGCTGGATCCGCCCACGCTTGTCGTGAAGGTTGGGAAAACCGAACTCCGCTATCATCTACGATGCCTGACAGATCTTCAGAAAATGCTGAAAAAGCATGGGGACTGGATGCTGCTAGGCAGCGTGGACGAGCAGAAGCCGGCGGCTGAGGGTACGGTCGAAGCGTGGGCCCGATCACCGAGCAACCCCGTGGGCGGATGGTACGGGCTGAAGAAAGGACTCCGCGGCCGCTTTGCCATGTACGTGCCGCCGGTCATGAAAATACTGAAGCTCGCGGAAGTCGAAGAAAATCCAAAAAACAACCGGATGCGTGCACTATAGCAAGATAATCGGCCGCAGCGCAGCTATTACCGTGAAATGCTGCGCTACGTGCCAGCCTGAGAAAGGAATAGAATAACCATCACAAGAGAATTAGTGAAGGTGAGATGGTGGGCCTACTGCGAACGATCTCGCCTTCCGCCGTGTTGTTTTTACACCCTGCTCAATCCCATGAACTTGGTGTTTTTCATCTTCACCCAGGTGAGTTTTTTCTTGATGTCAGGGACAAGGAACTCCGTACCCTCTTTGCCATCTCTTATTGCAAGAACGGGAAAAGCCTCATCAGTCTCGAACCCTTTTCCCTCCGCTTCCTCAGACACGTACACTCGGAACCGCCTAAAATCCATTTGCGCCTCCTTGGGGGATCTATAGTACTCCAGGAAGCCGTCTTCCGCCAGGATGCCCCGTGATGGGCCAGGGAACACTTCCCCGCCCTTTCTGGTGTGTCACGGATATTGGTCTACGAATGTTGGCGCGTCCGCGGTTCTCTACTAAATCTTTTCGAGCAGAACAAGGTTTAAGCGTTGCGCTCCACCAAGTGAAAAGACACAGACAGCTTGGCTACCCTCTATTCTCTCAACGGTCATCGGCGATCCACCGCCCTTGAACTGTACGATATCACCCACCTTGATTTGCCCTTCCATGACTGATTTCCCCCTCATCATAAGAGTACAGGGTTTTTCACTTCGCGTGCACAATCATCAACGAGGTGGAGAAGCGCAGAGCGGGCTCATGTCTGTCCGCCTACCAGACGTTGCCGCGTTTGCACAACGAAAAACGGCGCAACCAACACCCCCTCAGTGGATGTTGCCTGCGCCGTTTTCCGAGATCACTATAGCAGGGGCAGGATTTGAACCTGCGACCTCCGGGCTATGAGCGCGCACCGCGCGCTTACCTCGGCGTAGCCTTTCGTATCTCTCTATAGCTTACTGTATACCTGCAAAGAAGATAACGCAAGCGCTTGTTTGCGCTGCGTGCATGCCTGTGCCGCTTCGTTGCAGTCTGTAGCCCTCTGTAGATTGTTTTTCTACAAATTTCATCTACAGTCAGTCGCGGCAACGATCACAACGTCGAACGTGAGCTACCTTCTTGGTGCATGAGCAAGCGCTGTGGCAAACCGCGAATCTCTGCCTTTCCCCATCAAATGAGAGACAGATGAAGGACCTCGCGTCTGCAGTTGTCAAACCCGACGAGAGTACGAGCGAAGGGCGAGTGGAATGAAGATCGCGGCGACCGTGGCACATCCGAGGAGTGCCCATCCGACCTGGTTGGTAAGGGTACCGTTGTTCATCAGGTCACGCATTGCCGAGACGACATAAGAGACAGGATTGACCGACGTTACCGTCCGAAGCCATCCCGGAAGGGTGTTAACGGGGACGAGAGCGTTGGATAGGAAAGACAGTGGGAACATGATCATCATGGACATGCCCTGAACGGCTCCGGCGGTCTTTGCGATGGTACCGATCCAGAGGAATATCCAGGCGAGACACCAGCCAGTGATGACGGCAAGGGCCATCCCGGCGGCCACGCCGAGAACGCCACCGCCGGGGCGGTAGCCCATGAGGAGGCCCACGATGAGGGTGACGCTGGTCGCAAGGGCGTAGCGGGCGAGGTCGGCCATCATCGGTCCGGCCAGCGGGGCGATCCGGGCGATGGGCAGCGACCTGAAGCGGTCGAACACGCCTTTGTCCATATCCTCGCGGAGCTGGACTCCGGCGGCTACGCACGCGGTGATCGTGGTCATGGCGATGACGCCAGGAATGAGGTTCGGCAGGTAGCTTGCTCGCCCGCCGGAGACCGCTCCGGCGAACATGAACCCGAACATCATGGTGAGCAGCACGGGCATCGCGGTGACGTCGACGAGCTGCTCGGGATTGCGGAGCATCTTGACCAGGGCGCGCCAAGCCAACAAACAGATCTGCGTGAGGATGGCGCTCATAGGTACCGACGCCTGGACTGCGCGTGCGGACGGTTTGGACGTGGCGTGGGTTGGGTTGATGATGGTTGCGATCATGAGTCGCTCCTTTCGGTTACGGGGATGGGAGTTTCACGGGGGCGGCCGGTCAAGGCCATGAACACGTCGTCAAGGTTCGGTCGGTCGATAGTAGCGTTGGCGATATCGAGGCGGTGGTCCCGGAGCTCGATGAGGACGTCGGCAGCCTGATTTGCGTCTCTCAACTTGACGCTGAATCCCAAGCCGGTCGGCATCAGGATCGGTGTATCACGGGTCAGTTCCGCGGCCAGCGCGACCGCCTTTGCCGTGTCGGCGCCCTCGACCAGCTGGACGTGCAGGCTCGATGTGCCGATTTTGGCCTTCAGCTCGGCGGGTGTGCCTTCGGCGACCTTCCGGCCGCGATCGATTACGATGATCCGGCCGGCAAGTGCGTCGGCTTCGTCGAGGTACTGGGTGGTCAACACTATAGTGGAACCTTCCGCGACCAGGTCGCGGATCGTGTCCCACATCTGGCCGCGAGTCCGGGGGTCGAGACCGGTCGTGGGCTCGTCCAGGAAGATCAGTGCCGGTCTTGTGATCAGGCTGGCTGCGAGGTCAAGGCGGCGGCGCATGCCGCCGGAGAATTGAGAGATAGGTCGGTGAGCCGCCTCGGTCAGGTCGAACCGTGCGAGCAGGCCGTCGGCAGTGCTGTGGGCCTTTTTGGACGACAGCCCCTGCAAGCGACCAAACATCCACAGGTTCTCGATTGCTGTCAGGTTCTCGTCCACCGACGCGTACTGGCCAGTCACGCCGATCAGTTGTCGCACCGCATGGCCCTCAGTGCGCACGTCATGGCCGAAGATCCTCGCCTCTCCGCTGTCAATCGGCAGCAGCGTCGCCAACATCTGCAGCATCGTGGTCTTGCCGGCACCGTTCGGGCCGAGCACCCCGACGATCTCACCTTCCTTGACCGTGAGATCGATGCCGTCCACAGCGCGGTTCGTTCCGAACGTCTTCGTCAGACCGCGGGCTTCGACGGCTGGAGTGACCGACGGGGAACTGGTACCAGGGGCGTAGCTGGTGCTGCTGTTGGACCGATCCTTGTGTGGAGTGCTTTCTGCTTTCATTTAGTTACCTCAATCTTTTAGTAACTATAAATATAGCACTACTCGAAGATTTCGTCTATACTTTTCTCATGACCAGCAACGACGATCCGGACGTGGATGCGATCCTCGAGATGTTCGAAGATATGCACGGAGAAGAAGCCACAGTCCCGAAGGAGGGCTTGCGCGAGCTCAAGAAGCGACGTGTCCGCCAGAAGATATCCAACGTCGCGACCGCGATGTTCCTGGTTCACGGCTTCGACAACGTGACCGTCGCGCAGATCGCGGCTGTGTGCGAGGTCTCTGAACAGACCGTGTTCAACTACTTCCCGACCAAGGAGTCGATGTTCCTCGATCGATCCGAGTCGACGAACATCGCGCTGGCGGATGCCGTACGGGAGCGCAGGAGCACTTCACTGGTCGAAGCCGTTGTCCAGGCACTTGATGGAATTCACCCGTACGAATGGGAGGCCGTAGACAAAGAGACCCCGATGCCTTCGGTACGCGGGAAGCATGGCCGACAGCCGGCGGGCGACGAGGCACGCAGGCTGTGGCTGGCACGACTCTTCTGCAACATAGCTACCGGATCACCAACGCTTGTCACAGCACAGCTCGCCAACTTCACGCACTTCAATGACGAGGTGTCCGTCGCACTCGCCCAACGCATCGGCGTGGACCGCAACGACCCCGAAGTGCTCCTCGCCACGCTCGTCATTGCCGGCATCGTCCGCGTCCGACTGCAGTCCACCTACCACCACGTTCAGCATGCGACCTCGATCGCCGCGCTCAACAACGCCGTCCACCGCGACGTCCTCAGGGCCGCTCGGCTCGCCGAGCCGACACTCGCCGCGTTCGACGACCTGGAAGGAGCAAAACGGGGTACTTCCCAAACCTTGAATGGTACTAGGAGGCCCTAACCAATTACGTTCCATGTCGAGGATGCAGCCCAGAATAAGGAAGGCTTCGTGGATCCACAGGCGATTCTTGTCAGACTCCAAAGACGTCGTTACGACTGATTACCTCGGACGGCGTTCCTTTGCAAGGCAGTCGCAGCTTTCCAGTGTCGAGAACAGTCCGAATTTGAAGGAGAATACTCATCATGACCATTGATAGACTTCCATATCGCAACATGGACATTCTCATAAAACAGAACCTCTCCACCGTTGAACATGACAAGGCTCTGCGTGCCATAGCAGCCCTAAGGTCGTGCAAAGCACGTGGCTTCCTAACGAAGACCGACCTTCGGATGGTTGCCAAATGGAAAGCACCGCGAGCAATTCGACACATAGAACGGAATACACCCGCTATGGTGAAGAAGCTCACTTCAGAGGCGTTCGCCACGACCAACGAGAAAGCAAAGCTCGAGATACTTGATAAGCTAAAGGGTGTATCGGTACCGATGGCATCAGCAATACTGATGTTGACAGATCCAAAGAGGTATCCCGTCATCGACATCAGGACTTGGCAAATTCTGCACATCATGGGAGAGGTGGCCGAAAACACGAAGGGAACCGGATTGCGGAGCAGTCAATGGGAGACATATCTCAGCATAGTGCGGCACTATGCGAAAAAATACAAAGTAACCGCAAGAGACATTGATAGAACGCTATTTCAAGCACATTTGAATCAGCAAGTTGGAAATCTGTACTCATAGAAAAAGCGGAGCAGATCAATTAAGTCAAAAAGGCGGCGCAATGCGGCATAATATCGCGGGCCTTTGTTCGCGCGATCCGCGTCAATCAGTCACGACACCTGGACATGCAGAAAGGTTGACCTTTCCAATTGATTGACTGACATTGAAGGCCGCAGAAATCTAATCGTCTGGAGGCGCATTATGAACTTTGTCTCGATACGAGTAATTACCGACGACGTCAAACGTTTGGTCCGATTCTATGAAGAGGTCACGGGACTAACTGCGACTTGGTCCAACGAGGACTTTGCTGAAGTATCGACATCGTCCTGTACGTTGGCGATAGGCAGCACGCGCACTGTGGCGCTGTTTGGGCCAGGGACGGTGCGCCCCGCTGACAATCATACAGCGATTATTGAGTTCCTCGTTGAGGACGTTGACAAGGAATATGAAAGACTAGGGAAGGTCATCAGCGAACTTGTCAAGGCGCCGACAACCATGCCTTGGGGGAACCGTTCTTTGCTCTTCCGTGACCCTGACGGAAATCTGATCAACTTGTTCACACCGGTAAGCGAAGGGGCAAAAAAGAAATTCAAAGTTGCCTAGCAGGTTATGCTGGGGCGGCGCTGTGCCGTTGCGACGGGCGTATACAAAGAGAGTCGTCAGATTTCGTCCAAGTCGATTGCCTCGATAAAGCGAAGACGATCGCTGCCTCGGTCAGGACAATGTACCCGTGCCATGGATCCAGTTTCCCCGGAGAGGCGATCCCCGCCATCGAGTTCCGGGTCGAATTTCCGCCGCCGTTTACGCCCAGTTTACAATTGAAGCCAAATATTCTCCCCGAAGGGGAGATACAACAAGCAACACGACCATGATATGCGGCGGGACGGAATGGATGGCGNNGGAAAGGATGCTTCGACTGGACCGAAGTCGATTCAATCAGATCGAATCAGCAATGTTTCCCGTGTTGAGGGAAAGCTGCCCGAGGGGCTGCGGCTCGCGGGCCGAAACGTGCCAGCGGCGGACGGGATGCAGGTGCCACTCTACCTGTTCCGGTTGCCAGACGGCTCGGACATGAAGATGGTCGCGGTGCCGGCGGGCGATTTCTCGCCTCCCCAGGGCGGCTCGGGCCGGGTCGACGTGGCGGCAGCTGGGGCACCCCCCCGCGTGGCTGTCGGTCCTCCATGCGGTACTGGTACGCGCCGTCCGAGCGCAACGAACACCTCGGCTTTCGTGTTCTCCTGAGGTCCGTCCCTTAGCACTTGGACGCTTGCTTCCGTGGCTGTGCGCCGGAGGCGCCCACGCGCGGAGCGCGTCCCGTCGTTCTCTCGTGCCATGTCCCGCACGCGCGGAGCGCGCCGGGTCCAGGGGCTGGCGTGCTGGCGTTGCATGGGAGTGCCAGGAGAGGTCGCCCGCGCCGGGGCAAAATCCGCCCCGGTCGGTCAAAACGACGGCCTACGCCCGGATGACAATTCGTAGCAGTTTATCCGCAATTACCGCTTGGCCTTCCGCCAAGCGGCACGCCGCATAGCGGATCAAGCCTCCGAAAACAAGGATTCCATGGCCGCCAGCCGTGGAACCGCCACCCCGAGCTTTCGGGCTTCGGCCAGGGCATCGCGTCCGAAGAACTTTATTTCGGGGGAGTTGGCGTTTTCCATAAGCCACCTGCCCAGGCTGCCCTCGCCCAGCATGGTCTTCCGCAGAACCCAGCCCGNNCCGGCCGGCAGGCGATAAGGCAAGGAATCGGCCAGCCGCACCGTCCCGCCCCGGGCCCTGACCAAGGGCAGCAATTCCCGGATGTTCAGGAATGCCTGCTTGAGTTGCCCGGTCGAGTTTATCAGCTTTGATACGCCGCCGGCCTTGAGTGCCTGGGACAGGATCCCCGCATTCAGGATGAAGTGCAGCCACAGCCAACTCCGGAAATCGGCCTGTTCGGCAACCCTAAACCCCGCGGCGGTGAACAGGTTCCGCACGGCCAAGTCCCGCGCGCCGGATGCGGTACCCAAGATGCCAAAAGACACTGTTTTCAAGAGTCCGCCGTTCAAGGTGCCCTGCGCGTCAAACCCGCCGCCGGCCCCCGGGAAACCCCACACCACCTGACCCGCCGGCAAGGCGGCCACGGCGGCGTGGGGTTCAATCCAGAGGTTGTTGAACATCAGTACCGTCGCCTTCCCCACCCGCGGCCCCAAAAAGGCGGTCGCTGCGGCGACGCTGGGATGGCTGAGGCTGACCACGATCAAGTCATAATCGTGATCCACCGGCAGATCTTCCCGCAGGACTTGGGGCCAGGTTTCCCCGATCATGACACCTTTGGCATTTCGCCGGGCATCGCGGATGTTCAGTTTCACCACCGCCCCATACTGGGCCGCCCGGCCCGGCCGAACATAAAATTCCACCGTGTTTCCGGCTTTGGCCAAGGCCCAGCCATAAAGGGTCGCGATTACGCCGCGACCGAACATCAAAATCTTCATACTCACTCCTGCATTAAATGTCATACATAATCGACATACGTTGCTTTAACCGCCGGTCCTGGTTAGATTAATACCGTGGGCCAAGACGGCGGGCAATACGCAAAATTGTCGATCCGTCGCCTAAACGACAGATCCCGGAATCTGTCTATTTCCGCAAATCCCGTCCAAGGAGACCCTATGGCCGCCCGCGTCAACCCGGATGATCCCCGTGTCAAGCGGACCAGGAAATCGCTGCAAGCTGCTTTCCTCGAATTGCTGGACCAAAAGGACTTTGACTCGATCACCATCCAAGACATCGCAGATCGCGCCGGAATGAACCGGGCTACCTTCTACACCCATTATCAGGACAAATACGAATTGTTGGATCTGATACTGGACGAAATGTTCGCCGCGATCGTCGCCAAATGGACACCGGCGGACCTGAATATCGATGACGGGATCCTGGTGCGCCATTTTCTGCGGGTGGTTTGCGAATGGCAGGTCGAAACCGAAAAGCGCATCAACAGCCGGATGACCCTGTCCTCTGCTCTCGCCGAAAACGCCCGCAAACAGCTCCATACCATCACCGCCCGCTGCCTCAAACAGGCCCCGCACAGCCTGCCCGAGGACCAGCGGCGGCTGGAAATCATCGCCAGCATGGCCGGCTGGTCGATTTATGGCATCGTCTTGGAATGGCGCCAACAACGCGACCGGGAAACCGTCGACCAACTGATCGAGCACGCCACGCCCTTTGTCTTGNNCCAATCGCTGAAGCAGACCGAAAAAAACACAGGCTGGCTGGAGCTCACAGGCCCCGGAACCCCGACTTCAACAACTGCCGCCAGAGGCTGAGACCCACAAGTGATGCACCCTCCAGCCTGACCCTCCCTCGCGAGGCGGTTACTTTTCCGCACCAGTCTTGCAGCATACTACCCGCATGGCAACATCGACCTTCGGGGAGTTCTGCGGAATCGGGGCTCTCCTGGGCTGGTTCGAGTTCAGCTTCGCGGGCTTTAGTCAGCCCTTCCGGGGCGAAACGACCAATTCATGGCATCTCGGGCCATTTGGACCGCATCCTGCTCGAGTAGATTCCGTAACGACGGACCAGTTGTGCACGGCGCGCCGACAGTAAGCATGCCCTTTGAACTCTATGAAATGATGGCCACCTGACAAATCGTTGCAGCTCTCCGCCTTAACGTTGTGTTGAGCTTCTAAGGGGCGAGCGCATAACGCAAGAGATCAGAAGAAGTGCGGCAGGTTTGGCGACCGTCGAAGAACCGCCACCAGCCGAGATGGCTATAAAGCCATTTCGCCGAAACGCTATCAAACCGTGTAGGCCGCTCCTGCAGGCGATGGTAATATGCGTTGGCGTTTTGGATGTGGTGCGAGACCCACGCGCGATGCCCTGCGGAGCTGTCCACTACCTGCGTGCACTCCCTTTGCCCCCGACCGGGCCGTCATCGTCGGGGAGATGCTTCTTGCCTGGCTGCTCGCGGAGGAGCCCCTGCCCTTCGAGATGCCTGGTCGCTGCGTGAAAGGTCTCCGGGGTCCATGCTTCCACGGACAGTCGCTCCTCATCGCGCACGAACTTTAGAATATCCGCTCGCATGGCGGCCCAGTCAATTCGGTCGATGCGCTCGTGGAGGGTAGCCTGCAACCAGCGCTCGCTAACGGGAACTCCCTGACCTTTCCACGGACCGATCTGCTGCAATGTTGCCTCGAGATACGGGGCGTTAATCGGGTTCCCCTTTCCCACATTCCACAGGAAGTCGTACCAGTCCCGCCCCTTCTCGTACGGTCTGCATAGCAGGGCCGATAGTTTCCCAGCAAACAGGGTTGCAGGATCATCAACAACAATAGGGAACCGATAGGGGAAGTTCAGCTCCGCCCTGTCATGCCAGGCGCCCTCAGGCGGATTCGTGTCCACCTCCAGCTTTATCTGCACCTTTTTTGGGACTCCCGCCTTCCCGAGGTACTCGAAATTGAGAAGCTTCGTAATTGCGTCGTCTCTCAGGATCGTATTCTTCACTGCCCGCCCATCCTCAGCCCGTCCCTCCTTTACTTCAATCTCGTAACCGTAGGCAGAGAGTTCCCGGCTGACGGCCTTTCCGTAGGCATCCCAGCGGAAGGCTTGATTGGGGTCGAACAGAGCGAAGTCGAGATCGTCCGAAAACCGGAGAACCCCGTGCACGATCCTGAGGCAGGTCCCGCCTTGGAAGGCTGCGCGAGAAAACAGGTCGGTACGCGAAAGGCCTGCGAGGATTAGTTCTTGAGTGATCTCGCGCACGGCCTGCTCCTCCTCCCTGCTGTTCCGACAGTGGTAGGATTCGAGTCGTTCACGTAGCAGTTCTACCTTCATACGGCGAGATCCCTCCGTAGTCCTTCGAGGAAGCGTGCGACGCGCGAATCCTCGTACACCCCTACGAGTTCGTCAAAATCCGCTGCCCCAAGGCTCTCGAGATCTTCATCTTCGACGCGGAGAGAGCCGCGCACGGGGTCAATGGAATCCCACGACAGTCTCCGCACATCGACGTAGTCCGCGAGGGCTTTGAGTGGCTTGGCAAGGAAGAAAGGGTCTCCCATGGGCACCACAAAGCGCAACACACCCGCAAATAGAGCCGTCTGCCGAGACCGCTCATATTCGATGATGCCAAGCGGTGTTCGAAAGACGAGCGAGGCCCGCGAGGAGACGCATGAGGTGGAGTAAACGGCCTCGGGAATCCAGCCCTGCATGGAGAGTGCAGTCTCGAGACTTACGTAGGACGGCCCGTACACGTCCTGCGCGACGAGGTGGGCCTCGACGGGGCGTTTTCTGAGGTACGGGGACAGAGCGTAAAGCCCACGCCGGAGCTGCACGAAGTCTCCAGCATCGAGGGCCCGCTTCGTCGACGCGTAGAGACTATCTCTGGTGCGATTGCCGAGGGCCGCAAGCTCTCCAGTCGTAAAGACACCCCGCGGGATCTTCTCGACAACCTCTCTGACCAAGCTTGGTAGCAACAAGGCCTCCAACTGTCAATATATGACAGTTTGCCCATGCCGTCAATTCTGAAGCCGGGGCAGATGCACAAGCGAAAAAGAGTCTCGCCTCAAAGCACACCAGACCTCATCAACACGCGATTGAAGCTGAGCGATCCATGATGGTGTCGCCTCGCACATTAATCGGACCGATGTTCGCAAGTTCTTCTGTCTCGCAGATTCTTTGGACAAATAGGATGCGCCGCCGGAGGTCTGATAGAGGGCCGTCGGCACCGGACGCGACGGCAATTCCTATCAGGAAGACGGGTTGTTTGATCGGCTCGTGCCGTAGCGAAGCCCATCAACGAGCAGAGCGACCATGCGCCGAGCGTGCTCGGACCCGCGATCATAGGCGCTCCTGCACAAGCTCGCGACCGCATCCAAAAGATCCTCGGCGGTGAAATCGGTGCGGACTTCGCCAGCGGCTATCGCGGAGGCAAGAAGTGTCTGAAGTGCAGGTTGGAGTCGTTGTTGGAAGTACGCGGGCAAAGGGTCGAAGGCCGGGTTTCCCGAGTGCAGGGCGGTGGCCAGCCCGCGTTTGGTTCCAAGAAAGGCCGCGTATCGTTGCATCCATTTCGCCAGTGCCTCGCCAGGCTCGTGCTCGGCAGCCAGGATCGGTGCGGCGTCCGCGCAGGCATCGATTTCGTGACGGAAGACGGCCGCGACGAGGTCGGCGCGTTGCGGGAAGTGGCGATAAAAGGTCCCGATGCCGACCCCGGCCTTCAGGGCGATCTCTCGCACCGGAGCGTCCACTCCAGAGGTCGAGAACACCTCGATCGCCGCCCGGAGCAGCGCGTTGATATTGCGCTGTGCGTCGATGCGCACTCGCCCATCCTTGT
>PLNO01000309.1 GCA_003141795.1 Spirochaetaceae bacterium | reverse complement strand
AGACGTTGCTCCATCTTGTCGTTACGCAACAGGTGGGGTTCGGCGGACGCTTACGGCACTTTTGCCGAGGCCTCGCGTTGAAATTGCGTACGATCTTGCGGACTGAAGGACGAATTCGTGGAATCTCGTCAAACATGGCGGTTTGTTTTGCGTCAACTCACCCCCAACACGACTTGAAGCCGAGTAGTTTGTTTGCAGACCAACGTTCCCATGGCTAACAACTTCTCAATCAGATCGCGTTCTACCTCGTTCACTTTTGGCAGAACTTTGGTATTCAAGCGTGGGCAGCAATTTAGTGGCCATTTTAACTCAACTCATTCTTACGAAACTCTAGTAGTCGCTGACACTAACTTTCCCATCCCTAAGCTTGACATAAGTCTGCAGATATCCGCCTCCGATGTCATGCACATAGATGTCGCCAATCGTTCCAGTGACCTCCAACATTCCGACATAATCTTGTGCTCTGATAACGCTACTCGGCGTCACGTCCATCACTAGCAACAGGTGCTCCTCTCGAGAATAATAGCCATAGTAGGATATTTTCTTTCCGGATTCGTGAATGAGGAACTTATCTTGAGCGTCCTGAAGGTCTCCTGAAAAAGCCTGATTGGTAAACAACTTGTCAATGCAGGCCTTTCGAAGTACTGCGGTCATTTCGGCAGCACTCCTGTTCTCATTCTTGGCTCTTGCGACTATACCTAGTACCTTTGCATAAATAAAGAATCCGACATCGGGATCCGCTCCGTATCTTTCGAGGCACTCATCGGAGAACTTGACGACACTGTCCCAGTTCCTTATTCGCAGATTTGCATACAACTGCTGTCGTAGGTCACTTTGGTTTTCGGAAAAACCGATTTGTACTATTAAAACTAGATAAACTCCGACGGCTGCATATCTCATGCCCCACCTCTCGTTTCAACCATTCTGATCGCGGCCTATTTCTGGTTCCGAACGACAATAGTGGAAGGGCCCTTCCCCACCGTCGCATCAATCCTGTCTTTGTTCGTCCTAGCGTTGTTGCCATTGGGAGAATCCGCCGCAGCCCTAGGGAGACCAGTTGTCGATATGCACCCCTCCGACCAGTCGGTGTCTTGATTCTTGTTGATGTTGCCTTGATGGAGGAGATCCCCAGCAGATTGTGGCCCAACCTCAACGATGACACCCGGAATTACGTTGTAATAGGGAAGAATCCCCAAGTCCATCACAGTACTTTCTATGCCGCCGTATGCTGGACTCGTCAGTATTGCCGCCGCCCTTTGCGACAAGAACCTGGCGGAGTAGTTCCGCACATTGTTGTAGGTGCCAACTGGAGCAGAAGCGAACTTCTTACTCCCGGATACAATTGGAACAGAGACTGCGCGGGGATCGTTCGTGTCAACATAGGATTTTCCATTTACTGTGATTGTAGATGACGCGGCGAACGCCAACGCAGTCCCCTTCATTGCGCCAGCCTTGTTAGTCTCACCCGAATACGTTACGACAATCGCCGGCCGATTGGCCGCAACGGCAATCAGATAACTCCCCTGAGTTGGGGAAGGATCCACGTCCAGTCCATTTGGGTCTTTATAGGTGACCGGATTGTTGCAGCCGTAGTTGAACACCGCAATGTTTACGACATTGAACACTCCCCCCATCCCCGGCAAATTCTGGTTCTTCTTCTTCGCCTCATCTGAGGTCGGCGCCACAGGCAGGTACTCTTCCAGCGCCGGGTCCCCGCTTATCCACCTGCTCGTCTTCGGGTCCATGTAGCGTGCCCCGTAGTAGTACAACCCCGTCTCGGTATCCAGCTCTTTTCCGGTGAACCGGAACGGAACCTTTCCCGTCGTGTCGCTCTTTGCCTCGATCCACAGCTCACCGTAGGGCGTGTACTCCATGTGCTCGTACACCTCACCCGATGCGTCCGTCACCATCTGCGCGCTTCCCAGGTGATCCCCATGGTAATAGTAGGTGTTCAGCTCCTCGTAGCCCACGTCCATCTCACCTTCTATGTTGCACCGCGTCGCGATCCGCGTCTCCCCCACGTAGATATGCTTGCTCTGCCTCAACGACGGATAGTCCGTTGTGGCCTGCCACATCGCATCGAAGTACAAAGTCTCGCCGCTACCGGAGTACTTCACCGCTCGATTCCCGTCCGCCCCGTAGCGGTAGTCCACGCTTTCCTTGCTCTCCACGCTCCTCTTCAGCCGATTTTCCTCGTCCCAAACCAGTGAGCGCATGTAGACCTCGTTGGTCGTGTCGTCGCGCCGTGTCAGCCCGAACCCTCGATTCACCACGCGCAGATCACCTTCACTGGTCAGCTCCGCATCCGTGCTGCTTGTCGACGAATGCCCGCCCTGGCGCTCCTCGATCTCGTTCCCGTTGGCGTCGTAGCGATACCACAACGACCCGATCCTCTCCGCCTGGTGAGGCTTGCCGCTATAGTAGGCGTAGTCCAGAGCGTAGTCGAGCGCCGCTCCCACTGTCTTTTGCGGCGTCACACTAAGTGTGCTTTGCTTCCCCGTCATGTTGCCGATAGCGTCAAAGCTGAACTGCTGCGTGCAGGTGCTCGTGTAGCTGCTCATGCCCGAGGACTGCGCGCTGATCGTCCCGTCAAACCGCGTGAGCTGGTACAGAGAATCGTAGGTGTAGCCGGCATCCACTTGGTAGCTGGAGGCATGGTTGCTCACTCCCATGACGTTCCCCACCGCGTCGAAGCTGTAGCTCATCGCCTGAATCGTACGGGATGTGCCGTCACTTGTGTGGATGGAGTCCAGCCATCGGCGGTTCTCGTCGTAGACGTACTTCGTTTCCACACCATTGCCGTACTTCATGTATACGCGCTGCCCGAACTGGTCGTAGCCGATGTCGGCCACGTAGGTCGTGCTCCTTCCGTAGTGCACGCCTTTGGCGCTCTTCACCTGACCGCCCGCGTCGTAGCCATAGCTCAGCACCTCCCCGTCAGGATAGGTGATGCTCTGCATCCGGCCCAGGTAATCGTAGACGTAGGAGAAGCTGGCGCTTTCCGTGTTCGCCATGGGTGTCACGCGCGTGATCGTCCGGTCGATGTGGTGATGTTGATTGTATTGTTGGGCGTGCCCCGCCCGAGGAGATGTGGGTGTAGCCATGATGCATCAGTCGCGTGTCGTCCTCGGGCGGGTCGGGCGCTCCGCTGCAAGTCCTCGGCGGGGCACAGAACCACGCGTAGGGTCGCAGTCCAAGGTCGGGCAACGGCGCGTGAGAGGGCGCCTGCGGGCTTTCCGCTGCGCTCCCTCACGCGGAGCTAACCGAAACGCCGCTGCAGAACCGGACAGCTGTGCCTGTGATTGTTACCCTCCGGCACCCACACCATTCACGGCCTTGATGACGACTGACCCTACAATCCGCATAGCGATCATGATGGAGCCACCGAGAACCAACTTCGACGAACAGCAGAAGGCTGTCTCTGCATATGGCTACTGGACATTTATTTGCGCCTCCTAAGGATGAAGTTTCCAGTCGTCCCCACTATCTCGTCTCTCCGTGCTTTTCATAGGATAGTGACCTAATCGCGCCACCGTTTTGATCAAGCAGGAACGTCTCCTTGTCCTCGATGTTGTCGTGTACCAATTCGTATCCACCAGCCACCTTCTTTGCACTAACCGCGTCTGGATACGCGAAGTATCGATAACTGACTTGGTTGACTGTCTTGCCTGTCTTATCAAGAACGGTGAGGTTACATGTCTTCGACTCTCTGTCGGACTGCAACACAAATGCGGTCTCTTCCGGCATTGTCTTGAGTATTCGAATGCTTGATCCATTCGCCTTTTCTATCAGCATCAAGACATCTCTTCGAGCATCGGCGAAAACAACGTCGAATAGATGGTCAGTGTCACTCCAGACGCGGATTTCTTCTTTTACTGAAGCGTCGGGCACCTTGAAAAGCACATTGCCATTCGAAAACCGAACCACATTTTCCTGGATTCCCCCGTGGTGAGCCGGGTCGAGCCCAGGGAAAGACGGATACGTACCAATGATGGTCTTCTCCCCATTCGACCTAACGCTCAGAATCTGAGTATGGTTCTCTGCGAGTCCAATCTCTATGGACGATGCGGTTGGTCCGCCGCAGGATGTGAGCACACCCACAGCTGCAAGCAGACCCCATGCCCGTCTCAGTCGTTTTCGAGCGAAAAAACGAGCGCTCATGCTCGAAAGACTTGTAAGTAACCTCAGCCGGAAAACTCTATCATTCATTTCTTCTGCTCTCCTTTAACCACCAACAACGCTCTGTTGTCTGAAGACAAAGCGTTGTCGCGGAACGCTTGTTCCAATCTGGCCATTTCCTCCTTGGTCTTGACACCAACGCATCCGCTAGTGTTTGTATATGGCGTAAAGTGGATGAAGTACCCTGAGTCACTCACGAGCTCTCCATTTTCCCCCATCAACAATTGCGATGCGTCAGTGGTTAGCCAGTTTTCGCCAAACGTTTTGTCGCTTGTCTTGCTGAGTCCGGTGATGCTGTGAGTACCGGTTGGCATCTGGGTAGGATGCGTCTGAGTATCGCCGGTTTTTTGTAGCCGAGAGGTGTCCATTTTCTGTTTTGCCTGTCTGTCGCCAGAAACAACTGCAGTAGTGATGTCGACACTATAGGTTGTACTTGCGGCCCCCTCCTTAAATGTCACCGTCATGGTTTGGTTTTGTCTGTCAACTGTGAATATTAACAATTTGCCTGTCGGGTCCATGTACTTCATCGGATTGTTCCCTGCATATTGGTATGAGGTCAGGTTCACCGTATTGAACACTCCCCCCATCCCCGGCAGGTTCCCGTTTTTCTTCCGCGCCTCATCCGATGTCGGCGCCTCCGGCAGGTACTCCCCCAGCGCCGGATCCCCGCTGATCCACCTGCACGTCTTCGGGTCCATGTACCGTGCTCCGTAGTAGTACAGACCCGTTTCCTCATCCAACTCCTTCCCGGTGAACCTAAACGGAATCTTTCCCGTCGTGTCGCTCTTCGCCTCCACCCACAGCTCACCGTAGGGCGTGTACTCCATGTGCTCGTACACCTCACCCGCAGCATCCGTCACCATCTGCGCGCTTCCCAGGTGATCCCCGTGGTAATAATAGGTGTTCAGCTCCTCGTAGCCGACGTCCATCTCCCCTTCGATGTTGCACCGCGTCGCGATCCGTGTCTCCCCCACGTAGATGTGCTTGCTCTGCCGCAGCGATGGATAGTCCGTCGTTGCCTGCCACATCGCATCGAAGTAGAGTGTCTCACCGCTACCTGAGTACTTCACCGCTCTGTTTCCGTCGGCTCCATAACGATAGTCCACGCTTTCCTTGCTCTCCACGCTCCTCTTCAGTCGATTCTCCTCGTCCCATATCAGTGAGCGCATGTAGACGTCGTTGGTCGTGTCGTCGCGCCGTGTCAGTCCAAATCCCCGGTTCACCACGCGCAGGTCACCTTCACTCGTCAGCTCCGCGTCCGTGCTGCTAGCCGACGAATGCCCGCCCTGGCGCTCCTCGATCTCGTTCCCGTTCGCGTCGTAGCGGTACCACAGCGACCCGATCCTCTCCGCCTGATGTGGCTTGCCACTATAGTAGGCGTAGTCCAGAGCGTAGTCGAGTGCGGCGCCAACCGATTTCTGCGGAACCGTCTGCAGCGTACTCTGCTTCCCCGTCATATTGCCGATGGCGTCAAAGCTGAACTGCTGCGTGCAGGTGCTCGTGTAGCTGCTCATGCCCGAGGACTGCGCGCCGATCGTCCCGTCAAACCGCGTGAGCTGGTACAGAGAATCGTAGGTGTAGCCGGCATCCAATTGGTAGCTCAGCGCGTGGTTGCTCACTCCCATGATGTTCCCCACCGCGTCGAAGCTGTAGCTCATCTCCTGAATCGTACGCGATGTGCCATCACTGGTGTGGATGGAGTCCAGCCATCGGCGGTTCTCGTCGTAGGCGTACTTTGTTTCCACCCCGTTGCCGTACTTCATGTATACGCGCTGCCCGAACTGGTCGTAGCCGATATCGGCCACGTAGGTCGTGGTCCTGCCGTAGTGAACGCCTTGGGCGCTCTTCACCTGACCACCAGCGTCGTAGCCGTAACTCAGCACCTCTCCGTCAGGATAGGTGATGCTCTGCATCCGTCCCAGGTAATCGTAGACGTAGGAGAAACTGGCGCTTTCCGCATTCGCCATGGGCGTCACACGCGTGATTGTCCGATCGATGCCCACCGCCTCTCCCAGCTTCCCATAACGCCACACCATGGTGCCGGACTCATCATCACGCCCGACGATCTTTCCTGCACCGTGATTAGCTGCACCCGCTGCTCCGTAGGCATAGGTGATGTCAGCGCTCCGGGGGTGATCGACCTTCACCAGACGGTTCAGCCCGTCGTAGCTGTACTGCACCGCTTCCCCGCGACCTCGGCGTACAGCATCCACTTTGCGTGTCATGTTGCCCGATTCGTCGTAGGTGTACTCCACAAGCCCCATGTCCGGGCTCTCCAACCGTACCCGACGACCCATCAGGTCGTAAGTGGACTTCACCGCGTTGCCGGCAGAGTCAGTCACCCGCAGGATCTGGCCCATGATGTCGTAAAGATAGGTCGCGCTGGAGAGTACCTGCTCCCCGCCGTTCAACCTCTGCACCGCCACGATGTTGGACCGCGCATCCAGCGTCTTCTCCGCTATGTTGCCCTTCGGGTCGGTGCTTCTCTCCACCTGCTTCCCGCCACGGACCATGAACGTATTAACGCTTGCCGCCCCGTCAGGCAGCTCCATGCGAATCACGCGGTCAAGAATGTCATATGAGCTGCGCGTAGGCCGCAGGAGTGATGCAAGTGCTGGCAACGCCTCCCCTTCGCTGAACTGCGGCTGGCCTTCGGCCACTGTGCGGCCGCGAGAGTCGTAGACTACGGCCCCGCTCAAGTTCCATCCCGTCCGCCGAGCCCCGGACTCCCATACCTCGCCCTGCTTCGCCGTCTGCGCCGCCCGTCCCAGGCCGTCCACCGTGATTGCCGTCTCCAGGGTCTGCCCATCGGAAGGATCGAAGCTCACCTTGTTCCACGTCAGCGCCGTCCACGGGAAGGAGGTGGTGTTGTACGAGTATGCCACCGCGGGCAGGTCTCCCGTATCATAGGGGCTCCATACGGAAAGTATCCGCCCGAAGCCGTCGTAGCTGTAGTGCATACGCTGACCCGTGATGTCCTGCCGCATCGTCTCCCTGCCCCAGCGGTAGTCCCATTCGGCAAGCGACTCGTAGCCGGCCGTCCCCGTCCACGTATTGCCCGACCGCGTTGCCACCGCATAGCGACGAACAACGGTGTCGTACTCCCAGCTCATGCTGCTTCCCCGGGGATCGGTGATGCTTGTCAGGTTCCCATAGTCATCCCAGGTGAGCTCCCACGTGCTGGAGCTCGAAGTGCTCGGGTACTGGGTGAGGGTGCGTAGCTCTCCGCGGCTGCCATAGCTCCCGCGTCGGGATCGCAGGAGGGAGCCTCCATTGTCGGTGACCTGAATGCTTTCAGGGTGCTGTTTGAGATAACCCGAAAGGTCGGCATACGTGACGTGGGCGTACAGCTCGTCTCCGCTCGTTGCAGTATCCCCTTCGTCGACCAAGGTGTCGAGGTTTCCGTAGTCGTCGTAGGCAAAAGTCTTCTTCGTCTCGGTGTACTGACCCGTCTCGGGCTGGTAAAGCCGATCGGTCTGCGCAGTGACGCACGGGAAGACCACGGCGGTTCCCTCGTACGCCCGCTCCTGCACGCGCAGCGTCGTCTCTGCCCACGCCACGCTTGCACCACCGCCCGGAGGCGATCCGATCGTCTGTCGCTTCCACTCCATGCCCCGGGTGTAGTGGTCGTTGGTGAGGTAGCTCACTTTGATCTCCGAGCCGTCCGCCTTCAGGCGCACCACGTCGGAGAAGCCCCAGAACTCACGCCGATCCCGGCTATAGTAGCCTCCGCTGTAGGAGAAGCTCTCGGAGTAACTGTGCTCGCCACGATCCGGAGCTCGGTAGGCCAAGCCGTCATCCCGCGTCACACGGGAGAGGACCCAGCGGTTTTGCGGCATGGCAACGGTGTTGCCCGCGCGTCCGTACTCCAGGGTGCAGGTGCCGCCCTGCGGCAGGGCGATCGATTTCAGGAGACCCGACCTGCCGCCGGCGTTCAGCTTGACCCTGAGGAACTGCTCTCCCGGGAGCTTGGCGACATGGTCAGGCAATCCGTCGCCGTCGATGTCCATCATTCGTAGCGTGACCCCCGTGGTCGCGATGCTGCCGTTCGCCCCCGCGGTGATGGTAAAGGAGACGAGGGGAATTCTCAGGGAGACGGTGAGCGTAGCGCCGAGGCTGAAGCTCACGCCGCTTGAGAAGCTCATCGTATCAGAAATGCTCAAGGGGTCGCACCCGGCGCCAAAGGGATTTGGGAGAGTCGGGATTCCCGTGGATGCGGGCGTGGAGAGGCCGTCCGGCAGGGAAACGCCGGTAAGTTGGCTGGCGATGGTTGCAAGGTCCGCATTGATCGCCGACAACAACGCGCCCGAGCTGGAGAAGCCCCAGTCCGGACGATACAGATGAACCTCCTCGTCGGAGAAACGATCGCCGAGGTTGAACCGCACACGGAAATAAGGCTTCGTGGGCAGCTTCACCACCGCGTCGAGCAGGCCGTCGCCATTCATGTCCTCGAGGCTGCTCCACGTTTGATTCACCGTTCCCGTGAACCCGGCGGTTATCCCCCCACCGATGACACCGAAACTCACGCCCAGGTTGACCGATCCTCCGAAGCTTCCGTTGCTCGTGTGATCGAGCCCGCTTGACGTGGTAGCAAGAAGGGAGATCGTTGAAAACATGGGAACCGCGATCCCTGAGCCCCATCCCACGGCAGGGGCGAAGGCGCTCGTGCCGGTGTTCAAGGCGACCTGGTAGCCGCCTGACCCAGAACGTTGGAGATGATCGGGAAGACCGTCGCCGTTGACGTCGAAAAAGCCCTCCTTCTGGTAGGAGGAACTGATGGTGGCGTTGACCCCGCCGCCGAAGCTCTCGTCGGGTGTCTCCACAAAGGTAAAGACCGGTCCTCCGTCGGCGTCGTAGACGGTTGACACGCCGCCGTTCGTCGATGACGCAGAGGCGCCGAAGGAGAGGGTCGAGTTTTCGTACACGGCCAGATGGGAAATCGGCGACGAGAAAGAGATCTCATTGCCGAATCCGCCGCCCGTGCCGGGCATGACCCAGAACGAGCCGCTGCCCCCCTGGTCCGGCTTGTAGGTGATGAGATCGGGATATCTGTCACCGTTGAGGTCCATGAGCCCGACGTATTGCCAGGATTCCCCGAAGTTGGTGCCGACGTTCACACCGAGGCCGGCGATGCCAACGCCGCCGCTGACGTCGGTCGATCCGTGGCTGCTAGCGCGGAACTCCGCAAGTGAGCCGCTGGATGCGCTGCCGCCGTCCCGAGGGATCCGGTAGTATGCATCTCCGCCGTTGCGGCGGGGATGCAGGGTATCGCTGTGGATGGTGGCGGCAAACGAATAGGTCGTATTCCTGGTGGCGCCCGTGTCGTCCAAAGTTGGCATGCTGTAGGAGCTGACGGGGCCCACCCATGCATCGACGGCCACCGGGGTCGCGGGGTTCCGACCGTCTGCCGCGATCTGAAGAGTTCCTTTGCTGTCCCTGTTGGGCGCCATGCTGATGAAATACGGCGGCGGTGCAACCTGGCCGCTTACGGGGACCTGCGGCTTGGCCGTGAAAAGAGCCTCGTCCCAGGGGTAGTATGCCACCCACGCTCCGTAGAACCAGCCGTGGAACCCTCCGCTCAACTGCTCGCTGGCCATGTACTTCGATTTCGTATCCGGATTCTCCACGAGATTCATGGCAGAGTAATCGTGCGCGGAATTGAAGACGTGGACGTAGCGTTCCGCAAAAATCGTGCGCCCCTCGGCGTCGAAGAGCGGAAGCGTCACGACTCCCGTCGCCTGACCCTCCGTGGCAGCCGATGCCGACCCGGGGAAGAAGCTCTCTTCCACCGCATCGGAGGGCAGAGTCCCGGGTGAAACGGGCAGAGCTGCCGTCGAGCTATAGCGGAGAAATCGTTGGCTCGATGTCCAGAGGCTCAGGCCGCAATCGGTCATGATCGCGCGCACTTTCTGGAGGTCGTCAGCACCGAGGCCCGCCTTCAGGATGTGCAGCTCGTTTGCAGCGTCGTGCTCGTAATAAGGGAAAAGCTCGACGTCGGCGCGGTACCTTTTCAGGGCGGAGTGCAGGGCCTGGATGCTGGTATCGTCAAGATCCGTTCGCTGATAGTAATACGCGGAGGATCCCTCGGTGAACGTGGCAAAAGAGGCGTCAATTCCGGCTGCGGCCGTCGTGAGAGCCGCATGCTCCTCCTCGGTGAGAAGGACGATACGGTTCGCCTTCTGCGGGTCGTCGGGGAACCTGTCCAGGCGAGAGTCCAGGCGATCTGAGCAGGCATCCAGCGCCTTCAGGATGATCACGAGATCGGCTTCGCTGACCGAAGCCTTAAGCGTATATGCACCGTCTTTAAGTGTGTAGCGGGAGCCGAAAAGGGTGGCTTCCTCCGACGTGAGCTTCGTCATGATCGTCGTCCACGACGCCGGGGGGATGCGCGAGACGCCGTAGGCGGAGAAGGCTTCGTCCTTCAGCACCCGGTCGGTGACCGCGCCCTCGTACAAGGCATCCGGCAGGGATTGCACCTCGGCGCTCGGCACGGAGAGGGCGGATCGTCGCGTGACGCCACGGTCGGAGAAGGATGCGCTGAGAACGCCGTCCTTGACCGTTGCGGACACAAGGGCGACGCTGACCTCGTTCCCCGTTGAGACGTCCTCCTTGTGCAGAGTCCATCCGGTACTTGCATCCCCTCGGAGCCAGAAGCGCTCAACCGGTGTCGTGCCCGAAGCCGGCCAGGTTGCGTCGAGGAGGGTTCCTTTGTCCGCCACGAGTGCACCCACGGGCGCACCATCGACGGAGCTCCAGATCCGCGCCGCAAGGGATGAGGCCGTGCTTGCCGCCTCGTGATAGTAGCCAGTTCCCTCCGTGCGGGGAATAACGAGGGTGCCGTCAGTGAAATGGTAGGAGGCGATGTCGCGCAATTCTTCGACGGTCGTGAACGCCTCCGTCAGGTGCTGAAGAATCCAGGTGTCCGCGTCGCCGCGCTCCCAGATGAAGAGTCCGAGCTCGGGTACGTAGCGGTAGGAGGAGATGAGAACGTCGGTTGTGTGCACCGTGATCGTGCTCCCATCCGATTTCCTCGGATCGGTCACGACGGTTTCGACGCTCCCGAGGCTCGTCAGGAGCGCCTCGAAACGCGCGAGGCTGAGCTGTCGGGGAACAAAGGCGCCGTGCTCGATCAGCGCGTCATAGACGGGTACAAGTGTCGCGGCGTCCAAAGCTTCCCAGCCTGCTACCCGAGCGTAGCCGGAACCCGAGCGCGCATAGATGGGCGAAAGTCGGGAATCGGCGTAGGGGTAACCGGAATCCGAGGTAGCCGGAGGCTTGAACAGTCCGCAGCGCGCCATATCCTCGAAGAGAGTGATTCCCGTATAGGAGATGGTGACGTTCCACTCCACGTCCTTCCCTGTTTCCGTGAGCCCGGTGGATTCCCGGAAGTAGATCTGGTCGCCCGCTGCAACCGGGTATGCGCTCGTTCCCTCCGTGCTCGTGGTCGTTCCGTCCAGGTGCAGGCGGGACGCGCTTGCCCCGAGGTACGTGTACAGGGAGACTCCCTCGTCGTGGATAGCCATCGGTGTCAGAAGGGAGGCCTCCTGGCCGATGCTCAGTGTCCCCCCCCGATACGCCTTCCATTTGCGGAGCGGCTGCTCCAGGTAGTACGTCCTTTGGTATTCATCCTCCCGTGGATCCGTCGAAGCTGTACGCTCTATCGGAGTGCCGAATTGCCACGGAGTGGAGGTAAGCGACGTGCCCGAGTTCGCCAGGTAGTACGCGCTGCCCTTGTTCACCACGTCGATAAACCCATCGCCGTTCACGTCGGTGAATCCCGTCGAGCCCGATGATCCGCCCCATTGATAGGTGATGCCGCCACTGAAAGGGGCAAGCTCGGCGCTCAGCCCGACGCTGAACGAGTTGCCCGACTCTTCGTCCATCCGGCCCGACATGCCGGGCACGACGAACGGAGTTGAGGCGGAGAAGCCATCGCCGGTGTTCAGGTATCCGACAAGGGTCCCGCCCTGCACGCCCACGGCGTCCGGCAGCCCGTCCCCGTTGAGGTCCATGAAGCTCGACGAGGTGAACCCTGTTGAGAAGTCCAGCCCCCCGCGGATGCCGACACTCCCGATGTTGATATCACCGATCCACGGAAACCATAGTGAAAACGTCACCCCAGTATACAGGCTTCCCCCCGCGGAGCCGTTGACGCTTCTCTGTAGCCCGGCGAACTGGGGTGTCGAGCCGGCCGCCCACTGCTGCTCGGCCTCGCCGAATGCGTCGTAGCCGATCACCGTGCCATTGGAATCTTTGTGCTCGGGGAGCGCATAGTAGATGAAAGCGTAGGAGTACATCGCCTGCCCAGCGGCGTTCTTCTCCGCGTAGGTTGAAAGCAGCGATTGGCCCGATTCACTTGTGGCATAGGTGAAGTCATAGGCGCGAAACAGCGTGCCGTCGAAGAGGATCTCCACACGGGAGAGTCTCTTTGCGAGCGTGGAGGCAAACCTGCCCCGGGCGTCGATACGCCGGTCCTCCCTATCCTGTAGAAGGAAACGGATCCGATACACCCCCGCGTAGCTGATCTCTGAGAGGTACGTCGCGCTGTTCGCGGCGTCATGGGCATAGGTGTAGCTCACCGTGTTGCCGAAGGTGTCGCGCATGCTCGACAAATACCAGGCAAAGGTACGGCTATGATCCGAGCGCGTGGGACCGATCCACGCCTCGCCCCGGCCGTACTCCCGCACATCTCCGTTCTTTTCCGTCACCTCCCAGTAGTCCTCCGTGCCGCCCCGGTACCAGCGGATGCGCTCGAAGCCCTTGTCCGCCATGGGCCGGAAGCGCCGGGCCGCGCCGTCGGTGCCCCAGGGCACGAGCTCCTCTCCGGCGAGCACGTAGGTATCCTGCCCGTCGTAGTCGGGAAGGCCGAAGCGCGTATCGATCGTTATTGCCGGCACCTCGATGTCGAAACCCTTGCCCATCCACCCGTTGGCACAGTCGCTGCTGTAGCGCAGTGCAAGCTGCGGCGTGGCGGTGCCACGACCAGGGGGCAGGCGCAGAGCAAGGGAGAATGACGCGGCTCCGAAAGGACCGGGCTCCAGGCCCTCGGGCTGCGGAATACCTGCCGCCGGATTGGCGGCTTCCAGGTTCTTTATCGTCGTGGGATCGAACTGGGCCATGGCCGGTCCCTGGGGAAGGGTCAGCGTCGCGTTCACCATGTCGGTGAAATGGAAGGTCGTGCTCGTCAACGTTGCCAGGTCACGATCGACCGAACACCGTGATAGTCGCTCCCACGCCCCCGTGAGGTCGTTGTAGAAATAGGTGCGCAGGTTGGAAAGGCCGGTCTCCGAGGAGAGAAGCGCGCGGTCGAAGGGAATGGTCACCCGCACGGGCCTTTGAAACACGAGCCCGTGCGGCTCGAACCGATATCCTGCGCCGCCCGCGGTGACGTTCGCCATTTCACCGGCCAGCGGCTGCGTTGCGGCAAGGCGTGTGATCGATATGGTTGTCGGGTGGGAAAGCGCGTTCGGAGGGATCGAAAGCTCGACTCCATCAAGGGTGATCGTGCCGCCCCTGTCAGGAAGGAAATCCTGCCGTACGATCACGTCCGCGGTTCGACCGCCGTCCGGTGTTGCCCGCGGCGCATCGACTGCCGCGGGCATGCCAATTGCGACAATCGGGAACTGGGCTGCGATGAAAATATCCAGAACGACGACAGCTAACCAACGTTTTCTATCGACCATTGATCTGTCCTCACTTCTCCGTGAAGATCACGTGAACGGGCGTGTCGGGGAAATCGTCCAGCGGAGAGATCACCACCATGTACCCGTTTCTTCCCCCGCTGTCATGGTAGGGTTCGACGTCGTCCCTGAACGTCACGGCCGCGCCGTCGGTGAGGCTCAGGCTGAAATCCCCTTTCGCAGCGTCGTAGGAGAGGCTCACCGTGTTCTTCACGTTGTAGCCGGCAACGAGGCTCGCCGATTCCGTCCACGGGATGATCTCGGTGAAGCTCGCGCCCGTGACCTCTCCGACGATGTACTCCTTCTGCGTATTGATCATCACCACGAGCATTGTCTCCCCACTGCCCGTGTCGTAGGAGCAAAAGACGACTCCGTAGCCCGCCGATGCGTTGCCGCTCATCTTGCTGAGCTCGACCTTCCTGCTCGCGAAGGGAGTCACGGCGGCTCCCTTGAGGGTCCACAGCGTATACCCGTACTCTCCCCAGTAGGCGGTGTCGTTCGTCGTGAATACGAACTGGCCGCTGTCCGTTGCCGTCTCCACGAACAGCGTATCCACCTGCGCCACGCCACTGCTCCCGTCATCGGTCTTGGCGTCCGGCTCAGGGACGGGTGTCACGGGACACCCCGCAAGGAGAACGAGCGCCGCGGCAAGGACCAGCGGGGAGAGCCGTTTCATCCCACCCTCCTATATTCCCGTGATGCTCACGAGCGACACGGTATAGTCGATGAACGAGCCGCCGGCGAGCGTCGGATCGGCGATGAACTGATCCGGATTCGGCGTGATGCGTATGAGGAACTCCTGCGTTTCGTACGAGGTGTTCGTGATGGGAATGGCGACGTTGTTCATCACGGTGACCGGCGAGCTTCCCTTGACGTAGAGGTACATGAACGTGCTCACCGATCCGCCGGAAAGCCCCTTTTGCGTCACCACGACATTGGCGATGCGCCGGGGAGGCACGCTCACGCTGTACCAGTCCGTGTCTTCCACGGTTTCACCCGCGTATGACCTGTAGTAGTAGAGGTTCGCCGTCCTGTCGTACTCAAGCGGTGTCGCCTCGTCTTGCGAATCATTGGGCTCCAGGGAGTCTTTGCACGCCGCGCTGCCCACGCCGACAACGGCATCCGAAGGGCCGAAGACCCGGCTCCCCCGGGTCAGCGTGAGCCGGTAGAGATAGCGGACCTGGTCGGTACGTTCCGTGTCATCGAAGCTGGTGCCCGCACCCGTGTACACGACAGACCAGCTCGGGCTTAGCGCGTCGGTTGCCCGTTCGAGGATGTACTCCTCTGCGGCGGGGTCCGCGTCCCACGACACGGAGATCGCATATTCCGTCCCGAAAGAAGCGACGCGGGGTGCAACGGCTGCAGGGTCGGCACCGATGCGCCCCATGGCGGCGAGGAACCCGTCACCGCACCCGGTGAGCCCGACGCACAACGCGCAGGCGCAGAGCACGAAGCAGATCCACTTCACGGTTGACCTCCCCCGCTCGTGCGGCCGGGAGTGAGCTCCACGAAGAATCGTGGCGACACGGTGACAAGCGGCGTGGCGTAGAAGGCAACGTCGATGATCGTGGCACACCCCAGAGACACGAAGTCGGATGCCTCGTAGCGATAGGTGACGGAGCCGCTGATTCCTGCCGTTGCCGTGACTCCCACGTAGGGGGAAGAGTACAGGCGATCCTGGGACAGCACGTCCACGCTCAGGAGGGGACCGACGCTTGCGGCGAGCAGGTTCCCCGCGCCGAGGTCGACCCCGAGCTCAATGGGAAGCCGCACGTGCGCGGCGTGCAGGAAGAAGCTCTCGTAGCCGGGTTGATTCATGCCCAGCTCGTAGTCGGCCTCGACGCCCAAGGCGATCTGCCAGTCACGGGAGAGGAAGGTGAAAAGGGGCCGCAGGGGGACGAAGCGGAATCCGAGCGTCGCCGAGGCGAGCCCCGAGAGCACGGTGTTCCATCCGCCGCCGGCCGGGGTCCAGTAGCCGAGTGCCATGGGAAAAGCGATGAGGTTGCGCTCGGGAGCAACGTGCTTCGAGGTGATGCCCAGGGCAGGGTCGGTTGTAAAGAAGTCCAGGATCCGCGCGGCGAGGTCATGCATGAGGCGCTCGTAATGGGCGCTGTCGTCAGAGACGAAGAAGCTCGCCGCCACGGCGCCTTTCTCCGCGTCAAAGAGCTTCACCTCGGCGGAATAGGACTGCGCTCCGCGTTTGAGGAACCCGTAGAGGAGAAGGCCGTACCCCTGGGCCTGGCAGAGCCGTGTGGCATCCAGGAGGGAGCGCACCGTCCCCCCCGGCACGACCTCCGCCGGAGAGAGATCGATCACGCCCCCGGTTGCCAGTCCGGCGAAACTGTTCGTGAGATCAGCTTCCGGGTGGATTGCCGCGGTTTCACTTCCGGCATCTTCCAGGATCCCGAGGGGAGCAAGGTGGACTTCCACCGCCGGCAGGGAGCACGGGAAGGCAAGGAGAATAACGATGATCCGCCAAAGCCGTGCGCTCATGTCGACTCTCCTACTGCCCGGTATCTCCCAGTGCCGTTGCGGCGAGCGCAGCGGCTTCCGTATCGGAAGAGGACTCTTTCACCTGTTTCAGGAGACGAGTCCCCTGCGCTTCGTCTCCCAATGCTCTCAGGCTCATGCCGAGGTACACGGAAAGAAGGGGTGACGGGCCCGCGCGCAGCCCTTCCGACGCGTACGCCTTGCACTGCGCGGGATCACCGCGCTCCCACGCCGAACGGGTAAGCTTCCCATGGAGCTCCGAAGACCGGCGGCGGGCTTCCGCCGCGTTGCCGGTGCTCAGTCCAAGCGCGTGTTTCCATCCGGCCTCCGCGGCGTCCCTCTGGCCCTGAGCGTACAGAGCGTCTCCGAGACGGGCCGCGGCGACATAGTCGGGTCGTACGGACAGATACGCGGAGAAACGCTTCGCCGCTTCAGAGTGGCGGCCGAGATCGCTGAGGCACGAGCCCGCGAGGAGCAGGGCGCCAAGATGCCGCGGCTGCAGGGAAAGGCACGTATCGAGCCTTTCGAGCGCTTTGGAGGGGTCCCCGGCAGCGACGCTGGCCTGTGCGGCGGAGTAGTGCAGATTCGCATCGCCCGGGGAAAGGGCCGCCGCCCGATCGAGGAGCTCCTGCGCCCGGGAGAAATCCTTGACGGCAAACGCGCATGCACCCGCCTTTTGGAGAACCTCGACGTCGCGTGGTTGTTGCTCGAGCGCCCCTGAGAGCCAGCCAAGACCCTGCGCCCAGTCTCCCCTTTCGACGGCGAGTGAGCCGAGGGTTTCGAGAGCGACAAAGTTTTGCGGATCTTCGAGCATAACCGCCCGCAAATCCTTTTCGATGCGGGCATGGCTGCTCGTGTCGTCGGGCCGCGCGTGAAAGAGGCTCGCCGCGTAGTAAAGGCGTACACCCGCGCCCGCGGTCTTGGCGTCGGCGAATGAGGCGAGCACATGCGCGGCCTCGGCGAATTTGGATGAGGCGTAGAGGCTCTTTGCATCCTGAAGCGCCGCGTCTGCGGCAGTGGCGGTAGCTGTGGTCGGCTCGGACCCCTGTCCGATCGCTGCCGCTTCTTGCGTGGCCGCAGGAAGCGCATCAACGATGTGCACTCCCATGTCGGAGATGCTTCCCTGGACGGCGGTGAAAGAGTTTGTTATCCGTGAAGAAAGAGAGCGAACCGCCCTCTGGGTACCTGTTCCTGTTTCGACGACCGTGGACTGCAGGCCTGCCGCAACTCCGCCGAGGCTCTTCTCGAGCCCGGTCAGCCTGCTCTCCAGCAAGGCGCCGTTCCGTACGTTATCGATCGATTGTTGGACGATGAGTCTGCGCAGTTCCTCGTTCTGTTGGTGAAGCAGGAAGACCCCGGCACCAAGTGCCAGAAGAGAGAGCGTGACGCATGCCACTGCGACAACACCTGTGATCCTGTTCATGACGAAGCCAGTAATGAGTAGGGATCAGCTCTGTTGTCTTAAAACATTCGAATTCGAAAACACCTTTTTACTCCGTTTTCACCATTATATCACAAACGGAGTTGAAATCAAGCTAATTCGCGCTATTCATGAAAAGCACAAAATCTCAATCGGCTACGAGTGAATCCAGCAGCGCCGCCATGCACGCGTTCGGCCCTGCGCAGCGCTCGGGACGTGAGAGGATCGCCGACTCGGACTGGATCAAGTCTCCCGCAACGAGCTCGCCCCTGCCGGCGTTCGCCATACCGGCAAGCGATTCGGGGGTGACCTCCAGGTGGAACTGCAGCCCCACCACGCGCTCCCCGATGGCAAAGGCCTGGTTCTCGCAGGCATCGCTGGAAAAAAAACGGGCGGCGCCGGCAGGAAGATCGAAGGTGTCACCGTGCCAGTGGAAGACGAGGCTCTCATCCGGGATGGCCGCTGCAACGCGGGGCAGGACGCCCGACGACGGCTTCCAGACCGGGAACCACCCGATCTCCTTGCGGGGGTTGGGGTACACCCGGGCGTCTAGGGCGCTGGCGATGAGCTGCGCTCCCAGGCAGATCCCCAGGACAGGCTTTCCCGATTCGATGGCCGCGGCGATGAGGCCCTTCTCCGGCCCGAGCCACCGGAACTCCCCCTCGTCGTTTGCGCCCATCGGCCCGCCCATGACGATGAGCAGGTCGAAGTCGGGCAGACGCGGCAGGGACGCCTTCTGGAAGAATCGGGTATACGACACCGACGCGTAGCGCGCGGCCAGCCAGGTCTCGATCGATCCGATTCCCTCGAAGGCAACGTGCTGGAAAACGTGGACCCTCACGCCTCACCTCCTGGCCCTGGTAGATGATACTCCGGCAAGGGCCGATCCGTCAGGGGGTGGCTGGCCACCATTTTGCCCACCCTTTCGGTGGCCGATTCAGCAATCCTAGGACATAAAATCGCCAGAAATAGCATTATTTTGTCGATTTCAATTCCATTGACTTGACATCTCCCTCCCTAATTTGATAGTAAAGCTCATGCAGAACACATTCACCCCCCTTGGCATGAAGCAGACGTTTGCCCTCGCCGATCTGCCGGAGCCCGAGCTGTTCCGCGCTCAGTTCCCCTACACGGAGATCCCGCGGATCCTCTTCGACGGGATGGACGTGCCGCTGCGCCCCGCCCGGGAGATCTGGATCACCGACACGACCTTCCGGGACGGTCAGCAGGCCCGGCCGCCCTACACGCCCGAACAGATCGCGCGGATCTTCGATTTCCTTCACCGCCTGGGCGGCCCTCGGGGGGTGATCAGGCAGAGCGAGTTCTTCCTCTATTCGCAGCGGGACGCGGAGGCGGTCGAAGCGTGTCTTGCACTCGGCCATCAGTACCCCGAGGTGACGGGCTGGATCCGCGCGGATGCAAAAGACCTGGGGATCGTGAAACGCTTCGGCCTGAAGGAGACGGGGATCCTCACCTCGGTGTCCGACTACCACATCTTCCTCAAGCTGAAATCCACCAGGGCGAAGATCCTCGACGAGTATCTGGGCATCGTGAAATCCGCGCTGGAAGCCGGCATCACGCCGCGCTGCCACTTCGAGGACGTCACGCGCGCGGACATCTACGGCTTCTGTCTCCCGTTCGCGGAGAGGCTCCTCGCTCTCAGCGCTGAAACGCACACTCCCATCAAGGTCCGTCTCTGCGACACGATGGGGTTCGGCGTCACCTACCCGGGGGCCGCGCTTCCCCGGAGCGTGCCGCGCATCGTTCACGCCTTCGCCACGGAGATCGGCTATCCCGGGGAGCTCCTGGAGTGGCACGGCCACAACGATTTCCACAAGGTCCACGTGAACGCGGCAACCGCCTGGCTGTACGGCTGCTCCGCGCTGAACGCCACGGTGCTCGGCTTCGGAGAGCGCACGGGAAACCCGCCGCTGGAAGCGGCGGTGATGGAATACATCGGCCTGAAGGGGACCGCGGACGGGATGGACCCGCGGGTGATCACGGAGATGGCGGACTACTTCAGGGCGGAGGTGAAGGCGCCAATACCAGCCAACTATCCGTTCGTGGGAGCTGAGTTCAACGTCACGCGGGCGGGCATCCACGCGGACGGGCTCCTGAAGAACCCCGAGATCTACAACATCTTCGACACGGAGGCGATCCTGGACAGGCCGCTTCGCGTCATGGTCACCGACAAATCCGGGATGGCGGGAATCGCGCAGTGGATAAACGAGAACATACCCGCCCTCACGGCACGGCCGTTCGAGCCGGTGAGCAAGCGCCACCCCGGTGTGCGACACATCGCAGCCTGGGTGGCTGAGCAGTACGCGCAGGGCCGCACGACGAGCATTTCACCGGAAGAGCTCACCGCGCAGGCACGGCATTTCCTCCCGTCGCTGTTCATCTCCGACTTCCAGCAGGTCAAGGAGGCGGCAATCGGGAAGGCACGGCACCTCGCGCAGCGCATCTCGGCGTCGGAGGAGGTACGGTCCCTGGATGCCGCGCGCATGGAGAGCTTCCTCCACGAGGTCGTGGCCCGGGAGGCTTCCATCCAGCTCCTTGCCGTGACGAACCTCGAGGGGAGGCGCATCTCCCAGGCCTACACGCAGCGGGGAGAGAAGGGCCTGTTCCGCAACCTCATGAGCAAGGATTTCCGCAAGCACGACTGGTTCGTCGCGGTGCTGCAGAGCGCGGAGCCCTACTACTCGGACCTCTTCTTCTCCAAGTACACGGACAAGCTCGTCATGACGGCGGCCATGCCCATCCTCGACGCCGGCGGCGCGATGTACGCCGTCATGGACATCGACTTCCGTTTCGACGAGCTCGTTAAGCTACTGAGCTCGATCCCCGATGAGATCCTCGACGTGAAGACCTGAGGAGCGTGTTCACGCGTTAATACGGGTTGAAATTGCTTGACTGAGCCCGTGGCATAGGTCTATCGTTGACGAAAGAGCAACAGAGTTCGGACAGGGGTACTCGANNACGTCGCCCCGGAGAGGTTCGAGTGTCCGGCCCGATCGCAAGAAGGGTACGCTACCTGTGAACCAGGGTGAGATATCACTTCCACCATCTCCCGCGCCCTTCGATGCAAGCAAGGATGTTCTCTACTCGGCCTTCCGCTCCAGCGCGATATGCCAGGCCATCTCGGATGCCGACGCGCGGTACCTCGATGCGAACGATTCTTTCGCCGCTCTCTTCGGCTATGCGCGCTCGGAGGTGATCGGCCACACGCCCCTCGAGCTCGGCATCCTGCAGCATCCCGAAGAGGGGGATGACATTTTTCGGACCCTGAAGAGCTCCGGCCGGGTGCACAACCGTGAATTGGGCATGCGGACGAAACAGCGCGGCAAGATCGAGGTGCTCATTTCGATCGAGAACACGTCGATCAACGGGCAGCTCTGCCGGCTCACCGTCATCACCGACATCACGGCACGCACGGCAGCGGAGGAGCGCATCCGACGGGTGAACCAGGCGCTGGCCGTGATCACCGACGTGAATCAGATCCTCGTGCGCACGCGGGATCCGAAGGCGTTCCTGGATCTCGTCTGCAAGGCCGCCGTGGAGAAAGGGGGGTTCGCCCTCGCGTGGATAGGGCTCGTCAGGGAGGATGCCCGGGAGCTGGAGATCGCGGCGGTTGCGGCGCAGCACGAGCGGTACGTCCCGCTGGCACACATCCTCGTTCATGACACCGACGCATGCCCGATCGACCATGCCTTGCGAAGCGGCGTGCACGCGGTATGCCCGCTGATTCCGTCAGATGAGAATGCAGCCGGATGCCAGAAACAGGCTTCCCTTCTAGGGTTGCGGTCAAGCGCCTCCTTCCCCCTGCGGGCGCACAAGGTTACACGAGGCACGCTGACGCTCTACACGGACCGCGATGGCTATTTCGGCCCGGAAGAGCTCGTGCAGTTGGACGAAATGGCCGGCGACGTCTCCATGGCCATCGAGCTCGCGGAGCGGGAGGCGGAGCGGAATACTGCGGCAGAGAGCCTTCGCATCAGCCAGAGACGCTACCGGGACCTCGTCCAGATGTCACCCGACGCGATCTTCCTGAACAGGAACGACCGGATCGTCTATGTGAATCCTGCCGCCGTTTCTCTTCTCGGTGCCGCCGGCCCGGAAGAGCTCCAGGGGAAATCGCCCTACGACATCTTTCATCCCGATTTCCACGAGACCATCAAGCAGCGCATCCTCGTTCTGCGCCAAGGCCAGCCCGTCCCCCTCATCCGGGAAAAGGTCGTACGGATGGACGGAACGGTCCGTGACGTGGAGGTGGCAGCCGCGCCCTTCGAGGACCCCGAGGGCCCGACCATCCAGGTGATCCTGCGCGACATCACGGGGCGCATGCGCGCGGAGGAAGCATTGCGGGAGAGCGAGCAGAGCCTCGCGACGACGCTGTACAGCATCGGCAATGGCGTGATCACCTCTGACATAGCGGGCGTGCTCTCCCGAATGAACCGTGTCGCAGAAACGCTGACGGGATGGACCGAGGCGGAGGCAAAAGGCCACGCGGTTGCCGAGGTCTTTCAGCTCCGCTCGGAGGACGGCGGGGCGGTGGGGGACCTCGTGAAAGCCGTCCTGACGGAGCGGGCGACGATCGAGATGGGGAGCCACGTCATATTGCACGCGCGGGAAGGGTCGAGCATGCCGGTGTCCTGCAGCGCCGCTCCCATTCGATCCTCCGATGGAGTCGTTTCCGGAGTCGTTCTTGTCTTCGACGACAGGGCGGCGGAACGGAGGCTGGAAGCCCAGTTCCTCCACGCCCAGAAGATGGAGGCCGTGGCGCGTCTGGCCGGAGGCATCGCGCACGATTTCAACAACATGCTCGCCGTCATCCTGGGCTACGCACAGATGCTGGAAAAAAAACTGCTGCCAACGGATCCGCTGCAGGCGCACGTCAGCTCGATAACCGAAGCTGCCCGCCGTTCCGCCGGCCTCACACGTCAGCTCCTGGCATTCGCCCGCAAGCAGGTGGCGACCCCGGTGTCCCTCGATCTCAACGCTGCCCTCGGCTCCGTGGAAAAGATGCTCGCGCGGCTGATCGGCGAGGACATCACCCTGTCGATCCACCGCCAGGAGGGGCTCTGGAACATCAGGATCGACCCTACACAGGTGGACCAGATCCTGGCGAACTTCTGCACCAATGCGCGCGACGCCATCCGCGACACCGGCCGCATCACCGTGGAGACTGCGAACGTCACGATCGACGAGCCGCTGGCCGCGCCGCTCGCCGAGGTGCCCCCCGGCGAATACGTACGCCTCTCCTTCAGCGACAACGGTGAAGGAATGGACGAGTCGACCATCTCACGGATCTTCGAACCCTTCTTCACGACCAAACCGGCGGGAGAGGGCACGGGGATAGGCCTTGCAACCGTTTTCGGCATCGTCAAGCAGAACAATGGGTACATCAATGTCGAAAGCACGCTGGGCCAGGGAACGACATTCTCCGTCTACTTTCCACGGTTCAGCGGCGATCTTGAAAAGAACCCCGTCGTCGCCGACCAATCGACGCAAAAAGGCACGGAAACGGTGCTTCTCGTCGAGGACGAGAAGCAGCTCCTCCAGCTCGTCCAGTCGATCCTGGAGATGAACGGTTACCGGGTGCTGTCCGCGCATTCTCCTGGGGACGCGATCCTGCTCTGTGAGAGTTTTCGGGAAAGGATCCACCTCCTCCTCACCGACGTGGTCATGCCCGGCATGAACGGCAGGGAGATGCAGAAACGGCTGCTCGTGATGAGGCCGGACATGAAGACGTTGTTCATGTCCGGGTACACCGCCAATGTGGTATCACAGCGAGGGATCCTCGACGAAGGGCAGCAATTCCTTTCGAAACCGTTCACGCCCGCCGAGCTCGCGGCAAAGGTGAGATCCGCGCTCGATTCCTGATAGCCCTCGCTTGCACACCCGTCAGGATGCCGCTACTCTGGCTCCCGGTGAAAACGTACGTCGTGCTTGCGGGAAACATCGGTGCGGGGAAGTCGACGCTCGTGGGAATGATCTGCGACAGGCTGGGCTGGGAGCCCTACTACGAGCCTGTGACGGAGAACCCCTACCTTGCCGATTTCTACAAGGACATGCGGGCGTGGGCGTTCCACTCGCAGGTTTTCTTCCTGACGCACCGGGCGGCGGCGCACCGCGCGCTCATGGACGTCTCCCGGCCCGTTGTCCAGGATCGCTCCTTCTACGAGGACGCCGAGGTGTTCGCCCGGTCGCTCCATCGGCAGGGGGCAATGACCGACCGCGACTGGCGGACCTACCAGGACCTGTACCGCACGCTCACCACGCTCCTCGCCCCGCCCGACCTCGTCGTGTACATCAGGGCGTCGGTCCCCACGCTGCAACGGCGCATCGCCGAGCGCGGCAGGGACTTCGAGGCGCGCATCACCGACGCGTATCTCGACGGCCTCAACGCGTTGTACGAGGAGTGGATAGCGGGTTTCGCTATCGCCCCCGTGCTCATCGTGCCGGGCGACACGCTGGACTTCGTCAGGGACCCCGAGGGATTCGAGGCGATCGCGAGCGCCGTGGTTGAACGGTTGCGTGGACGGCAGGGGGTTCTTTTCCCCGACGCTACGTAGAACGGGTCGTTCCCGAACAGACTCTCACCGCGGACCAGCAGCCCTGCCCGTGCTCGCCTCCCCGGGCAGGGCCCGGCCGGGGCCGTGCATTCCCCCTCGTCGACCCCGAAATGCCCGACAATAATAAATTTGACATTGATTAAAATATATTTTAGTATCACGGCTCGTCCCACATAAGGAGGAAATGGCAATGAAAAAGACCCTGGTTCTTCTCGGGGCACTCGCCCTTCTCTGCGTCCTCGTCGGATGCGGATCCAAGGGCGTCGAGCTCACATTCTTCGAGACGCTCACGAGCCCCGAGCGCACGCAGTACCTGCAGTCGGTGATCAAGGAGTACGAAGCCCAGCACAAGGGCGTGAAGATCACGATGATCTCCCCGCCGTACGAGCAGGCGGAGAACAAGCTCTTCCAGATGCTCGACGCCAAGCAGCCCCTGGACATCATCGAGTCCCGGGACGCCACCGTGAAGCAGTTCGTCAACAACAAGCAGATCGACAGCCTCGAGCCCTATCTTGCCAAGTGGGAGTACAAGGACGATCTCCTTCCCGTGTCCCTCATCTCCGCGCGGGCCGTCGATAATACCGCCTACCTCATCCCCCACCTGTTCTTCGTGAAGGCGCTGTATGTCCGCACGGACATCCTGAAGGCCCACAACATGGAGGTACCGAAGACGATCGACGAGCTGGTGGCGGACTCAATAAAGCTCACCAACCCGAAGGCGAACCTCTACGGCTATGTGATTCGCGGCAAGCACAACGCGTGGAAGGTCTCCCAGGATTACCTGAGCCTCTCCGATATTCCCGACCTTGACACCACCCGCTACTACTGGACCAAGGATGGCACGTTTGCCTACAAGACCCCGGCAGGCAAGGCCGGCCTCGATCGCTACGTACGCCTCTTCCGCCAGGCCGTGCCCAAGGACGGCATCAACTGGGGATTCGCCGAGCAGATCAACGCATTCGTCTCGGGCGTCGGCGTGTTCCTCATCCAGGACCCTGATGCAATGGCCATGATCGACAAGCAGCTCGGCAAGGAAAAGTACGGTGTATTTCCCCTGCCCGTCGGAAGCTCGGGCAAGGCCTACCAGGACTTCGCATTCCAGGGCCTGTCCCTCGTATCCTACAGCAAAAACAAGGCCGAGGCGTGGAAGTTCATGTCCTACCTGCTGAGCCCCGAGAAGAACGCGGAGCTGTGCAAGACCTACGGCGCCCTTCCCGTGTACAAGAGCACCTATGAGAAGAACAGCTTCTTCAACTCCGAGGCCTTCGCGGCATGGAACACCGAGTTGAGCAAGCCTGACACGTACGTCTTCTCCAAGTACCCCATCACCTCTGACAAGTTCGCCGGATGGGGACCCTTCCAGGAAGAGCAGATGCAGCGCCTCCTCCTGGGCAAGATCAGCGCGGACGAGGCCATCACGCAGTGGGAGAACTACTGGAAGTAGCGCTCCCGGCGTCGAATCCAGACGCGGCAAGCATCGATCCGGCCGCGGCGAAAGGCGACAGCCTGCCGCCGCGGCCATTTGGGGAACTCATGGACAGACGGACACGAACCCTCCTGGCGTATCTCCTTCCAACCCTCTTCATCCTCACCCTGCTGGTCTACGTACCAATGGTGAGGGGCATCGTGCTGGCATTCCAGAAGTACAATCTTTTCAATCTGAAGGACCAGGGCTGGAACAACCTCGGCAACTTCACCGCCGTTCTGCTCGATGATACATTCCCGTTTCTGCAGATCCTCCTGAACTCGGTGATCTGGATCTTCGTCTCCCTCATCCTGCAGTTCGTGCTCGGCTTCGGGCTTGCGCTTCTCCTGCGAAAGCCGTTTCGGGGACGCGGGTTGTACACGGGGCTCGTCTTCTATACCTGGGCGCTCTCGGGCTTCGCCATCGGCCTTCTGTGGTCGTGGCTCTTCAACGGGCAATTCGGCCTCGTGAACGATCTTCTCCTGCGCATGAACATCATCAGCGCGCCAATCGGCTTTCTTTCCGACCAGCGGTTCGCCATGATCTCGGTCATCGTGACGAATGTCTGGTACGGCATCCCGTTCTTCGGGATCATGCTGCTCGCGGCACTGCAGTCGGTGCCGAACGAGCTCTACGAGTCGGCGATGATCGACGGGGCTGGTCCCGCGCGGCGCCTGTTCGGGGTCACCATCCCCTACATCAAGTCGACGATCATCACCACGACGCTCCTGCGCGTGATGTGGATCATGAACTTCCCCGAGATCATCTACGGCATGACGAGCGGCGGACCGGCGAACGCGACAAACATCCTTGCCACGCAGATGATCAACAAGATCATCAAGGAGTACAACTACGGACAGGGCGCGGCGATCGGGGTCATCATCATGGTGATTCTCTTCACCTACGCCTTCTTCTACTTGAAGATCACGTCGCGAAAGGAGATGGAGCTGTGAAGGCAATGAGAGTCGTCGGGCCCGTCCTTCGGGCCATTGCCCTCGGCCTCTTTCTCCTGTTTGCCCTCTTCCCCCTCTACTGGATCATCATCACCTCCCTGAAGGACGTGAAGGAGATCTACACGTTCCCCTTGCTGTATTTTCCCACGCATCCCGTGCTCAAAAGCTACGAGAAGCTCTTCGGGTTCAACGATTTCGGGGTCTACTTCCGCAACAGCCTCTTCGTCACGCTCCTGGGCTCCGCTGGATCGCTCCTCTTCGCAGTATTCAGCGGGTTTGCGCTCTCCCGCCACCGCCGCCGCCTGTTCACGCGGCGCGTGCTCCTTATCCTGTACTTCAGCCAGATGATCCCGTCGTTCCTGCTCATGACCCCCCTCTATACGATGGTTGCAAAGAGCGGGGGCGGTGACAGTCTCGTGGTCCTGGGGATCATCTACATAGCCACGACGCTGGCCTTCAGCGCTATCATGGCGAAGAGCTTCTTCGATCGCATACCCGTCAGCATCGAAGAGGCCGCACTGGTCGACGGTTGCTCCACGACCCAGACACTGCTACGCATAACCCTCCCGGTCATGGTGCCCGGCGTCATCGCCATCTTCAGCTTCTCCTTCGTGAACATCTGGAACGAGCTGTTCATGGCCGTGCTTTTCCTTTCGACGCCCGGAAAGACCACGGTCCCCGTAGCGTTGAACTCGTTCATCTCGAAGGCCGGAATCAGCTGGGACACCATGAGCGCGGGAATCGTCATGGCCCTGCTGCCGACCATGCTCATATTCGCTTTTGGACAGAAATACATCGTCTCCGGTCTGACCGAGGGCGGCGTGAAAGGTTGAGTGAGGAGTATTCAGGACATGGACGACATCAGCTACATTCTGCACCACATGGGGGAGGAATCGCTGCCGGAGAACGCGGTGAGCCCGCCGATCTTCCAGACATCGATATTCTGTTTCAAGGATTTCCGTGAGTTCCAGCGCGTAATCTCCGACGAGACGCACAACCGCCTCTACACCCGGGGGAACAATCCCACGGTGAACCTCGCCGAACAGAAGATCGCCGCCCTGGAGCACGGGCAGAAGGCAAAGCTCCTCGGTGCGGGGGTCGCGGCCATCTCCAACGCGATCATGGCGTTCCTCCGCGCCGGGGACCACGTCATCTGCGTGAAGGATGCCTATACCTGGGCCCAGACCCTCGTGGGCAAGTACCTCCCGCGTTTCGGCGTGGAGCACACCTTCGTCGACGGGACCAGCGTCGACGAGGTCGCAAAGGCGATCCGCCCGAACACGAAGATCATCTATCTCGAGAGCCCCACCTCCCTCACTTTCACCCTCCAGGATGTTCCCGCCATAACCGCGCTCGCGAAGGCGCGCGGGATCAAGACCATCATCGACAACACGTGGGCCACCCCGATATTCTGCAACCCCCTGGACCTCGGCGTTGATATCGTGGTCCATTCGGCGAGCAAGTACCTCGGAGGCAATAGCGATCTTGTCGCCGGCGTCATCGTCGGCAGTGAGCAGGATATCGATCACATCACGTGGCAGGAGTCCCTCCAGCTCGGCTCGGTTGCGGACCCGTTCATGGCGTGGCTCATCCTGCGGGGCCTGCGGACCCTGCACATCCGGCTTCCCGTCCACTACGCGAACGCGCTCGCCGTCGCCACGTTCCTGGAAAAGAGTCCGAAGGTCGAGGGGGTTTGTTATCCGTTCCTGGAAAGCTTCCCCCAGGTCGGCCTGGCGCGAAAGCTCATGCGCGGCGGATCAGGTCTCCTGTCCTTCCGTCTCAAGACGCGGAGGCTCGACGATGTCATCGCCTTTACCGATGCGCTTCGCCTCTTCAAGCGGGCGGTGAGCTGGGGGGGATACGAGAGCCTCATCTACCCGAACGCCGTGAGCTACACGGCGGACCCGCCGCCGGACCGTCTCAGTCTCATCCGGCTGCACATCGGACTGGAGGAGCGCGACGCAGTACTCGGGGACCTCGACCAGGCCCTCTCTCGGGTCTCTTCGTGACGGACAGAGGAGCAGGGGTGAAGGAGAGGAGTCCCGGAAACCGTGAGGGGCTCTCGGCCCCCGACCAGGCGCTCCTGAAGCGCTACGAGCCCATAGCGGAGGCCATTGCGGTGGTGTGCGGGCCACACTGTGAAGTGGTCCTTCACTCGCTTCACGACCTGCGTCATTCCGTCGTGAAGATTGTCAATTCGTACGTGACCGGTAGAAACGTCGGGGCGCCCGTCACCGACTTTGCCCTGGAGATCCTGGAACGCTCGAAGCTCACCGATTCCGACGTCATCGGCCCGTACTTCACGACCTCGTACGGCAAGACCCTGAGATCGATGACTATGGTCATCCGCAACGCGAAGCACGTGACCATCGGATTTCTCTGCGTGAACATGGATCTCTCGACGCCGCTCATCGATGTTCTCGGCGGCCTTCTGCCAGATCGGGTCCCGAACCCGTCGGAGTCGATCGAGCGTTTTCCTACGTCGCTTGACGAGCTGATCGATCAGGCCCTTGCGGGGATGCGCGGCCTGGAAGCCGGCCCCGACAGAAACAAGAAGATCGTCCAGGGTCTGTACGAAAAGGGGATCTTCAATCTCAAGGGGTCCGTGGACGACGTGGCGGCAAAGCTCGGCATCTCCAAGCACACGATCTACTATCATCTCGGGAGCGGGAGAAAAAAGCCGCTGCACAGGAGTCGGAAGGAAAGATAGGACACGCCGATCACATCGGTCGTGCGGTGCAGGGCCGCACCGCTGTCTCAGCCCTGCACCGCGGCATCGATTTCTCAGCGTCGCACGGCAACGAGCGCCGAAAGGTTCCTGCCCACGACCGCCGCGTACCCGGTGAGCCCCAGCCGTTCAAGCTTCCCGCGGATGGCATCCGCCACGATGGTGGTCTCCCACGCGCCGTCGAGCAGCACGCCCGACAGCCGCGGTTCACGGAGGGGCTCCGCCACATCCTCCGCCAGCGCGACATGGTCATCACGATCATCCTCTTCTTCATCGGCCTGGGGATCTTCAACGCGGTGAGCTCCATGGTGGATTCGATCACGGCATCCATCGGCGTGAAGGACTCCAACGGCCTCATCGGCGGGCTCATGCTGATCGGCGGGGTCATCGGCGCCGTGGTCCTGCCCCTGTTC
>PLNO01000314.1 GCA_003141795.1 Spirochaetaceae bacterium | reverse complement strand
ATGTAGCGGTGGTCGATGCCCGCAGGCGCCTTGATCCCCCGGTAGCTCTCCGTATGCTTGATCGCCTCGTACAGATCCTTGCCGGGCGAGTCATAGCTGAGGTACAGCCACTCGCGCGCTGAAACGCTTCGCACCCCGAGCGCCGAAGCGACCGCCAGGCGTTCGGCGTCGATGCGCTCCAGGAGCTTCGACAGCGACGGGGTGATGCCCTGCAGGTAATACTCGAAGTCCCCGTGCGTCGCCTCGATCCAGCCCGCGTTCAGGATCGTCAGGGCCGGATGGAAGACGGCGCCGATGTTCTCCAGGCTCGTGGCAAGGACATTGCTTCCGGCGACGAACTGGGGGAAGGGCCCGCTCAAAGCGGAGATCGTCTCGGGGATCCAGTACGAGGGAAGCGTGGCAAGAGGCACGGTGTTCTTGATCCTGAAAACGTGCGCCTCCCATCGGGATGTGGCACGGGAGGCGTACAGGAAGGTCTGCGTCTCGGCGATGATCACCGGCGTGTTCATGCCGGCGTCGATGAAGATCTTTCGAAGCTCCAGCGCACCGCCCGTCCTTCCGGGGTTCAACACGATGATCTGCCCCTCCGCGAGGAAGGGCGCCATTGCCGATGCAAGCTCACGGTGCGCGGTCGACGGGGTGACGACCATCACGACATCGGCCCCGTCGAGGGCCTGGCGCATGTCGTCGGTGGCAAGGACAACAGGGCCGAAGCCGCTCACCTCCCCTGCCACGTTGACCCCGCCGTGCCAGCGCACACCGTTGAGCTTCTCCTCCGTGCGGTTGTACAGATGCACGGGGTGGCCCATGAGCCCGAGGGAGCCCGCGATCGCAAGGCCCCCATTGCCCGCGCCCATCACGCAGTACAGGGCACCGGTGCCCTTGGCCCGGGTCTCACGGAGGCGCGCGTGAAGCACCGCATCCATGCGGGAGCTCCTCATGTGTCCGGCCTGTGCCTTCACAGGTTCTCCCGTGCCCGGGCGATGCGGGCTTCGGTGGAGAGGGGAATGCCGCGCTCGTCAACGAGGCGAACGGAGCCCTTCACCAGCCGGGTCCGCCAGTTCACGGCGCCGGGGTAGTCGTCACGGCATTCCCAGAGATAGGGCACGGGGAGAAAACCGGCGGTGAAGATCTTCTCCAGGCCCGGCGCGGACCATGGGTCTGCGATCGACGATTCGATTGCCCGCACCACGGCCAGTGATTCGGCAACGAGCGCCTCGGTACGCGCTTCCACTTCGGGATTCCTGCTCATGTCGTCCACGCCGCCTTTCACGCGGAGCCTGCGGTATTCGGCGAGAGCCTGACGGCAGATCTGGACGCTCTCCGTGATCACTTCGGGGTCAGCGAAACGCGTGGCCTCTGTCCAGCTCACCACGTGGATGATCTGCGGGCTTGCCGCGTCGTTCGGCTCGATGTCATCCATGAGCGCGGTCACGGCGGCAAGTTGCGCCTTGGCCCGCGACGGATCTGCCGAGAGGTAATCCAGCCCGGCGCGAGTCTGAAGGACCACGGCGAATGTCCTGTCCTCAAGGCTTCGGAGCATGTGGAGGAGCGCGCGTGACTTTGCGAGGTCCTGGACACCCCAGGTGTACTTCGGGGTATTGAGCATGTTCTGGGCGATGAGCGTACGGATACCTGCTGCCTTTGCAATGCGCGCCGCAATGTACCCCGAGACCACATAAGTGGCATCATCCGCTCCACGGAAAGCGAAATGATGCGGCACGTTCGGCTCGAAGGGCTTGCCCACCGAAGCCACGTAACGAAGCGCGGCAAGCTGCTGGCCCAGGTTCTCAGTGAGCGGGTACGGACCACGGTTGTCCGTGCGGCAGAACCACCAGATCGACTGCGCCTGCCAGGCGTTGTGGATCGACTCGTGGTTGATGCGCGCCATGTCGACGAGGTTCTTCGTGCCGGCGTAGTTGCGCACGAGCATGGGGCGCGCCGCGCGCCATGCCGCGGCGAGCTCCTCACGGGAGTTCAGCGGCACGCCGCCCCCATTGGTGAACTCCCCCCAGTCCTCTCCGAAATGGGACTGGGAGAGTTGCGACGTGCCGATGGAGAGAATGTCGAGATGACCCAAGATTGCGAGCTGCCGCGTCCATTGCTGGAAAAGGCGGACCGCTTCCTCACGGTCCGGCATGTACTGACCCATGTGCGCACGGTACAGCGGGAGCAGACCCGAGCGCGCTGCATGCCCGAGGCGCGCAAGGATCGTGTCATCGGCCCTCCCGTACTCGGGATAACCGCTGCGGTCCGGCGGGGTAAGGGAAAGGTAGTGGCCCTTTGACACGATCTGCTCACCGAAGGAGAGCCTGTCGCCGTCGTAACCGAGGGCGCGCGCCGATTCTTTCGGCACTGCGGAGAGCCTGAGGCCGAGGCGCTGGAGCGTCTCCCGGGGTGTCTCCTCACCGTCGAACACGCCGGTGAGACGCGGCACGCGCTCCCGCGCCATGCGGCACGCGTACGGGAGTCCGGCGAAATACAGCGCGCGGATCGGGCCACCTTGGTCAGCGAAAAGGGACATCCGTTCGCATTGCCGCACGAGCCGGGCAAAGAGCGCGACTCCGTCCTCTGGTTCGAGCCGATACGAGTACCCTAGGCGCGTGATCCTCTCTTTTCGAAGCCATGCCTCGATTGCCGAGGCCTCTTTGGACCCTTCGGGATTGTCGCAGGCGCGGCACACCACTTCGGGGGCATAGCTGACCGTATGTCCACACTCTGCGAGGATCTCACCGACGGTGGTGATGCCCAGCACGTGCGCGTCGACACTCGGTTTGAGGATCCCGAAACGGTCTGAATCGGTCCAACTCTCCGCCATGGGGGCTCCCTTCGGCGCCGATCGGCCTTCCACTATTGTAGGGCGAAGCGACCGGGGCGACTGTCGAACGAACCCGATGACACGTGTAGAATTTTAACCACTCCCGCCGCAAATTCGCTTCTCTATGGCGCCCCGTTCTCCTCGAGCTCCCGTAGCAGATCCGGCAGTTGTCCGAGATGCAGGATCTGATGAAAGCCCTTCGCGCCGGGCGGCGGAGAGGCGACCGCCTCATGAGCCCATACGAGCTCGTACGGGACGTACACCGTGTGTCGCTGGAGGATCCTCTCATGGCTTGCGCGATTTTTGTCGCTTACGATCTCGAATCGCGCCATTGCCTTCTCACCCCTCGAGCCACGCCGCCGGCAGCACATCCACCATGCGGCGCAGAGCGCGGGCAAGGACCACAGCTTCCTCCTTCTCGAGAGGCTCGAGGAAGCGGCGCACCATCGCGCTGCGCGCGTGGCGGCTCTTCTCCAGCGCAACTTTGCCCGTCTTCGTGATGGACACCGCGGCTGACCGCCTGTCCGTGCGTGAGGGAGAGCGCTGGACCATCCCCCGTTCTGCGAGCTGATCGATGAGCTTCGTCACGGCGGCGGGCGTCACGCCGAGGGAGACCGCAAGGTCGCTCGCCCGCTCGTCTTTGTGGCAGAGCCGCTTCAGGACCTGGATCTGGGACAGGCTCAAACCGCCCACCCCGCGTTCACGGAGGGTCACCGTGACGAGCCGCGCGAATTGCATGACGAGCTGTTCCAGCTCCTCGATGTCTCCCTCTTCCGCCATGTCTTCCTCCTAACCGGCGTCCTTGTAGAACTCGTCCTTCTTGAGCGGTATTTCCTTCAGGAAGAGCGTCGCCACCAGCGTCAGCCCGGCGAACACGAGCCCGAAGAGGAACAAACGCTGTACGCCGTGCGCCAGGCTGCTCTTCACCGCGCTGATGAATTGATTATACAGGTTCTGGCCCATCTGCCCATATTGGGAGAACATCCGCTGCAATGCGGTCTGGGCCTTCGATTCGATCAGGGCTTGCGGATTGGAGAGGACCCCCTTGATGCTGTCCGGCATTGCGTTCAAGGCCGTCACGAGCTGCGCCGGCATCTCCTTCTTCAGGGAGGAGCTGAAGGTGTTGGAGAGTATCGTTCCGAAGATGGGAGATGCGATGATCCCGCCAAGCGAGGTGACGAATTGCTGGGTCGAGTTCACGACGCCCATCTGCGAATACGGGAAGGCGTTCTGGATGACGACATTGGCCAACGGCATGACCGTGCCCATCGCGAGCCCCACGACGAGCATGTTGCGCACCACGGTGAGCCACGTCGTGCTCACGTCCATGCGGCCCAGGAGGAATACCCCGACCACCATGATGAGCGCGCCCAGAATCGCCTGCAACTTGTACCGGCCGAACCTGCTGATGAGGATGCCGCCGATCGTGCTGCCAACGATGAAGCTCAGCATCATCGGCGTAAGCACCGCCCCTGAATTGGTTGCCGAGAGCCCGACGACCCCCTGGACGAATATGGGGAGGAACATGAGCCCGGAGTACATGCCCACGGAGAGGAAGAGGCTCATGAGGACGGTGGTCGTGAAAATGCGGTTGCGAAAGAGGTCGGGATTGAGGATGGGCTCGGCTGCGCGCCGCTCGACGAACACGAATGCGACGATGATGAGCGCCCCGGCTCCGAAGAGTCCGAGGGTGACGGCGGATCCCCACGCATACTTGCTTCCCGCCCAGGTGAAGCCCAGCAGCAGCGGGATGAGCCCCGCCATGAGCGTTATGCTTCCGAACCAGTCGATGTGATGCTTTGTCGCGGTCCTGACGTTGGGAAGGGCGAAGGCGACCGCCACGAACGCAAGGAGCGCCACGGGAAGGTTGATGTAGAAGATCCATCGCCATCCCAACGCATCGGTGAGCCAGCCGCCGAAGTACGGCCCGATGATGGCGGAGACACCGAATACGGCGTTGAGAAGCCCGATCCAGTTTCCCCGCTCCTTCGGGTTGAAGATGTCGCCGATCGTCGCGCGCGGCATGCTCATCATCCCGCCGCCTCCGATGCCCTGAATTGCCCGTGCCGCGATCAGCCATTCCATTGAATGCGACAGGCCGGCAAGTACGGAGCCGACCATGAACATGCCGAGCCCGAACAGGTAGAACGGCTTGCGGCCGTAGATGTCGGATAGTTTTCCATACAGGGGAATGGTGATGGCGGAAGTCATCATGTAGGCCGTGAAGACCCACGCGTATGCGGCAAGACCGTGGAGCTCTCCGATGATCGTCGGGAGAGCAGTCGTCACGACGGTCTGGTCCAGTGAGGAAAAGAACATCGTGACCAGGACGGCCGACAGGGCGAGCCAGCGCCGCCTGCCGGTGATTTGATTAGTCGCTTGAAAGACCATGTATGCGTACTCCTTATTAGTTTACCTGGTTAACTATATACTTGGTATATAATGGTGTCAAGCGACGGGCCGCTCCGGCGGCGGGCCGCTCCGGCGGCGGGCGGGCTGTGGCTCGCCAACCCGATAACCGACCTCGGATCGGCCGTCGCGATAGGGTGCTTCCTCGCCGTCGAAACGAGGAGGCTTCAGGCCGGGAAAGCGTGAACGGCACGCTGTGGTCTCCTGGCATGGACCGGTCCTTGAACAACCGCGCTTTTCTTTCATAGCATCGTCCGATGATTCTCCCTGCCATCACCGCACGCACAGAGCCATCCACGGCATTTCGACGAACCGCAGCCACGACGATCGCCGGCGTCTGCGCATTTCTCACGCTNNATCCAGGTGAGCGCGGCGCAGATCAGCCTCGTGGTCAGCGCGGCGACTTTCGGCGTCGCTATGAGCGCCCCGTTCGCGGGGATGATCGCCGACAGATTCGGCAGAAAACGCCTGATCGTCGTATCCCTGTTCGGCCTCGCGCTCTCTACAGTGCTCGCCGCATCTGCGACAACGCTGAACCTCCTCGTCCTCTGGAGGTTTCTGGCCGGCGTTTTCACGCCGGGAATCATCGCCTCGGTTCTCGCATACATTGCGGAAGAGTGGCCCGGCAAGGGCTCCGCAAAAGCCACCGCGATGTACGTTTCTGGCACCGTATTGGGAGGCTTCATCGGTCGCGTGCTCACGGGCCTCCTCTCCGATCACGGGGGGTGGAAGCTCTCCTTCCTCATCCTCGGCCTGATGACTCTGGCGGGAGCGATCGCCGTTCTCCGCTTTCTGCCCGCTTCCCGCAATTTCCTGCGCCAGTCCGGGTTGCGCCGCAGCCTGTCGGACAGCGCCCGCCATCTGCGCAACCCGGTTTTGATCGCGACATTCGTCGTCGGTTTCAGCGTTCTGTTCTCTCTCGTCGGGACATTCACCTACATCACGTTCCATCTCGCCGCGGCTCCGTACTGGCTTCGGCCCGCGCAGCAAGGCATGCTCTTCTTCGTATATCTGCTCGGGCTCGTGATAACACCTGCATCCGGCTCCCTGATCCAGAAGATCGGTCACAACCGGGCGGTACCGCTTGCCGTCGGCGTGTCCAGCATCGGAGTGCTCCTCACCCTGGCAGGGCCGCTCTGGCTCATCATCGTGGGGCTCGCGATCTGCTCTTCGGGAGTGTTCGTCTGTCAGGCCGCGGCGAGCGCGTACGTCGGGCTTGCAGCGGACCGGGCCCGTTCATCAGCGGCGGGGCTGTACGTGACGTTCTATTACCTGGGGGGAAGCGCGGGGGCAGTCGTTCCCGGGTATGTATGGAGTCGGGCGGGCTGGCCGGGATGCATCGCGCTCATCGTCGTGGTGCAGCTCGTCGCCGGGACGATTGCATTCGTCTTCTGGAAACCGCCGGCAGCGATCGCGCGTGGAGGACGTCCGCGGGGAAACACGGTCAGTCCATGAATGCGGCCCCGATGGCCAGACAGCTTCTTGCATCCCATGTAATTACCTTGTATACTCTTTGTTATTACTTTCGTACCGGAGGGAAACATGCGCGTGCCTATCGTCGACATCGGCAATTCGAAGGGAATCAGGATCCCGCAGGCCGTCCTGAAGCAGGTCTCGTTCGGCGGCGAGATAGAAATGGAGGTCACCGAGGGGAGGATCACGCTCCGCCGCCTCGTGGACCCGACTCTCGTCCCGGAGTTCTCCTCCCTGGCGGGGATGGACGACCAGACCATCCAGCGGGTGCTGCGAAAGCTGAAAGGGGTCGACCTCATCACCTCGCTCATCGGCGCCGACGCCGCCGTGAAAGCCGCCGTGTACAGGAACCTGTCGGATCGGGTGCGGACGTACATGAAATCGAAGGTGGCAAAGCTCGAACGGGGCGATGCCCGGGACCTCATCATCGAGCAGAGCCGCAACGTCTTCAGTGAAGCCATCATGGAAACTCTGAAGGAATGACGGGAGTGAGTGACGTCAACGCCAGGGATGCGAACGGCATGACACCTCTGATCCGAGCGGTCGACGCCGGCGACCACCGCGCGGTGAGGCTTCTGCTGGACAGCAAAGCTCCGCTCAACGCTACTGACAAGTGGGGGCAGACGGCGCTCATGCTCGCCGCGGGGAGAAACGACGTGGAGAGCATCACGCTTCTCATCGCGGCAAAGGCCGATCTCAACGTGAAGGCACGCAATGGTCTCACTGCGCTGGGATACGCCACGGATAACGGCCAGATGGAGGCTGCGAAGCTTCTCAGGAAAGCGCGCGCCCGATGACTGTCTTCACGCGGCAGGGCTCCTGAGGGTATCCTTCCGTCGTGAAGAAAGGCATGGATCCGAAAGACCTCAAGGGCGAAGCCCTGCTGAAGGAGGTGTGCCGCCGGATCCGTCTGGCCCGCAGCTATTGGGATGCCCACAACAACCTCGCCTGCCGCACGGAACGGACCCGGGCGCTCGCGCTGTACGATACGCTCACCAAGGCGGAAAAGGAGAAGGTCCCGCAGGTTCTGAGGGTCTGGCTGCGCTACCGCAGCGAGAAATACTTCAACGACACCCGCACTCCTCCGGGGAGCCCCCGCCGCTGACGGGGGCACTTTCCGAATTTCGCCGCCCCGACTTGACCGATGCCCGTCCCCATGGCACCCTGCCTCGAACGGAGGGCTGAAAGCTTGGGCGACACACCGAAACAGGGCGGGGCTGCGATCCATATCAGCGCTCGCGCTTTCATCACGACGATCGTGATCCTTCTGGCCCTGATGATCGGGTCGGGCATTCTTACCTACGTCATCCCCTCGGGCAGCTACACACATACGGTGGAAGCCGGCGTGAACAGGGTCGTTCCCGGCACCTTCGCCTACAACCATCGGCCGGACTACCCGGTCTGGCGCTGGTTCACGGCGCCCGCCGAGGTCCTCTGGTCGCCGGGGAACGTCCAGGTCATCACGATCATCATCCTCCTGGTGCTCATCGGCGGCTCCTTCACGGTCCTCGACAAGAGCGGCATCCTGAAAGTGGCCCTCTCGATGATCGTCGCGCGCTTCAAGCGGAACAAGTACCTCCTCATGGCGGCCATCATCTTCTTCTTCATGTTCGCCTCCTCCGTGCTCGGGATCTACGAGGAGGCGGCGCCGCTCGTCGTGTTCATCGTTCCTCTGGCGCTCTATCTGGGATGGGACAGCCTCACCGGGCTGGGGATGAGCCTGCTCGCCCTCGGCTTCGGGTTCGCGGCAGCCACGATGGATCCCTTCATGGTGACCATCGCGCAATCCCTCGCCGGCCTGCCTCTTTACTCGGGGCTCTGGCTACGGGCCATCTTCTTCGTCACGATGTTCGCCCTGGTCTTCCTCTTCGTTCGGCGCCATGCCCGCAAGGTCGAGCAGAACCCCGCAAGCTCCCTCGTCTTCGAGGAAGATACGCGCTTGCGGGCCTCCATCAACGTCACGGGTGCCGTGGCAAGCGCGGAAGACGCCTCCCGTCCCCGCATGCGGGCAGCCGTCCGATGGCTGGGTCTGTGGTTCCTGGCAGCGATCGTCTTCATCCTCGCCGCGACCCGTATCAAGGCCATCTCCCCGTTCGCGTTCCCGGTCATGGGCCTGTTCTTCGCAATAGCCTGCAATGGCGCTGCAATCGTCGCCGGGGAAAAGGGAAAGACGCTCGGATCCTGTTTCCTCACGGGAATGAAATCGATAGTTCCCGCCATCGTCATGATCCTCATGGCCATGAGCGTGAAGCTCATCATTACCAATGGAGGGATCCTGGACACGATCCTGTACGCTGCGGCAAGCAGGATCGGCGGGATGGGCCCCTACGCGGCTGTCGCTTTCGTATACCTCATCACGCTCGTCTTCGAGTTCTTCATTCCCTCAGCTTCGGCGAAGGCGTTCCTCATCATCCCGATCTTAGCACCGCTGGCGGATCTTGTCGGCCTCACGCGGCAGACCGTCGTCTTCGCCTTCGACAACGGCGACGGTTTCGCCAACATCCTCTACCCGACGAACCCGTTCCTCATGATCTGCCTCGGGCTCACCGTGGTGAGCTGGCCGAAGTGGTTCCGCTGGACGTTGCCGCTCCAGGCGCTCACCGTCCTCATCTGCTTCGCCTTTATGGCATTTGCCGTGGCCATCAAGTTTGGCCCGTTCTGAACGGCGCTTCGGAGCCGTCAGGAGCCCTGACGCTTGTCGATCACGTGACGGACCTTGCCCTCGGTGTGCCGCTGGATGCTCCGCGGTGCAACGATGGTCACCTCTGCCGTGACGTCCAGGGTCGTTGCGATCTCGTGGATGATGCGGGCGCGGACCCGTTCCCGCCCCTCCTCGGGTCCCTCGACCCGGACCTCCAGCGAATCGACCCCCCCGACCCTGTCCACAACGATTTCGTAGGCGGGTTGCAGGCCCTCGATCCCGAGGAGGATCTGCTCGATCTGTGAGGGAAAGACCTTCACCGCGCCCATGATGATCATGTCGTCGATCCTGCCCCGGATACGGGACATGCGGACGAGCGTCCTGCCGCAGGGACACGGTTCAGCAGTCAGGGAGCCGATGTCACCGGTGCGGTAGCGGATCAAGGGGAAACCTTCCTTCGTGATGGTGGTGAGGACGATCTCCCCATCACTGCCGTTCGGCACGGGACGGAGGGTGGCGGGATCGACGATCTCGATGAGAAAGCAATCCTCGTTCACGTGGAGGCCCTGCTTACGCTCGCACTCGAAGGACACCCCGGGTCCGAGCACTTCCGTGAGCCCGTAGTTGTCCAGGGCGGTGATGCCCAGGCTGGCCTCCAACCGCGCCCGCAGTCCCTCGCTCCAAGGCTCCGCGCCGAAATACCCGGTCCGCAGGCAGAGGTCCTCCCGCTTCACCCCCATTTCCGCGACGGTGGACGCCAGGGCCATCGCGTAGCTCGGCGTGCAGGCGAGGGCCGTGGTCTTGAAGTCCTTCATGATCCTCACCTGCTTCTCCAACAGACCGGTGGAGGCGGGGATCACCGAAGCGCCGATTCGCTCCGCGCCCCCGTGCAGACCGAAGCTGCCGGTGAAAAGCCCATAGGTGAAGGACACCTGCATCACGTCATGCTCGGTGAGGCCTCCCGCTGCCAGCACCCGTGCCACGCACTCCGCCCACGTCTTCAGGTCATTGCGCGTATAGCCGACGATGACGGGAGTGCCCGTCGTCCCCGACGTTGACTGGATGCGAACGATGTCGCGCAGAGGCACGGCGAACATGCCGTAGGGGTAGCTCGCCCGCAGGTCTTCCTTCGTCGTGAACGGCAGGTGCTCGAGGTCGGAAAGCTCCCGCACCTCGTCGCCCTTCATCCCTGCCCGGGCGAAGCTCTCCCGGTAGAACGCCACGTTGCGCATGACGCGATTCACCGTGGCCTGGAGGCGTTCCAGCTGGATCTGGGAGAGCGAATCCCGTTCCATGGTCTCGTACTTTGCGTTCCAGATCATCGCGGCGTCCTTTCACTCATTGATCCGGCGGTATTCCTTGCCGAGGTAAGCGCGGCGGACGTCGTGGTTGTCCGACAGCTCCGCAGAGGTGCCCTCCACCATGATGCGGCCCGTCTCCATCACGTACCCCCTGTCCGCGATGGAGAGGGCGGCCCGGGCGTTCTGCTCCACGAGGAGGATCGTCGTGCCCCTGCCGCGAAGTCCCGCGATGGCATCGAAAATCTCCTTCACGACGAGCGGGGCGAGTCCGATCGACGGCTCGTCGAGCATGAGGACGCCGGGCCGTGCCATGAGCGCCCTCCCGAGTGCGAGCATCTGCTGCTCTCCACCCGACAAGGTTCCCGCGAGCTGGCTCTTCCGCCGGGAAAGGATCGGGAACAGGCGGCAGATGTCCTCGGCGGCCTTCTCCACGGCTGCCCTGCCCTCGCGCCGCCATCGCAGGTACCCGCCGAGATACAGGTTCTCCTGCACCGACATGTCGGGGAATATCTGCCTGCCCTCGGGAACGAGGATGCACCCCCGCCCCGCGATGTCTTCAGCCGCCCGGCCGCCGATGTCCTCCGCCCTGTACGAGACAGTGCCTGAGGCGGGGCGCACGATGCCGGCGATCGTGCTCAGAAGCGTGCTCTTGCCGGCGCCGTTGGCGCCGACGATCGTCACGATCTCCCCGGCATCGACGTGGAGCGATACACCGTGGAGGACCTCGATGTTCCCGAAACCGGCGCGGAGGCTGGACACCCTAAGCATCGCCTGCTCCGAGGTATACGGAGATGACCTGCGGGTCGGATTGTATTTCACGCGGGGTGCCTTCGGCGATCATCTGCCCGTAGCTCAACACGAGCACCTCGTCGGAGATGCCCATGACGAGGGACATGTCGTGCTCGACAACCAGGATCGTGATCCCCCGGTTCTTGATGGAAGCGATGAGCCCCGCCATCTCCTCCGTCTCCCGCGGGTTCAGCCCGCAGGCCGGCTCGTCCAGGAGGAGAAGCTTCGGCTCCGCTGCCAGCGCCCGGGCGAGCTCCACGACACGTTGCCTGCCGAAAGGAAGACCCCTCGCATCGCGCTGGGCAAGCTCGGCGATGCCCAGGCTCTCCAGCACCGCCATGCTGGCGGCTCGGATGCGCTCCTCTTCACGGCCCGTGACGAGGGGCCCGGCGAGCCCCATGAGAAACCCGTGGCGCGCGCGTGAGTGCATGCCCACCATCACGTTCTCCAGCACCGACATGCGGGGAAAGAGCCGTGTGGCCAAGAAGGTGCGGGAGATTCCCAGCGCGGCGACCCTGTGCGAGGGAAGACCGACAGTCGACCTCCCGTCGAAGAGGATGTTTCCCGAGAGAGGGGCGAAGGTGCCTGCGACGAGGTTGAACAGCGTGGTCTTCCCTGCGCCGTTGGGGCCGATGATCGCTTTGACGATCCCCGGACGGCAGGAGAAGCTCACCCCGTCGATGACGTGAAGCCCTCCGAACCAGTGCTGCAGGCCGTTCACCTCAAGAAGATTGCCCGTTGAAAGACTCACCGCAGGCTCCTCCCCTTCCGGAAGCCGGGGACCAGACCGAAGAGCCCGTCGGGGGCGAAAAGCATGATCCCCACGAGGAGGGCTCCGAAAACGACGTCGTCGTACAGACCGAAGGCGCCCCTCAGGGAGAGGAATGTCAGAACAGCGGACACGGCCACCGTGCCCCAGGGGCTTCCCATGCCGCCGGCCGCGACCAGCGCCATGTAGCGCACGGATTTCATCACGCTGGATTCCCCCGGCCCGATACTGCCGTTGAAATGCGCCAGACATGCGCCGCCCACCGCCGCGTACGCGGCGCTCAGAACGAAGACGGCCATCTTGTAGCGGCTGACGTTCACACCCATCGCCGCGGCTGCCTCTTCGTTGCCGTTGATGGCCCGCAGCGCCCTGCCCACGCGGGAGCCCACGAGGTTCACCACGAGCAGCAGACCCACGATCACGAAGGCCCATGCGATGTAGTAGTTCTGCACGCGCAGCGCTTTTCGGCCCGAAATGACGAGTCCGGCGAATAGCTTCAGACCGGGGACATTGGATATCCCGTCGGCCTGGCCCAGCAGAGGGGTTCCGAGGATCACGCGGGAAATCATGAAACCGAAAGCCAGCGTGGCCATTGCAAGGTAGTGGCCGCGGAGCCGTAGCACCGGCACGCCGATCACCAGCGCAACCACGACGGCGAGCACGACGGCTGCCGGAAGCGTCATCCACGGGGCGAATCCTATGAGGGCAGCGCCCGCCGTGGAAAGAACCGCCGCCGTGTAGCCTCCGATGGCGAAGAACCCGGCGTGACCGAGGGAAACCTGTCCCGCGTATCCCATCAGCAGGCACAGGCCCAGCGTGACGAGCGTGTAGTAGGCGGACATCGTGAGCTGGGTGAAGAGATATTCCAGCTTCAGAGCTGATAGCGCGATCTGAACGCCGACAACGAGGGCAGCCAGACACACCACGGGAATGTAGCGGCGCACAGCTGCCGGCATTTCGTTTCCTATGCCCCGTGCGTTCCGGGGGACAGTTTCCGCCGGCCGCTGAACAGGCCCTCGGGACGGAGGAAGAGAATGAGGAGCATGACGGCCAGGGCCACCACGTCCTTGTACGCCAGGGGGAGAACGCTGATGCTCGCGGATTCCAGGACGCCGATGAGGAGACCCGCGGTGACCGCGGCACCGACATTGCCCAGCCCGCCCAGCACCGCGCAGGTGAACCCTTTGACGGCGAGCGCGGATCCCATGTCGTACTGCGTCTGCGTAAGGGGGGAGATGACACAGCCGGCCAATCCGCCCATGGCCGCGGCAATGAAGAAGGAAAGAGTCACAAGGGACGAGGTCCTGATCCCGCACAGCCGGGCAGCGCTGGCGTTCGAGGCGCAGGCCCGCATCGCCTTGCCCGTGAGGGTGTAGCGGAAGAACAGGGTGAGAGCGGCCACCATGAGCGCCGAGACCCCCAGCACCCAGAACACCTGCGGCGACACATGCGCTCCCAGCACGGCGACGGAGGAGGTCTCGTCGCCTGTCCAGAACGGCAGCGCGCGCACCTTTTCGTCCCAGATGTGCAGGCTCGCCTCCCGAACGAGGATCGACAGGCCGACGGTGATGATGATCATGCGCAGCACTCCGGGGTTCTTGAGCCAGGAGATGAACACGAGCTGAAGGAGCACCCCCACGAGCCCGGTTGCCAGCACGGCGACACCTATCGCAGCGGCCAGGGGCATCGTGTGGCTCAGCGTGATGCTGATCATGCCCCCGAGCATCAGGAACTCGCCCTGGGCGAAGTTGATGATGCCGGTGGCATTATAGATGATGTTGAAGCCGATGCCGACGATGGCGTAGACGATCCCCGTCGTTATGCCCGAGAGAAGGTATTGGAGAAGCTGGCCTCCCGCCATGCCGTTGCGCCGCTACTTGTCGAGGAGCGCGAACTTGCCGTTTCTCACCGTGAGCATTTCAAAGGCGTCCGTCGTGAGCCCATTGTGGTCCGCGGCGGTAAAGTTGAATATGCCCGCCGTCCCCACGAAGCCCTTGAGACCCTCGATGTAGTCACGCACCTTGAACTTGTCCGTCCCCACCTTCGCCACCGCCTGCGCGATGATGTTGAAGGAATCGTAGGCGTGTCCGCCGAAGGTGCTGGG
>PLNO01000372.1 GCA_003141795.1 Spirochaetaceae bacterium | reverse complement strand
GCGGCACGGTCGGAGATATCGAGAGCCTCCCGTTTCTGGAGGCAGCGCGCCAGTTCAGGCTCGACGCCGGATACGATAACGTAGTCTACATTCACGTCACGCTGATCCCTTACGTGAAGAGCGCGGATGAGATCAAGACCAAACCTACCCAGCATAGTGTGGGTAAGCTCCGTGAGATAGGCATACAACCCGACGCGCTCATATGCCGCACGGAAAAACCGATCTCCGATGAGCTCAAAGAGAAGATATCGCTCTTCTGCAATGTCGACAAGTCTGCTGTTATCGAGGCCAGGGATGCGGAATCGATCTACCAGATACCTATCATCTTCAAGGACCAGGGGCTCGACAAATTAATATTGCGTCACTTTAGCATCCACTCCAGGATGACCGATCTGAAGGACTGGCAGAAGAACGTGGTGGACCGCGCGATAAACCCGACGCATAAGGTGACTATCGCGGTTATCGGCAAATATATAGAGCTTCAGGACGCGTACAAATCTATATACGAATCATTGATCCACGCCGGCATATTCAACGATTCGAGAGTCGTCATAAAGAAGGTAGATTCGGAAGACATCGAGGAGGAGGGCGCGGAGCGGATCCTGAAGGGCATCTCCGGTATACTTGTTCCCGGCGGTTTCGGCTACCGGGGAATAGAGGGGAAGATAGCGGCGATCAAATACGCCCGCGAAAAAGGTATCCCATTCCTCGGGCTCTGTCTTGGCATGCAATGTTCCGTTATCGAGTTTGCCAGAAACGTCTGCGGCCTCAAAGAGGCGAATTCGACCGAATTCAAACCTAAAACAAAACATCCGATAATAAGCCTGCTCGCCGAGCAGAAAAATATCAAAGAGATGGGCGGGACGATGAGGTTAGGAGCCTATCCGTGCAAAATTAAACGCGGAACGCTGGCGGAGCGAGTCTATAAAGCGACCATGATCTCGGAACGCCATCGCCATAGATATGAGTTTAACAATAAATACCGGGCGCTTCTTGAAAAAAAAGGAATGGTCTTTTCAGGGATATATCCTGAAAAGAGCCTCGTTGAGATAATCGAGCTGCCGCTTGCTTCCGGCAAGCCTCATCCGTATTTTATCGCGGTACAATACCATCCGGAGTTTAAATCAAAACCCGACAAACCGCATCCTCTTTTTAGGGAATTCATTAAATCCGCTTTAAAACGGGAAAAAATAATATGAAGGCCATACTTGCGCTGGAAGACGGTAAGGNNTCAACACCGCCATGACCGGCTACCAGGAGATCCTCACCGACCCTTCCTACAAGGGCCAGATAGTGACGATGACGTATCCCTTGATCGGCAATTACGGCGTGAACGAAGAGGACGTCGAGTCCCGTAAACCGTTTGTCGAAGGGTTCGTCGTCAAAGAATACTCGAAGATCTTCAGCAACTGGCGATCAAAGAGGTCGCTGGGTGACTATCTGAAAACTAACGGCATAATCGGCATCGAAGGTATCGACACCCGAACGCTTACGCTCCACATACGGCAGGCAGGCGCGATGAAGGCCGTCCTCTCGACCACCGACACGAACGCGGAAGGCCTGATACGCAAGGCAAAAGAGTCTCCGGGCCTTTTGGGAATAGATCTCGTAAAAGAGGTCAGTTGCGCCAAAAAATACGAATGGAACGATTCCGGAAAATATAAAGTCGTTGTCCTTGATTGCGGCGTAAAGCTGAACAGTCTGAGAGAACTTGCGCGGAAGAATTGCAGGGTCATAGTCGTGCCCGCGTCGGCAACGGCAAAAGAGATACTTGAACTCAAGCCCGACGGCATTCTTCTCTCTAACGGGCCGGGCGATCCTGCCGCTCTTCCATACATTGTCAAGACGGTCCGGGAATTAATAGGGCGGGTCCCGATATTCGGGATATGCCTCGGCCACCAGATGCTGGGACAGGCTTTTGGAGGCAAGACCTACAAGTTGAAGTTCGGCCACCACGGTGGAAACCACCCGGTGAAGGATCTTTCCACCGGCAGGATCGCCATTACGAGCCAGAACCACGGTTTCAACGTCGACACGGAGTCCCTCGGAGGCTCGACGAAAGAGACCCACGTGAACCTCTACGACGGTACCGCCGAAGGCCTGGAGAACCGCGACATGAGGTTCTTCAGCGTCCAGTACCACCCCGAGGCGAGCCCCGGTCCCCATGAGTCGGGCTACCTCTTCGCCCGGTTTGCCGACCTCATGGACGGGAAGAGGTAGCGCCGTGCCGAAGAGAACGGACATCCACTCGATCCTCATCATCGGCACGGGCCCGATCGTCATCGGACAGGCCTGCGAGTTCGACTATAGCGGCACGCAGGCCTGCAAGGCGCTGCGGGAAGAGGGATTCCGCGTGATCCTGGTGAACTCCAACCCCGCCACGATCATGACCGACCCTGAGATGGCCGATGCGACCTATATCGAGCCCATCACCGTGCCCATGCTTGAGAAGATCATCGAGGCCGAACGTCCCGATGCGCTCCTGCCGACCCTCGGTGGGCAGACCGGGCTCAACATCGCCATCCAGCTCGCGGAACAGGGGATCCTCGACAGGTACGGCGTGCGCATGATCGGTGCGGACCGGGAGGCCATTCGCAAGGCGGAGAACCGCAGCCTCTTCAAGGCGGCGATGCAGAAGATCGGCCTCGACCTTCCGCAGAGCGGCCTCGCGCACACCCCTGCAGAAGCGGAGGAGGTTGCCAAGCGCATCGGCTTCCCCCTCATCATACGGCCGTCCTTCACGCTGGGCGGCACCGGCGGCGGCGTGGTGATTGATCCCGCGCGTTTCGCGGAGATGGCAGTGCGCGGCCTCGAGGCGAGCATGATCTCCGAGGTGCTCATCGAAGAATCCATCGCGGGATGGAAAGAGTACGAGCTTGAAGTGATGCGGGATCGCAACGACAACGTGGTCATCGTCTGCTCGATCGAGAACCTCGACCCCATGGGCATCCATACGGGTGACTCCATCACCGTGGCCCCCGCACAGACCCTCACCGACAGGGAGTACCAGAGGATGCGGGACGCGGCAATCGCCTGCATCAGGGAGATCGGCGTGGAGACGGGCGGATCGAACATCCAGTTCGCCGTGCATCCACAGACCGGCCGTCTCGTCGTGATCGAGATGAACCCCCGCGTGTCGCGCTCCTCGGCCCTCGCCTCCAAGGCCACGGGGTTCCCCATCGCCAGGATCGCGGCAAAGCTCGCCGTCGGCTATTCCCTGGACGAGATCCCCAACGACATCACGAAGAGCACCCCCGCCTCCTACGAGCCCTCCATCGACTACTGCGTCGTGAAGATCCCGCGGTTCGCCTTCGAGAAGTTTCCCTCGGCGGACTCCACGCTGACGATACAGATGAAGTCGGTCGGGGAAGTGATGGCCATCGGCCGCACNNCGTTCAAGGAGGCGCTGCAGAAAGGCATCAGGGGGTTGGAGATCCGCAAGCCCGGCGTCGTGGGGATGACGGGAGCATCGGAGGAGACGCTCCTGGACAAGCTCGAGCGGCCCAACGCCGAGCGGCTCTTCGCGATTGCAGAAGCGATCGCGCGGGGATGGTCCGTGCAGAAGCTTCACGACGTGACGAGGATCGATCCGTGGTTCCTCTCCAACATCAAGGAGATCGTCGATTTCGAGCCCACCATCAGCAAGGACAATTTGCTCGAAGCAAAGAAGATGGGGTTCAGCGACATCCAGATCGCAGCCCGCCTTGGCATCGATGAGGACGCGGTGCGCGCTCTGCGCTTAGACGCGGGGATCCGTCCCGGCTACAAGCTCGTCGACACCTGCGCCGCGGAGTTCGAGGCGTATACACCGTACTACTATTCGACGTACGACGGTGAGGACGAGTCCCGGCCGGCGGACAAGAAGAAGATCATGATCCTCGGCGGGGGGCCGAACAGGATCGGGCAGGGGATCGANNTCTCCACGGATTACGACACCTCCGACAAGCTGTACTTCGAGCCCCTGACGAAAGAGGACGTCCTTGCCATCGTGGAGCGGGAGAAGCCCGACGGGGTCATCGTGCAGCTCGGCGGGCAGACCCCGCTCACCCTCGCCGTCGGTCTGGAGAAAGCCGGGGTGCCCATCATCGGCACGAGCCCCGACTCCATCGACCGCGCGGAGGATAGGAAGAGGTTCTCCGAGCTCGTGGAGAAGCTCGGCTTGCGCCAGCCGGAAAACGGCATCGCGGTGAACGGAACCGAGGCGCTGGCCGCCGCGCACGCCATCGGCTACCCCGTTCTCGTGCGTCCCAGCTACGTTCTGGGAGGGCGGGCAATGGAGATCGTCTACGACGATGACAAGCTCGTGCACTACATGCAGCGCGCCGTATGGGCCTCCCCCGCGCGGCCCGTGCTCATCGACAGGTTCATCGAGGACGCCATCGAGGTGGACGTGGANNTGGAGCACATCGAAGAGGCGGGGGTGCACAGCGGCGACGCCGCCATGGTCCTCCCTCCGCATACGCTGCCGCACTGGATGCTGGAAGAGATCCGCCGCTATTCGCTCCGGCTTGCCGAGGAGCTGCACGTCATCGGGCTCATGAACGCCCAATACGCGGTGAAGGGCAAGGAGCTGTACATCATCGAGGTGAACCCCCGGGCATCGCGCACGGTGCCGTTCATCTCCAAGGCCACCGGAGTGCCTCTTGCCAAGATCGCGGCGAAGGT
>PLNO01000179.1 GCA_003141795.1 Spirochaetaceae bacterium | reverse complement strand
CCGGCATCGGCCTCTCCAGCGCTTTCCAGGCATCCTTGCACTCGCGGAGCCAGGAGGTGGTCCGGTGCATGGCGCGTTCCGCCTGAGGCTTGTCGATGTCCGGGGCCGTACACTCGTCCAGCGGCATCATCACGTCGCTGCCCAGAAGGCCCTGGAAATCGATGACGTCCGACGGGCGCAGCTTGTGGGAGGAGCCGTCGATGTGGGACCGGAACGTCACCCCTTCGTCTTCGATCGTCCGGAAGGAGGCCAGGGAAAAGATCTGGTAGCCGCCGGAATCGGTGAGGATGTTGTGCCGCCACCCCATGAACTCGTGCAGCCCGCCGGAAGCCTCGATCACTTCCCGTCCCGGACGCAGGTACAGGTGGTAGGTATTGCCGAGTATCATGTTGACGTGGAGGTCCTCGAGGTCCGTGTTGCGCATGGCCTTGACGGTGGCGTTCGTCCCCACCGGCATGAAGCACGGCGTGGTGACGGTACCGTGGTTCAGGGCCAGCGCCCCGCTGCGGGCCTCGGAGCTCTCCTGACGTCCCGTGACGGCAAAAGGCATCATCCCTGCATCCGCTCCAGCGCCTGTGCCGCTGCACCCAAAATGCCTGCGTCGTTTCTGAGCTCGGCAGCGACGACCTGAACGCCGTCCCCGACCTGCCGCCAGCAGAAATCGGGAAGGTGTCGGCGGACCGGTTCCAGGAGAGCGTCGCCGGCATCGGAAACGCCTCCGCCAACCATGCACGCTTCGAGGTCCAGCACATTGAGGAGCGTGCCGAAGGCTTGAGCGATCCACCTGCCGGCTTCGTCGAGGGTATCCAATGCAAGAGCGTCCCCCGAGAGCGCTCTCTCTACGACAAGCTTTGCCGATGAATCCGCGGTGATGCCCCGCTTGCGGAGCTTTTCCGCGTAGACGTGCGCGATAGCCGTGCCTGACGCGTACTGTTCGAAACAGCCGTGGCTCCCGCAGTTGGACCACAGCCCGTCGGGATTCACGCAGACGTGCCCGATCTCCCCCGCGAAGCCGCGGGAGCCGCGGTAGACACGCCCGCCCATGACGAGCCCTCCTCCGATTGCCGTCCCGATCGTTATGAGGACGAAGTTCTTGAATCTCCTCCCCGCACCGTAGGCGAGCTCGCCGGCTGCCGCGCTCGTGGCGTCGTTCTCCGCGAATGCGGGAACCCCGAAGATGTCGGAGAAGGCGCCCTGCACCGACTTTCCGCGAAGCGAGGGGATGTTCTCACAGCCGCCGAGCACCCTGCCCTCGTGCTTGTCGATGAAGCCCGGCGTTCCTATGCCGATGGCGGTGAGCTGCTCGGCGCCAAGGATCTTTCGAAGCGCACTGGAAGTGTTTTCGACGATGGCGTCGAAGCTCAGCGAGGGATCCAGCGGCACGGATGTCCTGCAGCGGATCTTTCCCTCCGTGTCCACGAGACCGATCTTGGCGGACGTTCCGCCGAAGTCCATGCCTGCTGCCAGACCCATTCTGATTTTCCTCCTGATCAGGTGCGCGCCGTTCGGAATAGCATGAAACCCACCACGAGGAAAAGGGTGAAAGGCGCCCATGCCCCGAGCAGGGGCGGGACGTAGCCGTTCTTCGCGAGGATGCCGGTAACCATCTGCGCGACGTAGAAACCGACGGATATCACGAGTGAGGACAGAAGGCTCATGAGGAGGATGTTCTTCTTGAAAGCGCTGCCGAGACTGCTCGCGATGAAGGCGACGATGAGCGGCGTGCAGGCGAAGGAGAACTTGCGGTAGAAATCGGTGAGCGCCTCCCTGTACGGGAGCCCGGCCTTGCGGATCAGGGCGACGTAGCGCTGGGATTCCACCCTGTCCATGTCCTGGACGCTTCCCGCGAGCTTTCTGAACGTGTCGGGAGGCTCGGAGAGAAGCGGGGAATCGTAGGTCTGGTGGCGCTCATCGGAGAGGGTCTTGGTCGTGCCGTCCCACGTGAATGTGCGCACATCGTGCAGCGTCCAGCGGTTGCCCGACCATTCCGCCCATTGCGCGTCGATGCGGCTCACGATCTGCATCTTGTCGTCGCGCACGACCACGGTGAGCCCGTTGAGACGCGCTTGAGCGTCGTTGTAGTAATCCGCCACGTACACGACGCGCTGGTCGGGGCTGGTGACGGTGATGTTGGCCTGGCTCAATGAGGTGACCTGCTTCACGGCAAGCGAATAGGCCTGGTTCTTCATTCTGAACGTGGGGATGACGACTGCATCGTTGAAGAGGAACCCTGCAACGCTGAGGATCAGGCCCAGCGCGAGAAAGGGGACCACGAGCCTGTGGAGGCTCACCCCCGCGCCGAAAATCGCCAGAAGCTCGTTGTTCGCGTAGAACAGACCCAGCGTGAAGGAGATGGCAAAGAGGAAGGAAACGGGCAGCGCAAAGGAGAGGCATTTCGGGGTGTAGAGGAGCGCGATCCACGCCACCTGTAATGCGGGCACGTCGTGGGCGAAATATCGCCAGATATTACCGAACACGTCGATGAGCTGCAGCAGCAGGACGAAGAAAACGAGTGCAACGACGAAAATCGGCGTGAACTGACGCAACAGCATCCTGCGAATGATTCTCATCGTCGGGCCCCCGTTGCAAAGAACGCGGCTCCCACGGCGAATACCACGGCATCGGGGAGCCACATGGAGAGGACGGGGGACAGCGACATGCGCACGCCGAACGTCTGTCCCGCGATCAGAAGGCCCCAATAGACGATCGCCACGAAAAGGCCCACGCCGAATCCTACGGTGCGCCCGCTGCGACGCGCGCGCAATCCGACGGGGAAGGCGAAAAAGGCGAATACCAGACACCCCACGGGCATTGAAAACTTCCTGTTGAGCTCCACCCTGTAGGACTGGAGGGAGGGATCCACGACGTTCCTGTGCCGCTCGTTGTCGAAGTCGCGCCAGAGGGCGTTGATCGCGGCGCGCTGCGCGCCGGCATCCGACGGAGACTGCAGCACCTGACGCTGGGCTGCGCGGAGGCCGGCGGACATCCCGAAGCCGAGTGCCGCGACCTTCTCCTTCTTCTGATCGACGGCCTCCTGCTGGCCGCCGGACTTCGCCACGATCTGTTTCCAGACGTCTGCCGAGCTCATGGTGGACGGGGTCATGCCACCGATGGACGCATTGCTGATGTTGGACAGCAGGATCGAGTACACCATCGAATCGGACACCGTGTAATCGTAGCGGTCCCCGTCCTTCGGGTAGCTGAGCTGTGTGAAAACATTGTCCAGCGTGAGGGAAACGGCGGCCTGTCCCGCGGCCTGATCCAGATGCGCATCCCGCGCGGAAATGATGCGACGGTTGCCCTCGGGGGACTTGTCGATGATGAGGATGTTCGTGATGCGCCGCCCCTCCACCGCTCCTGTGATGATGGTCGTGTTCTCGTAGCGCTTCACGGCGTACGGCTCGAGCTCCAGGGCGGGATTCGAGTAAAGGACCCTGCGGTAGATCTCGGCGAAACGGAGATTGCCCAGGGGCATGAAATAGTCGTTCATGACGAAGGAGACCATGGAAAATGCCAGGCCCAGCACCAGAAGCGGTGCGAGAAGCTGACGCGGCGGCACGCCCAGGGAGCCGAATGCCAGAAGCTCGTTGTCCGAGGACAGCCTCCCGACGGCCATGAGCGCACCGACGAGGGACCCGAAGGGGAAGGAGAACGCGATCACGACCGGCAGCGAAAAGACGATGAGCTGCACCACGTCCCAGAGCGCGACCTTCTTGGAGAAGATCTCTTCGGCCATCACGAGGATCTGGTTGAGGAAAAAGATGAAGAAGAAGAAGAGGAAGGCCACGGCGAAGGAGAGGAGGAACTCCCGTCCCACGTACAGCCACGTGCGCCTATGGGAGCGTGCCATCGGCTTCCTCATCGTACTGGGAGACGCCGGCGCCGAGCGTCCCGAAGAAAACATAGGGCGCGCGCCAGGCAATCGCCGCCACGTCGAGAGATGCCAGCCCGTCGGCGATTCCGAAATGCCGCCACGCGCCGGTTTTTTTCCCCAGAACGCTCACCCCTCCTCCGAAGCTCCCGAAGTACAGCGCCCGGTCGGTCTCGGCGCTGGAGAGGATCCAGTCATTGGAGATCTCCCCCGTCTCCTGGGAGTAATGGCGGAGCTTTCCGGCGGTCGGGTCCCACGACCAGATCCCGTCACCGTACGTCCCGATCCACACCTTTCCGTCCGAAGCGCGAAGGATCGTCGTGATGTTGTTCGTCGTGAAATCGGGGACGAGCTCGTCCAGCGCCGTGATGGAGCCCGTCGACAGGTCCAGGATGACAAGCCCGAGGTTCATCGTTCCGATGAGGAGCGCTTTCCGGCTCGGGTCCTCGGCCAATGAGGTAATGAACCGCCCCGGAAGGCTGCCGTCGGCCACTGCGGTCCACCCCGCGTCTTCCAGGCGGAACAGGCCGTCTCCGAGCGTGCCGGCGAACAACCCCGCGCTCGTCAGGCGCACGACCTGCACGTTGCGCGCATCGGGGGCCGCGAAGTCCTGCTCGGACCCCCAGCGACCGGTGACTTTTCCGTACCAGGAGAGGCCTTCGCTCGTTCCCACCCAGACTCGCCTGTCGGCGACCTCCAGCGATCGGGAGAAGGCGGGAAGAGGAAATGCGTCGCTCTGGCCCGAAGACACCGAATAGCGGGCGACACCGCCGTTCCACGTCCCCACCCACAGGTCATCGTCATCGATGCGGAGGCTGGAGACGTTCGAATCGGCAAGTCCGAACACACTCGAAGGGAGCGCCTTCCAGAGCAGCCGTACGCGAAGCTGGCGGTAGAGAAGCGCATCACCGCCCGCGATTGCAGCGGGGGTGATCTGCTGCAGGAACGCGCGCGCGCCGGCCAGGTCGGCGTTATGGTAGAGGGAGAGCTCCGCGGCGCGCAGAAGCGCCTGGTCGAGCTGCGCGGGGCTGCCGGAGATGCCGTCACGGAAACCCTCCACGGCGTCAGTATACAGGGAAAGTGAAAGCAGCCAGTCGCGCTGTCTGTAGTAGTAGTCGGCCAGGAGTATGCTTGATGCAAAGGCGGGCCGTGACGAAGGCGCCGATGCGGAGAGGGTCTGGTAGAAATACCGGGCCTTGTACGCGTCTCCCGTTGCGAGCGCTGCCTGCACGCTGAGCCCGAGGGCTTCTCTCTCCACGTCGGTGCCGGGGAAATCAGCGCGGAGCTTGCGGAGGATCTCCATTGCCGACCGTGCGTCGCCACGGGTAAGCGTGGCACGCGCACGGGAAAGCGCCTCTTGCGCTTTCATTGCGGCAGGCGCCACTGCCTGCGCACCCGAGGCTGCGGCGCAGAGAAGGGCAAAAGTCACGACGAGACCCGCTGCCCGGGCCGCGGTGCGTTTCTCACACTCCTGTCGAGCCAAAGCCTCCGCTCCCCCGTTGTGTGTCAGTGATGAGCTCCTCACGCTGGAAGGAGACCCGGACGATGGGGCAGAAAACGATCTGGGCGATCCTGTCGCCGTTGCGTATCCGTGCCTCTTCCGTGCCGAGGTTGATGAGGATGACCTTCACCTCGCCGCGATAGTCGCTGTCGATTGTGCCGGGGGAGTTCAGCACCGTGATGCCATTGCGCGCCGCAAGCCCCGAGCGCGGTCTCACCTGGCCCTCAAGACCGGGCGGGATTTCAAGGCGAAGCCCCGTTGGCACCAGCTCGCGCGCGCCCGGCGCCAGGACGATGTCCGCGTCCAGAAGCGCGCAAAGATCGGCGCCCGAGGCGCCTGCGGACTGGTAGCTCGGCAGGACCTCGCCGACGCAACGAACGATCGGCTCCTCCATCCGCTACCCCTGCCTCGAGAAGGAGAAATCGAAACCGCGCATGCGCTTGACCCCGCGCGCGCCGTAGGCAAGCAGGCTGAAGGCGTCAGGCCGCAGACACTGCCGGGCGTACGCCTCTATCGCCTCGCGGCTCACGTCACGCAACGCTGACACCGATTCATCGAACTCGAGGATGCGGTTCATCATCATGTGCTGTCGTACCATGCGCTTCATGCGCGTCTCCATGTCCTCCCGGGAGAGGATCATGCTGCCGGTGAGGTGGCTCTTCGCCGCCTCGATCTCCTCCGACGACAGGGGCTCCCGCAGAAGCCGGGCAAGCTCCTTGTCCAGGGCCTCGAGGAACGAACGGGCCTGTCCGGGGGTCGTGTTCGCGTAGACCGTCCACATGCCGATGTCGGCGAAAAATGTTCGAAACGAGTACACCGTGTAGCACAGCCCGAGCTCCTCACGAAGCTTCTGGAAAAGCCGGCAGCTCATGGACTCACCGAACGCGGTGCTGAAGACCAGAGACGTATAGTACTCCGAGACCTCGTTGCCCACGGGGTAGCAGGTCCCGGCGTAGATCTGCAGCTGGTTGAAACGATCCGGGACGAGGGAGATCCTCCCCTTCCACGGAGGGGTCGTCCGTGCGGGCCACGACTGGCGGGGGCCGGCGGAGGGGAAGACCGCCTCGGCGAGCGCCCGCACCTCCTCCACGGCGAAGTTCCCTGCCACGGCGATGATCGCATTGGAAGCGACGATCCGCTGGCGGTAGAAACGGTCGAGGTCGTCGCGCCTGATTCCCCGCACCTCGTCCACCTCACCGGTGATCTTCCGAGCGAGGGGATGCCCGCCCCACATCTCCATGAGATAGCGGTCATGCCCCTTTTCCTCCGGGGAGTCGTCGACGGACTGGATCTCGTTGATGATGACCTCTTTCTCCTTGCCAAGCTCGATCGGATCGAGGAGGGAGGAGGCGGTCATGTCGGACAGCACGTCGAAGGCGAGACGGAGGTGTTCGCGGGGGATGATGGCATAGACGCAGGTGGTCTCTTTCTCCGTGAAGGCGTTGATGAGCCCGCCGACACGGTCGATCTCCTGCGCTATTGCCAGAGCGGTCCTCCGAGCGGTTCCCTTGAAGAGCATGTGCTCCAGCATGTGGGAGTACCCACGTTCGGTCGGCCCTTCATCCCGGGAACCGTGGAGAAACCAGAAACCGATACACAGGGTATCGGTGCGGTCAACCGGCTCGAGGAGCAGGGTCGCCCCGTTGGCCAGTTTTTCCGTTGATATCACTAATCTCTCCGGGGAGTATGCGGCCTGTCAGAGCCGCCCCGCGGACGATCGTAACCGCCGCTCCTGGGCCTGTCGCCGTCACGCCGCGGAGGCCGGCGTTCGGTGTGCTCCGTGAGAAGCGCCGGATTCGCCTCTATCGCCTCCTTGGTGGCGAGGTTGATGCGTCCCATGTGGTCGATCTCCGTGACCGTCACGGTCAGCTCCTGGCCCTCGTGGACGACGTCGGAGACGTTTTCAACGCGCTGGGCGGCGAGCTTGGAGATGTGCACGAGGCCTTCCTTGCCGGGGAGGATCTCGACGAATGCGCCGAAGTCCATGATCCGTTTCACCGGGCCGGTGTAGGTCTTTCCCACCACGGCCTCTTCGATGAGGCCCTCCACCATCCGCTGCGCTCTTTCAGCGCCTTCCTTCAGGTGGTTGTAGATGGTGACCATGCCGGTGTCGTCGATGTTGATCGTCGAGCCGGTCTTTTCACTCATGCCCTTGATGTTCTTCCCGCCCGGGCCGATGATCAGCCCGATCTTCTCCGTGGGCACCTTGACCGATATGACCTTGGGCGCGAAGTCGGAGATGTCCGTGCGCGGCTGCGCGATGGTCTGGTTCATGATCCCTAGGATGTGCAGACGTCCCTCGCGGGCCTGTCCGAGCGCCTTCTGGAGGATCTCCGCGCTCACCCCTTCGATCTTGATGTCCATCTGCAGCGCGGTGATGCCGTCTTCCGTTCCCGCGACCTTGAAGTCCATGTCGCCGAACGCGTCCTCGGCACCGAGGATGTCGGTCAGCGTCACATACCCGGTCTTGCCGTCGACGGTGTCGGAAATCAGACCCATCGCGATGCCGGCGACCGGCGCGCGCAGCGGCACGCCGGCCGACAGCAGCGCCATCGTGGACGCACACACCGACCCCATTGACGTCGAGCCGTTGGAGCCGAGGGCCTCCGAGACCTGCCGGATTGCGTAGGGGAACTCCTCGCGGGTCGGCAGCACCGGCACCAGCGCGCGCTCGGCAAGCGCGCCGTGGCCGATCTCGCGGCGCTTGGGCGAACCGACCCGGCCGGTCTCGCCGGTGGAGTACGGCGGGAAGTTGTAGTTGTGCATGTAGCGCTTGCGGGTCTCGGGAGCCAGCGTGTCGAGCATCTGCTCCATGCGCAGCATGTTCAACGTGGTGACGCCGAGGATCTGCGTCTCACCACGCTCGAACAGCGCCGAACCGTGCACCCGCGGAAGCACGTTGACCTCGGCGGAGAGCGCTCGGATGTCGGTGAGACCACGACCGTCGATGCGCACCTTGTCGCGCAACACCCGCTGCCGAACCAGCTTCTTGGTCAGCGACCGAAACGCGCCGCTGATCTCCTTCTCGCGACCTTCGAACCGCGGGCCGACCGCGGCCACCGCGAGTGCCTTGACCCGATCGGTCTCCGCCTCGCGCTGCTGCTTCGACACGATCGTCAGGGCCGCCGTGAGCTCGGTGCTGACCGCTGCAGAGACCGCCTCGTACACGTCGTCCTGATATTCGAGGAACACGGGGAACTCGGCCGTCGGCTTCGCAGCGACCTTGGCCAGCTCACTTTGCGCGTCGCACAGCGCCTTGATGAACTTCTTGGATGCCTCGAGCCCTTGCGCCACGACATCTTCGGTCGGGGCAGTCGCGCCGTCGCGCACCAGGTTGTAGGTCTGTGCGGTGGCCTCGGCCTCCACCATCATGATGGCGATATCGGCGTCGTCGGCATCGCTGAGCGCCCGGCCCGCCACCACCAGCTCGAAGGTCGAGGCGTTGCCCTCTTCGAAGGTGGGGTGCGGGATCCAAACCCCGTCGGTCGAATACGCCACCCGGACAGCACCGATTGGTCCGTCGAAGGGGATGCCTGACAGCATCAGTGCCGCCGAGGCGGCATTGATGGCCAGGACGTCGTGCGGGTTGATCTGGTCAGCCCCAAAGATGGTCCCGACCACATGGACCTCGTTGCGAAAACCCTTTGGGAACGACGGGCGAAGCGGGCGGTCGATGAGCCGGCAGGTGAGGATGGCCTGATCCGAGGACTTGCCCTCCCGCCGGAAGAACGATCCGGGGATCTTTCCGGAGGCATAGGCCCGTTCCTCGATGTCGACCGTCAAGGGGAAGAAGTCGGCCCCCTCCCGGACCGACCGGGACGCGGTGGCTGTTGCCAGCAACACGGTGTCCCCGATACGGCCGAGGACAGCGCCGTCGGCCAGTTGGGCCAACTTTCCCGACTCGAAGGTGAGTGTGCGGTCGGTACCACTGATGGGTGCCGATACTGAAATGGCGTCTGACATGACGCTCCTTGGTTTGCTCGGGGGCCCCCCGAGCCAGTTCCCAGTTGTCGAACACCCCGTCCTGGTAGCGAGCCGGGTATTCGGCAACTGGTGACTGACCTCTGCAGGAGCCCGGTCTGTCTGTCTACGGCCTACCGCCGATGCGGCTTG
>PLNO01000324.1 GCA_003141795.1 Spirochaetaceae bacterium | reverse complement strand
ATCGAAAAGCGATCAGGAGTTCATGCGGGGCTATTTCGAGGTCACGAGAGGAACCTTCGACGCCCCCTCCGTCCTTCGCGATGGCGTGGTCATTCCCAATGCGGGGTTCGATGTTTTCGCGTCGGGAGCTTACCCGAACAAGGTTCCTCTTATACTAGGTTCCAATAAGGAAGAGATGAAGCTTTTCCTGTTTCTGGGCGCGAGGATCCCGGCTCAAAGCGATCTGCACGAGGCCATTTCCCGCTATGGGAGCGACCGCTGGAAAGCCTCAGGTGTCGACGACATTGCCCGAAGCCTGTCCAGGAATCCGGGCCAGCCCCCGGTATTTGTTTACCAATTCTGTTGGGGAGCCCCTGACGGGGAAGGGCAGAGTGTCCTTCCCGGCACGTGGGGGCGCAGTCTTGGTGCCTTCCATTCGCTGGAAGTGCCGTTCTTCCTCGGCACTGACACAATAGAAGGTTTGCTGCAGTTAGCACTGTTTACGCCGAAGAACAACCCCGGCAGGAAGGCCCTGTCGAAATCGATGATGACCTACGTAGCACAATTCGCCTTGAAGAGCGATCCCAATCCTCCCGGCGGGCTTCTCCCCGCATGGACGCCCTGGACGAACACGCCCGGAGCGAAAAAATGCATCAGGTTCGACGTCAAAGGGGATCTTCCCGATATCGCGATGACGAACCTCGAGCTGACAACCAGAGGCGTTCTGGCAGCGCTTCGTGCACAGCTTCCCGAGCCGGTACGAACACAGACCCTCGACTACCTCAGAGCAACGAGGCTGCCGGCGAACATCCCCTGGGCCGCTTTGACGGGGTCGGCGAATGCTGGGGAGGCTTGGAGAAACTCATCGGGTGATGGTACCCTGATGAACACCAGGGGGCGCTCATGACGAAATGGAAGATCATTCTTGTGGCGCTGCTTTCCCTTGTCGCCGTGTCGCTGTCGGCGGATATCTTCCGGTTTGCCTACACGAAGGGCGAGAAGTATCGGATCATCTCTCAAGTGCACGAATCCGTCTCCGTCAACGGCGTTTTCAGCCATGATGTGGATATCCTCGACAAGATCGCCGTTTCAGTAACCGATACGAGCGGTGACGCCGGCTATCACGTGGCGAGCTTCCAGGCATCGGATCGATCATATGGCTCGCAGAGCTCCTACGAATGGTCGGAGGAGTACACCTCCGAGTATTGGAGGGACGGGAGAGGGGTGTATAAGATCGATCCCTCCTACTTCATGCCTGTGGTGCGAAACGTGCCGATGCTCCCTGAAGGGGACGTCGTGGTCGGGGCTACCTGGACGGCGAAGGGGACTGAATCCCACGATTTTCGCACGTATTTCGGGATACAGGAACCGTTCCAGTTCCCGATATCGGTGGGCTATGCGTATCTTGCCAATGAATCACGCAACGGAATCGCCTGCGCCGTCTTCTCCATCGATTATGAGGTTTTCCATTCCGTAACGCTGCCGCAGGGAACGACGCGGACATTCCCGACCCAGGTTTCCGGCGCTTCCCACCAGAAATGCTGGTGGGATATCGCGGCTCGCAGGCCGGCCCATTATGAGGAATCGTTCGACTTTCTCTTTTCCTTCACGACAGGGGACGAGATCGAGTTCAAGGGCGATTCGAAGAGCGATCTCGTTCCTTCTCCGCCGCTGGATCGCAGGCAGGTGGTCGATGACATCAAGAGGCAGCTCGAAGCTCAGAGGATTCCCGACGTATCGGTCGAGTCGACGGGCTCGGGAGTCAAGATTACCCTTGAAAACGTCAACTTCCCCCCGGACTCCGACCAACTCCTCCCCGCCGAGCAGGACAAGCTGCGCCGCATCGCGGATATGCTCAGGAAGTATCCCGATCGAGACATCGCGGTGGACGGCTTTACGGCCCGTGCCCCCGGCTACTAGGAGGACGACTATCGGAAGCTGTCCGAACAACGGGCAAAAGCGGCGGCGGACTTTCTGCTGTCCACAGGTGGGGTCGATGCGAAACGCTTGACCGCCCGCGGGCAGGGCGCCAGCTCGCCTGTCGGGGACAACTCGAGCGAAGAAGGTCGGCGGAAGAATCGAAGGGTGGAAATCACGATCCTGGAGAATTGAGGCGATCAAGGCAGGGACGGGCGCGGCCAAGCGCTCCTCTGGTGCGGAGCGCTTGCAGGAGAGGCAGCACGGCGTTGAGTCGAGGGCCATCCTCAACGCCGAAGCTCGCCCGCCACTTTATTCATGTACGTTTTTATTTCATTATCAATAATCAAGTATAGTCATGATGAGCGCATCGTTTCTGTGCGGTTGCGTACATAGCACGTACGGATTATCGAAAACGGACGAGCCGCAGAACTTCGCGGAGCTTGAAGCGCTTGCCCGTCATCAGGATCCCCACGCGGAAGATTTTGGCTGAGGCCCAGATCACCCCGCCCGTCGTGGCAATCGTCAGGCCGATGGAGGCAAGAATCTCCCACGGCCGTGCGGCGCCGACGAGAATGCGGAGGAACATTACGACGGGAGCGGTGAACGGAAAGAGCGACATGACGATGATCACGGGTGCCTGAGGCGTGCTGATGATCGGAGATATCATCACGACGGGGATCGCGAGGAAGATGACCACGGGCCACGCGAGCTGGCCGAGGTGCTGCTCGTCCTGGGATGCGGCTCCCAGGGCGGCGTACAACGAGCAGTAGAGGAAGAACGCGAGGATGAAGAACAGGACGAGATAGCCGAGGGTATGTACGGAAACCGCGCTGCCGATCGACACGCCGAAGCGCGGACCGATCACTTTCAGCACGGCGGCGCTGATCGCGACCCAGATCCCGTACTGGAGCAGGCTTGCGAGCGCCTTGCCGAGGATCTTTCCGAAGAGCAGGTCCATCGGACGAACCGATGACAGCATGATCTCGACCGTCTTGTCCGTCTTTTCCGAGAGAACCGATCTCCCGATGACCTGCCCATAGAGAAGCACCGTCACGTAGAGGAGCATGGCGAGGGTCAGCCCGGTCATGAGAACGGTGAGGTAGTCGAGGTTCTTCCTCGTGTGCCCGTTCTGCGTGAGCTGCCTCGTTTCTACGACGGGAGGCTGCGTGAGTGAGGCGACCTGCTGGGCGGGGATACCCGCCTTCACGAGCCTCTGTACGACTATTGCCCTCCCGATCACCGCCTGGAGCGCTCCGGTCACTCGAAAATCGGATGCGTTCCTGGACACATACACGATCCGTGCCACTGCGGAAAGATCCACCGGCACGATGAGATACCCTTCCAGGTCGCCGTTCTGCACCTGGGAGTCGAGAGATTCGGCAGACTGCTGAACAGGGCTGATCTGGATATTCGACTGCAGCAGAACCGGAGAGATCTCGCTGAGGAGGCGCGGGTTGGCGCCGACAAGCGCTATTTTCACTACGGGGCTGCCAATGGCGTTTCCCGACATCGTCAGCAGGCTGGGCAGGATCGTGACGGCCGCTATGAGGAACGGCCCGAGAATGGTAAGAACGATGAACACCTTGTTCGCGACCGTGAGTCGGAACTCCATGCGAACAATCCGTCCGAGCTTGCTCATTCCGTTCCTTCTCTTCTTCCGACGCGTTCCACGAAGATCCTGTGCAGCGAGGGAGAAACGAGCTCGAACCTGCGAACTGTCACCTGGGCGAGGAGAGCCTGGAGAAGCGCCTGGGAGCTCGCGCCCTCCACAAGATCCATCTCCATCCATCGGGGGAAGCGCGAGACGTTGCGCACCAATTCCGACAGAGCTCCGAGGTCGATCGTCCCATCGAACTCCACCACCACGGTGTTGTGTCCATGGTTCGACTTGATGTCGGCAACCGAACCGCCGAGCACCTCGCGGCCATGATCGATGATGATGAGCCGCGAGCATATCCTCTCGGCGACCTCCATGTTGTGCGTGGAGAAGAGGATGGTCGTGCCCCTGCTCGCCAATTCGAGGACAGCCTCCCGAAGCACGTCGGTGCTCACCGGATCGAGGCCGGAAAAAGGCTCGTCGAGAAGGAGGAACTCGGGATCGTGCAGGACCGACGCGATGAACTGCACCTTCTGGGCCATGCCCTTCGAAAGCGCCTCGGGTGGGGAATGCTTCCATTTCAGGAGGTCGAAGCGCAAGAGCCATTCATCGAGTCTCTTCTCCACAGTGGACCGGTCGGCGTTCTTGAGGCTCGCCAGATACAGGAGCATTTCGTCGATCTTC
>PLNO01000082.1 GCA_003141795.1 Spirochaetaceae bacterium | reverse complement strand
TCGATGGCGATGGTGCCCTTGATCTGGAGCTTGTCTTCCTTGAACTGGATGAGCTTGCCTCCGCCGGCGACGAACTCCTCCAGGGCCTTGGTCAGCGTCGGCGTGGCCTGCATCAGGCCGGGGCAGAAGATCACCTTCCACTGCGAGAGGAACTTGCCGCCCTTCCGCTCGACCTCGCACTCCTCCAGCCAGTTGGGCATGAACCCGCAGTCCATGGCCGCGAAGTAGCACTGGCTCACCCACTCGCGGTGCGGGCTGTCGTAGTCGCCCCCGCATCCGACGCCCTTGAGCGTCCCGGCCGCCACGGCGGCGATGTCGTAGGCGAACTGGCGATGGCTGCTCAGCGTGGCCACCGGCGAGAGCGTCTTGGGGAGCTGGCGCATCACGTCGCCGACCATGGCCATGCGGCGGTTGACTTCGGCGATCTCGAAGATCGTGCGGTTTTCCGACGAGGAGGAGATGTCCATGTCGCCGTTGAGTTCGAAGTCCATGTCCGGCGTGTAGAGCATTCCGTCGCGCTGCTCGCTGAACACGAGATACGCTCCGGATGCTCGCATCGCCGCGGCAAGGGTTTCCCGGCTCTTGCAGAAGACGATCCCGATGTCGTAGGGGGCATTGAGCGTCTTGTGCGCGTCCGCGGACCACGAGTCGGCGCCGTCCACCCCGGCCGTCAGGTGGCGATAGCACGGCGATGCGGCCGCCCACCGACCGAACGCCCCGTCCACGTGGACCCACGCGCCCGCCTGCCGGGCCCGGGGGATGATCTCGGAAAACGGATCGAAGGCGCCCGTGCTGACATTGCCGGCCTGGAGGATGAGGAGCGTCCTTTCATCCAGGGGCGGCAGGTCGGCGGCGGACATGCGGCCCTGGGCATCCACGGGTACCGCCGTCACACGGTCCCGCCCGAGCCCCAGGAGGGAAAGAGCCTTGGACACGCTGGAGTGCGCCTGGGCGCCGAGCACCACCCTGATCTCGGGAGCGCCGAACAGCCCGCGGGCTCCGAAGTCCCATCCAGCGCGGCGCAGGAGCTCGTCCCGTCCTGCGGCGAGCCCGGTGAGAGTGGCAACCGACGTCCCGCCCACGAGCCCCGCTGTGGTGCCCGCGGGGAGGCCGAGCAGATCGACGAGCCACCGCTCGCAGGCCGCCTCCAGCACCGAGGCGATGGGGGACATCACGTACAGCCCCGCGTTCTGGTCCCAGACGTCGGCGAGCCATTTCGCCGCAACGGCCGCCGGGAGGCTCCCTCCGTTCACGAACCCGAAGTAGCGTCCCCCCGCCTGGGCCACGGTGGCGGGAGATCCGACGTGGCGAAGGAGGTCGAGGATTATCGCGGCGTCGGTCGGCGAATCCGGCAGGCGCGAAGGAAGCTCTGAAAGCCGGGCAACGTCCTGGTCGGACGGGGCGACCCTTCGCCCCCCGACCGTCCGCAGGTACTCCTCCGCGGCATCCCGGGCCTGATCACGGATGCCGCCGTCGAGTGACTGACGGCGCAGGCTGGCAAGGATAGGGCTGCTCTGTTCCATGGGGATCTCCTCTCCGTCTCCCCACGCTATGCTTGTTATTGTATGCAGTCAATACTATACTTGTCTGCAAGACAATCATGTGGAAACCCGACAGCCTCAGTCCCGACACCCCGCTGTACATCGGCATCGCCGACGCGCTGGCCCGCGACATCAGTTCGGGACGGCTGCGCCCCGGGGAGCGCCTGCCCACCCAGCGCGCGCTCGCCTCCACCATCGGCGTGGACCTGAGCACCGTGACCCGGGCGTTGCGCGAATGCGAACGGCGCGGTCTCGTGGCCGGGACGGTCGGCCGGGGCACCTTCGTCTCCGCGGATATCGGCATCAGCGTTCCCCTGGCCCGCACCGATGATGCCTCCGACCTTCTGGAGATGGGCCTCGTCCTCCCGCTGTACGCGGCGGAGGAAGCCGTGTTTTCCGCCGTGCGGAAGGCCATGGCCGCCGTCGACCTGTCGCGCTTTCTCCGCTACGCGGACCCTGCGGGGATGCCGGAGCACCGCGCGGCGGGCGCGGCGTGGCTGTCCCGCGCGGGGGTGAAGGTCCCGCCGTCACGCGTCCTGGTCACCTCGGGATCGCAGAATGCGATTGCCTGCTGCCTCATGTCCCTGTTCTCCCCCGGAGACCGTGTGGCCGTGGATTCGCTCACCTTTCCGGGGCTGAAGACCGCCGCCCAGATGCTCAACGTCCGGCTCGTGCCCATCAGGATGGATGAAGGGGGGATGGTGCCCGCGGAGCTTGCCGCGACCTGCCTGAGGGAGCGCATCCGCGGGCTGTACCTCATGCCGGAGGTGCAGAACCCGACGACCAGTTCCCTCTCCGAGGAGAGGCGCGAGCGGATCGCGCGGATCGTGCTGCGCAATGACCTCATCCTCATGGAGGACGACGCCTTCGGGCACACGGGAGCACGACGGGGAGCCGCGCTGTCCGCACGGCTCCCCGAGAACGGGATCTTCCTCGGCGGGACGTCGAAGGTGTTCGGCGCAGGGCTGCGCGTATCCTTCGTCGCCGCACCGACGCGCTTCATCGCCCCCCTGGAGCGCGCCATTCTCAGCACCGTGTGGATGGCTTCCCCGCTCACTACGGAGATCCTCATCCGGGTGATCGCCTCCGGGAAAGCGGAGGCCCTCATCCGGGCGAAGAACCGCGAGGCGACGAAACGCACCTCACTCGCGCTGAAGAAGCTCTCCGCATGGCGGGTGCACTCACGGCCCAGCGGCTTCTACGTGTGGCTTGAGCTGCCGCAGCCATGGACCGGCCGGGAGCTCGAGCTCGCCGCGCGGGAAGCGGGAGTCCGTGTGTTCTGCGCGGAAAAGTTCGCAGTCGGCGGCGCCGCAGTCCCGTCGGCCGTGCGGCTCTCCCTCACCGGCCCCGAGACGCTCGCCGATCTGTCTCGGGGGCTCGACCTCATGGCGGGGATCCTCCGTACGGGGCCGCGGGACCCGGGGGCTATCCTGTAGTCGGGCCGCCTGCGCGGCGGCCCGAACGTTTCAACCCTTCGTGAACGGCCCTATCCAGGGCAGCTCGAACACCGATTTCCATCCCGGAGAGAACGGTTCTCTCAGGAAAGGCTCCAGGTCCTTCGGATCGCGCAGCGTGATCTGGTCTATCGGCGGCAGTTTGCCGGAGGGAAATGCTTCCAGGATTTGATCCACGACGAGCGTGAGGTAGGAGAGGATCGCGGCGATGGGCCGTTTGGCCTTCTCCGCCGTGGCAAGCGACGGCTCGCCGACAACGCCTTCCGGCGTTCCCCGCCGCTCGATGGCGGTGTGGCCCTCACCCTCCGACCAGCGGTGCGGCCTCCTCCACGGGTCGACGGAGGTATCGAAATGCCCTCCGGGGAGGAACTGCGGACCGCGGGCGTCCTTCACGTACTTCATGTCGATCATGTCGGGAAACATAAGAAGCGCCACGGCCGTTTCACTCTCATCCGCGTGGATGAACGTGGTTTCCATGGAATCCGCGCGATCGATGGGGATGAAAAACTCCCGCACGGCCCTGTGCCAGTCCAGGACCTGGAAGATCCCCGGCAGCTGGTAGCGTTTGAGGAACTCGTGCAGCGCGGTCTCCAGCATCCACAGCTGTCCGTGGTTGTTGATGATGATCTGCTTGCGGTAGCCGTCGTTCCACAAGCCGAGCATGACGTACACGAGGGTCTCCACCACGACCTCCTGGGCGACCATGACCGTGCCCGGCATGCCGATGTGGTGATAGGGATGACCGCCGTAGTTGAGGGGGGGCGACGCGAGGCTCACCTCGTGCCCCTGTTTCGCCGACTTCCTGCGGACCGCCTCGCAGATCTGCGTGACCATGAAGTTGTCCAGCCCGCTGTTGGCGTGATCGCCGTGGTTCTCCGTGGTGCCGACGGGGATCAGCACGATGTCGTTCTTCCGCCGTTTCTCGTTCTGCCGGGCGCGGGCCGTGGTCTGGATGTAGGAGCCTCCCTTGCCCAGCTCCGAAGGCGAGGGCACCTCGTACTCCTTGAGGATCCGGTCGATCTCCGTCATCGGCGCGTCGAAGATCTTTTTCTTCAGGCGGCCCACCTCGTTGTCCTCGAAGACGATCAGCGGATGGTTGGTCGTCAGGAACTTCGGATCATTACCTGCCATTGTCTCCTCCTTCTTTCTGTCGCTCCGCCGGCGAGAGCGCGCCGGCGAGTATTCGCTCGAGCTCCGTGACCCCGACGTCGGCCTTGGCGTAGTCGCCGAAGACCTGGCCGCGCCGGATGACGACGAGCCTGTCGGCGATCTCGTGAACGTGGATCATGTTGTGCTCGATGAGGATGACCGAGACCCCCTTGGCCTTCACCTCCTCGATGATGGAAAACACCTTCTGCGTCTGCTTGACCGAAAGCGCGGAGGTGGGCTCGTCGAGGATAAGGATCTNNAGGTGGGCTCGTCGAGGATGAGAAGCTTGCCGCCGAAGTAGTAGGTCCTCCCGATGGCAACCGCCTGGCGTTCCCCCCCCGAAAGGGCGGAAACGGGCGTCGTCGGATTCAGGTCCTTGATGCCAATTTCATGGAGGATCTGTCCCGTGCGCTCGTTCATCTCCTTCACGTTGAGGAACCGCACGGGACCTATCCTCCGCGTGGGCTCGGCATGAAGAAAGAAGTTCCGCGCTATGCTCAAGGAGTTCACGAGCGCCAGATCCTGGTACACGGTCTGGATTCCCTGTGCGCGCGCCGCCTCCGGCGTTTCGAAGCTCACCTCTTCCCCTTCCCAGAGGATGCGGCCCGACGTGGGCTTGTAGAAGCCGCAGATGATCTTTATCGCCGTGGACTTCCCCGCGCCATTGTCCCCGACGAGCCCGATGACCTCCCCGGGCTTGACGGCGAAGCTGACGTTTTCGAGGGCGACCACGGAGCCGAAATGTTTCGCGAGGCAGGAGACTTCCAGACGGTACTGTGACTGGGTTGTTTCCATTACGTCAGCCCTACTTCATCATCGCGACGCGCCGCGATATCGCCGTATTGATGACGACGGCGATGATCACGATCGCCCCGACAAAGGTCTGGTACCAGAAGGTGGGTGCTCCGGCGAGGATCAGACCGCTGTTGATCATGGACATGAGGACGGCGCCCAGCATCGCTCCGACCACGCTCCCCGAACCGCCCGTGAGGGCACAGCCTCCGATGACCGAGGCAGCGATGGCCTGCATCGAGAGATTCTGCCCGTACAACGGCGCCATCGCGCCCTGTTGCCCCAGCGTGAAAAGCGCCGAGATGCCGGCGAGGAATCCGACGAACCCGAAGGCGAACATCTTCACCTTGTTGGCGGGCACGCCGACCGCCCGTGCCGCGTCCGTGTTACCCCCGACGGCGAATATCCAGTTGCCCAGACGGGTACGCCCGAGCATGACGACGGCAATGATCCCTATCCCCAGCCACCAGAAAACCGACGCGTAGAACTGGTTTCCGAGCAGACCTCCCATCACCGCGATGAGAGGATCGTGCGGCCGAACGGAGACGAAGAACCCCTTGCTGAGCGCGAGGGTGAGCCCGTACCAGATCAGCCATGTACCGAGGGTCGTGATGAATGACGGAATCCGTGCCCCGATGGTGATCAGCCCATTCACGAGGCCGATGGAGGTGGAAACACCCAGGCCGATGATGACGGCTAGCCACGTCGGAAGACCGGCCGTCGTGCTGAGCACTCCGATGAGGATGCCGGTGAACGCGTAGTTGGAGCCGACGGAGATATCGAACTCACCCGCGATGATCAGGATCGCGGCCCCTATGGCGACGATCCCCAGCTGGGCGGAGGCCGTCATGAAGGCTCCGATGCTGCGCGGCGAAAGGAAGGTCGTGGGGGCCATGATGACGAACCCGAGGATGACGATCAGCAATGCCACAAGGACCATGAGCTCGGGAACGCGTATGACACGGCGGAGCAACCCCATGCCCCCGCCACGCGCCCCCTCCCTCGCAATTCGCCCTTCACCGCTGCTCATGAGAACCTCCCGATTTTTGTTCTATATGATTGCGGCGGGCCTGCCGCGACGCGCGCAGGCCCGTCGATGCGGAACGAATCGGTGACAGCGATCAGCCNNCTTCACCAGTTGTGCCCAGCTGTCGATGTTCGATTTGTCGACCTTGCCCAGGCCGGTGTTGAAGAGCGGCTGCGGATCGAAATGGTATTTCACGTTCATGTACAGCAGGTACACGGACGTCGTTGCGATGTAATAGGGTTGCTCGTTGGCGGTAAACGCCATCTCGCCCGACTGGATCATGGGAATGGCTTCGGGGGTGATGTCCCAGCCCACAAGTCCGACCTTCCCGATCAGCTTGCCGTTCTCTATCACCTTCGCCGCCGGGAGATACCCCAGGGGACCGAGGGAGATGAGGGCGCGGACCGCGGGGTTCTTGGCGATGTAGTTCTGGATGACCGCCTGCGACTGGGCAGGATCGTCTCCCGGCACCGCCAGCTCGTCCACGGTGACCGACTTCGCCGAGAGGATGTCCTTTATCCCGCTCGTGCGCAGCGTCAGGGAGACATTGCCCGCCTCGTGGTTGAGAACCACCACACGATCCCCCGCCGCAAGCTTGAAGGAGGCAAGAGCGCCGCGGCCCACTTCCTGGCCCGCCGTGAAGCTGTCCTCACCGACATAGGAGATGTACGGGATCGTGGCCTTGGGGTTTTCCGGATCAGGCACGGTGTCGAACGCCACGACCGGTATCCCCAGTTTCTTGGCATCCAGAAGCGGTGCCGAGAACCCCTCCTCACTGTCGACCGTCACGCCGATACCGTCGGGCTTTGCGGCGATTGCCGAGTTGAGCTCTTTGATCAGCTCGTTTACATCACCCTGTTTCTGCGGATAGACGTAGACGATTTTGACGTTGAACGCCTTTGCTGAATCGTTCACCCCATTGATGAACGCCTGCCAGTAGGGATCGCCGGGGCCACCGTGGGAGACAAAATAGAAGGTGTACTCCGGCTTGGACGGTGCGCTGCCCTTCTCCCCCTGTCCTGTTGCGAACAGGAGAGATGCTGACGCTGAGAAGAGGACGAACACCGTCAAACCGATCAGAACAGCTCTTTTGGTCATGACGCCTGCCTCCTTGGACACGAACTTGAAATGTAAATTACATTATCATGGCGTAATTTTGATGTCAACAAATATATTTTATTACATTATTTATTGACAGTAATTTGCATGATGTTGTAGAATGGCTTGCATCCAAAACTGCGAGTGAGCAGTGCGACATCTGGCCAATTCATCAAGGAGGTTACGCCATGGCAGGTCCAGGGGCCTATTTCTTCGGTGACGAGGAACGTAAAGAGGTTCTCGATGTCCTCGAGACCGGATACCTTTCGCGCTACGGACGGGAAGACGACCCTCGCTTCAAACAGAAGGTCGTGACTCTGGAACGGGAGTTTGCAGCAAAAATAGGGGTCAAGCACGCACTCGCAACGAACGGTGGCACCAGCTCCCTCATGGCGGCGCTTGTCGCCCTGGGCGTCCATCGGGGGGATGAGGTGATCGTGCCTGGATACACGTTCGTCGCCTCCATCTCCGCCATCATTGCGGTGGGGGGCACCCCGATCCTGACCGAGATCGATGAATCGCTCACCATCGATCCGACCGATATCGAAAAAAAGATCACACCCCGGACAAAGGTCATCATGCCCGTGCACATGCTGGGCAACCCGTCCGATCTTGACAGGATCATGGCGATATCGCGCAAGCACAAGATCCCGGTGCTCGAGGATGCCTGCCAGTCTCTCGGAGCGACATATAAAGGAAGAATGACCGGCGCCATCGGTGCGATCAACGCCTTTTCCCTCAACATCAACAAGACGATCACCACCGGCGACGCGGGCATGGTGACCAGCGACGATGACGAGCTGTACGAGCGCGCTTTCGGCTACCACGACCAGGGCCACAAGCCTCTGCGGACGGGGCTGGAGGTCGGCAAGAGGTCTCTGGTCGGCATCAACCTCCGCATCAACGAGCTCACGGGTGCCGTGGGACTGGCCCAACTGCGCAAGCTGGACCTCATCGTCGCGCAGCTACGCCAGAAAAAGAGCGCGTTCAAAAAAGCCATCATGGAGGGCGGGATCCACAACATGGGATACCGGAAGCTCAATGACCCGGGTGAGATCGCGACCATGCTCACCGTCTTCTTCCCGGATGAAGCCACGACGCGCAAGGTGGCCAACGCGCTGGGCACGAAAACCGTGGCCGAAAGCGGATGGCACGTCTACAACCATATGGAGCAGATCCTCTCCTGGCAGGACGACCAGGGACGGCGTCCGAGCTCCAGGAACATGCTCCCGCAGACGGACGCCATCCTGGCGCGCGCCCTCAATCTCAGCGTCGGGGTCGTCGACCCCGGCATCGGTGCGAGCTTCGGGATCAACGTTCTCTCGTCCAACGAGCAGATCGCCCGCTCGGCGGAAGAGTTCGTCAAAAAGGTGAAGCCCATCGTCGGATGACGGGGGCGAGCGCCGCTCACGGCGCAAAGGAGAGTGTCATGCGTGCTGCAGTATTCGAAGGCAACGGGAAGCTGACTCTCATGGAACGGCCGGTGCCCAAAATCACGAAGCCGACGGACGTGCTTCTGAAGGTGCAGGGCGTCGGGATCTGCGGAACCGACCTGCACATCCTCCAGGTCCCTCCGGCGCACCCCGCACGCCTGGGCATCATTCAGGGTCATGAGTTCACCGGCGAGGTCGTGGAGACAGGATCCGCCGCCGGCGAATTCGCCCCCGGAGATCAGGTGCTCGTCGATCCCCATCCCGGATGCGGACAATGCGCCCCGTGCCGCAATGGATTCCCGGACCAGTGCGCCACCCTGCTCGCGGCTTCCGGCGAGCCGGGCCACCCGGGGACCATCGGCATATTCTCCGACGGCGGCTTCGCCGAGTTCGCGATCGTCCCCTTCTACGGCCTGTACAAGCTGCGCAAGCGCGTGCCCACCCACCTCGCGGCGCTCGCCGAGCCTCTGGCCTGCGTCCTGCACTCGGTCGGCAAGCTCGGGGTGAAGCCGGGCGATTCGGTCATCGTCCTCGGGGCCGGTCCCATCGGGTGCCTCTTCACGGCCGTGTTGAAGGCCAACGGCGCCGCGCCGCTCATCGTGAGCGAGCCCTCCGCTTTCCGCAGGGAGCACGCGCTGCAATGCGGGGCCACGCGGGTCGTCGATCCGACGAAGGAGGATCTCACGAAGGTCGTGGAAGAGGAGTGCCCGGGCGGCGCGGACGTCGTTGTGGAAGCGGTCGGTCCGCTCCTCGTAACGGCGATGCGTCTTGCCCGATTCGGCGGAACGGTGCTACAGTTCGGCCACGACGAGCTGGCTGAGCCGACGATACCTCTGAAAGAGGTCATCAAGAAGGAGCTGACCATCCGGGGTGGATTCATCGGACGGCACAGCTTCCAGCGCGTGGCGCGGATATTGGAAAGCGGGCAGCTCCCGCTTTCCGTCGTGGTCACGCACCGCATTCCGCTCACTGACATCCACAAGGGACTCGATCTCCTGCGCAAGCAGCTCGCCCTGAAAGTGGTCGTGGAGCCGTAATCTTTCCAGCAAAAAAAGGGTAAATTAAGGTGCACCCTTGGCGCACGCCAGGGGTGCCTTGGTGAAAGGTTGAACGATGGCCGTTACTATGAACGAAATCGCCACGAAGCTGGGGGTCAGCATCGCGACGGTTTCGCGGGTACTCTCCGGATCGGAGGACAGCGTCTCCGACGAGGTGCGCTATTCCATTCTCGAGACCGCTGATCTCATGGGATACCGCCCGCGTCGGCGGGTCGGACGGACGGTCGCGTTCCTCATCGACAATGTCCTCTTCAACCTTTCGAGCCTCTTCTACACGAGCATCATCTCCGGCGTGGAGAAGGAAGTCGCGGCCCGCCGGTACTTCTTCCAGTTCATCGCCGTGAAGCAGACCGACACGCCCCTCAACCGGCTCACGATCAAGTTCAACGATCTCGCCGGAGCGGTCCTGGTCGGCACCTACGACGTGGATTTCGTGCAGCGGCTGCACACGCTGCGCATCCCGCTCGTCCTCGTCGACTACTCGGTCCCCACGGAGGACATCGATGCCGTTCTCGTGGACAACGTGGACGGGATCATGCGCGCGGGGAAGCACCTCGCCGGCCTGGGCCATCAACGCGTGGCCTACATCTCCGGCACAGTGGACAATGTCTCCTCCCAGGAGCGGCGCTACGGGTTCAGCAGGGCGCAGACCGCCTACGGTTTCGCGGAGGATCCCGGTCTGGTGGAAGAATGCCCTGAGTCGATCTCCGGCGGGTTCGAGGCGATGAACCGGATCCTGGACCGCAGCGGGCGCACCCCGCCGACAGCGGTGATCGCCTACAATGACATGGTCGCCATCGGGGCGATCGACGCGATCAAGCAGAAGGGGCTCGCCATTCCCGACGACGTGAGCGTCGTGGGGTTCGACGACATCTCCCTGGCCGCCGAGGTCTCCCCTCCCCTCACCACGGTGCGCGTTCCCAAAGAGCTCATGGGAAAGCTCGCCGCCGAGATCCTGTTCCAGGACCGGCAGGGCNNGCAAGATCCTCCTCCCCACGGAGCTCGTTCAGCGCGCATCGAGCGCTGCTCCCCGCAAGGCATAGCCTCGTCGTCGGCCCTTGATCACAGCACGGGAGCGCCGAGAAGCCGGATGTGCCGCCCGATGTGGGCCTCTACCGCCTCGTAGTGACGTTCTTCGTTCCGGGCAAGCACAGCGAAGAAATCGGCTCGAATCCGCGGATCGCCCAGCAGCCCGCCGTAAGTGATGTGCAGGAGCTGGCGCGAATTGCGCTCCTCGATGTAACGGGAAAGCTCGGAGTCGGGAACTGTTTCCGCTTCGGGGATGGCGGTGAGGTCCGCGGTGATGTGGTACAGCTTTGCCGCGTCGGGGAACGAGGCAAAAGCGCGCGATAGCATCCTGCGAAAAAGGCCGGGATCGGTTTCCGCAATGACGCGGACCGCCTCCAGCCAGCTCGTGCCCGCGGTCTTCAGGTGGAGGCGCATCCCGGTATGCCGTCCGATCGCGGGGTAGACGGAGAACTTGTCGCTGCCTGAGTGGATCGAGATCTTGTAGTTTCCCCTGGCCTGTGCGATGGCGCAGTGCACGGCGAACTGCCTCTCGAACTCCGCCACGTCGCCGATGTAATCGATCCCCTTCTGGAACTCCCCGATGAAGCGCGGCGCAAGCGAGCTCACCGCCACGTCGCGGCGGAGGAGCTCGCTCGCGATGAAGAGGTGGTGCGACGGGAGCGTGGGAGATGTCGTTTCGTCGATGCTGATCTCCAGGTCGTAGGCGCTTCCGCGCTTCTCCTTCAGATGCCGGTCCACGTCACGGGAAAACTCCAGCGCATTCCAGTACATCAGGGCGCAGCGCCGCGCCTCGGTCCGATCCACGGCGACCGTCGCCCCGGGCAGGGTGAAGGTTTTCCCCACGTAGGTGTCCTCCACATGATGCATCACGGCCGGATCGAGCTTCTCGAACGCGGCATCGATACGGCCGGGGCTCCACGATCCCGGCTCGGCCGACATCACCTCGGTGAGATCCAGCGTGATCATGGGCATGCCCGCCGACAGGGCGGTGTCGATGTCCTTGATCGTCTTCAGATGGTCCCCGTCAGCCCCGTAGCCGCGCTCGAAACCCTCCTGGAAGACGAGGAACGTCACGTCGCCGACAACCCCCGGGTAGTCGCGGCCCGTCAGGGTGAGCTCCCTCATGGACTGCTGGGCGAGCACCGGGTACGCGTCATATCCGGCGATGGCTCTGATATGGCCGGGGGTGGCACAGCCGAGCCTGTCTCCGCATCCGATCGTCGTCTTTCGCGTCCGCAGGGAGACGGGCGCCGTGAAGGGGAAAATCTCGTGCAGGCGGCGCGCATTGTCCGCCGAAAGGTCCGCCTTCAGGAGGTGCAGCCCTCCTGCTTTTCCCTGGACCCCGTGGAACGGCGGCGTGAAGGATCGCGCACAGGAAAGGTAGAGGTGCTTTCCCGCGCCTGTCGAGGCGATGAAGTAGAGGATCCCGTCCCGGATGTAGAGCGATCGACGATAGATGCGCGCGCCCTCCCGAACGATCCAGGGAGAGCTTCCCGTGCGCGCCGACTCGAGCCGGTGCGCGTCCCCCGTTTCCAGACCCGACTCCCGCAGAAGACGTGCGATGGTGTCCACGACCGCCCCCTTTAGATGTTGTCGACGAGGTAGCCGCCGTCGACGGGCAGTGTCGCCCCCGTCACGAAGCCGGCGGCGGTGTTGCTCACGAGAAAGAGAAGCGCACCCGCAAGCTCGGCAACCTCGCCGAACCTGCCGCAGGGCGTGTGGTTGATGACCTTCCGCCCCCTCTCGGTGAGCGTGCCTGTTGCCTCGTCGATGAGCAGGGCCTTGTTCTGTTTGCCGATAAAGAAACCCGGAGCGAGGGCGTTCACCCTGATGCCGTAGGCGGCGAACTCCTTTGCCGTGGCCATGGTGAGGCTCATGACCGCGGACTTCGCGGCATCGTAGGCCCAGATGCCGGACAGCGGGACGAAGGAGGACATGGAGGCCATGTTGATGATGCAGCCCTTCGTCCCGGATTCGATCCAACGGGCCGCAACCACCTTGGTCGGCACGACGAGCCCCGCGACGAGGTTGAGGCGCAGGATCTGCTCGAACTGCGCGACGTCCAGGTCGAGGAATCGTGACTGGCCCCTGTTCCCGCCGGCGCAGTTGATGAGCACGTTCACGCCGCCGAAGCGCTGCTCGGTTTTCTCCACCGCGTCCCTGACCGACGCCTCCGCCGTGGTGTCGGCCTGAAGCGCCAGGATCCGGTCCGCGCCGCCGGCGGCAGCGGTGAGCCGCCCGCGGGCCGCGTCGGCATCGCTCTGATTGATGTCCCACAGGCTCACCCGCGCACCGGCCTTCAACAGGGCCTCTGCGAGCGCCCCGGCGATGACCCCGCCTCCCCCGGTGATGGCAACCGTCGACCCGCTGCACCCGAACATCTCATCGAGATAGCTCATGCCTCTGCTCCTTGCGCGCGCGCGATGAAATGCTTTTCAAGCCGGACGAACTCCGGCAGGCCGTCCCTCATGGCGGGGCGCACTTCCCCCTGGATGAGGGGCCGTGCATACGCGACGAACTCGGGCTTTACGAAAAATCCGTCCTCCGTGATCCATTCCCGCGGGAACGTTTTCTCTCCGTTCGCCACGTGCGACAGGTCGGCAAGCCCGGTAACGCATCGGTACGGCGCCTCGGAGACGCGCTGGAGCGTTACCATCTTGCCCCTCACCCCTTTCACCGCCTGACGAACCGCCTCGCGACCGGTGAGGTACGCCTCCCGGGAGTCGGTGAGAGAGGCGAAGTGCGCCCCGCTGCGCTGGATGGTCGAGGGGATCGCGAATCGGGATTTCACCTTCACCTCGTCCTCTATGATCGCCTTGATGTGGTTGGCGGCCCCGCCCAGCTGCGTGTGGCCGAAGGCATCCTTCGCGAACTCGCCCTTCTGCTCGGAGATGTACGTGCCGTCGGGGTTCTTCGTCCCCTCGGACACGACGATGACGCAGCGATGGATCCTCTCCAGATACGAGTGAACCCTGGCCTTGAACTTCTCCTTGTCGAAAGGCTCTTCGGGGAGAAGGATGATGTGCGGCGCATCCTCCTCATTGCGCCGGGCCAGTGCCGTGCCCGCGGCGATCCAGCCGGCATTGCGCCCCATGGCCTCGATGACGTTCACCGTGTCGCTCGTGTACATGGCCTCCGTGTCCCTCCCCGCCTCCATCACCATGGCGGCGAGATACTTGATGACGCTCCCGTACCCGGGGCAGTGATCTGTGAAGGCCAGGTCATTGTCCACGGTCTTGGGCACTCCCATGGCGCAGAAGTCGTACCCCTTGCGGGCGGCGAGCGCGGCCACCTTGTCCGCCGTGTCCATCGAGTCATTGCCGCCGATGTAGAAGAAGTAGCGGATATCGTGCCGGGTGAACACGTCGAGGATGCGCTCGTAGTCGGCGTCGGTCTTCACCTTGTACCGGCAGGAGCCCAGCGCCGCCGAAGGGCTCGTCTTCAACCCCTCGATTGCACGCGAGCTCTCCTGACGGAGATCGAAGATATCGTCGTTCAAGACGCCGAGGATCCCGTTGTGCGCGGCGTACACGCCGGTGAACTGCGCATGGCGAAACGCCTCCTGGATCACCCCGCATGCGCTGGCGTTGATGACGGCTGTCGGGCCGCCGCTCTGTGCTACGATGCATTTCCCTTTCATTGCGTTCTCCCTGCAGTACTGATCAACCCTGTTCAGGTCCCGGCGACTATCACTTCGATGCCGAGATCCGTGAGCGAGCGCATGGTGTCCACCGGACTGTCGGTGACGAGGATGTCCACGTCGGCGGCTCTGGCAAAAACCGCAAAGGCGTCCTTGCCGAACTTGCTTCTGTCCGCCAGCACGATCCGCCGCTTGCAGACGCGGAGGACCCTGGCCTTCAGCTCGGCCTCTATGATGTTCTGGCAGGAAAAGATCCCCGTTGCCGACAGCCCCGTCGTCCCGATGAAGCAGGTCTGGATCTGGACGCCCTTCAGTGTCTCCAGAGCGAGCGGTCCGATGAACGATCCCGCATCCTTGCGGTAGCTGCCGCCCACGGAGATGAGGGAGATCCCCGGCGCATCGGCGGTGGCGTTCATGACGTCCAGAGAATCGGTGACGATGCGGAGATTCATGTGCGTGAGCAACCGGGCGAGGAGCAGGCAGGTGCTGCCGGAATCGACGTAGATGGTATCGTCTTCCGAGACGAACGCCCGCGCGGTTGCCGCGATGCACTCTTTTGCGGCGAGATTTTCCTCCCGTCTGATCTGGATCGTCCGAAGCTGGGCCTGATCCTCGGCGAGCTTTGCGCCGCCCCGGGTGCGCAGGAGGGATCCCATTTCCTCCAGGAAAGAGAGGTCCTTGCGGATCGTGACCTCCGAAACCCCCAGCCGCTGCGTCAATTCCTGAACGGAAACGGACCGCAGGTGGGAGAGTATCCTGATGATTTCATCGTGTCGTGGAATATGGGCCAAACTTTCGTAACCTTTCGATATGCACCATATTGCGCACGAAACAGGGTTGTCAAGGCTTGACCGAGGCAAAAACAGGGCATACTATTTCGTAGAATTACCGATATCGAAAGCAAAGGAAATCACAATGACCGACCCTGCCTCAGAGCTGAAGGAATTGAAACCCCGGAACAGGTTCTTCATTGGCATCGATTCGGACGGCTGCGCATTCGATACCATGGAGATCAAGCAGAAGGAGTGCTTCTGCCCCTGCTTCATCAACCACTTCGGGATGCAGCCCGTGTCCCGCTATGCACGCGAAACGTGGGAGTTCGTGAACCTCTACTCGAAAGACCGGGGCTGCAACAGATTCATCGCCGTGCTTCGGGCCCTGGAGCTGCTGCGGCGGAGGCCCGAGGTGAAGGCGCGCGGCGTGACGGTCCCGGCAATGGAAAGCCTGCGTGAGTGGGTGGAACGGGAATCCAAGCTGGGCAATCCCGCGCTGAAAGCGGAGATCGAGCGCACTTCGGATCCCGACCTGCAACGTGCGTACGATTACTCCATCGACGTGAATCAGACCGTAAGCCGCATCGTGCGCGGCGTGCCGCCCTTTCCCCTGGTGCGCGAGAGCCTCGAGGCAATAGGGAAATCGGCCGATGCGATAGTCGTATCGCAGACTCCCGGGGAGGCCCTCGTCCGCGAGTGGAAGGAGCACGGCATCGAGCGGCACGTCAGGGTGATTGCCGGCCAGGAGATGGGAACGAAGGCGCAGCACATCGAGTTCGCGGCCACGGGCAAATACCCACCGCACCGCATCCTCATGATCGGCGACGCGCCGGGGGACCTTCAGGCCGCGCAGGCCAACGGCGCGTGCTTCTTCCCCGTCGTGCCCGGGCACGAGGAGCGCTCCTGGGAGCTCTTCCACACCGAGGCGCTTGCCCGATTCTTCGCGGAAGAGTACAAAGGCGCATACGAGGCGAAACTGCTGAAGGAGTTCGACGCCTCGCTCCCTGAAACCCCGCCCTGGAGGGTATGAGATGGTATACTATGCGCGCGGCTCGACACGGGATGCCCTCACCGACGACGAGCTGCGGGCCGGGCTCTCCGAGGCATTCGAAAAGATCGGGAAGCGCACCCGCGTGCTCGCCGTTCCACCGGACTTCACGCGTTTCCATTCCCGGGCGGGCCGGATCACGGAGATGGCGTGGGAGTACTACGGCTCGGCGCTCACTGACGTCCTCCCCGCCACGGGCACGCACTTCGAGGTGAGCGACGCGGAAAAAACCGAGATGTTCGGCGCCGTCCCGAAGTCCCTCTTCAGGGTCCATCACTGGAAGCAGGACCTCGAGACCCTCGGCCGGATCCCCGCCGATTTCATCCGGGAGGTCTCTGAGGGAAAGCTCTCCTATGACTGGCCCGCACAGGTGGACCGTCTTGTTGCCCGTGGAGGCCACGACCTCATCCTCTCCATCGGCCAGGTCGTGCCGCACGAAGTCGTCGGCATGGCCAACTACAACAAGAACATCTTCGTCGG
>PLNO01000231.1 GCA_003141795.1 Spirochaetaceae bacterium | reverse complement strand
GGATCTTGTCGCCCAGCAGGTCGATGACCTCGGGATCGGGCCCGACGAAGATGAGACCGGCCTCCCGCACTTCACGGGCGAAGCCCGCGTTCTCGGAGAGGAACCCGACGCCGGGATGGAGCGCGTCGCAGCCGCTGAGGACGCCGGCGGTGACGAGGTTGCGCACGTTGAGGTAGCTGTCACGAGCGGGCGCCGGCCCGACGCAGACATGCGCGTCGGCGAGCTGCACGGGCAGGGATTCCCTGTCGGCCTGGGAATAGGCGACCACAGTGCGGATCCCCATCTCCCTGCAGGTGCGGATGATCCTCACGGCGATCTCTCCCCTGTTGGCGATGAGCAGGCTCTGGATCATAGCCTCCGGACCTCGAACAGCGGAGCGCCGAACTCGACCATGTTCCCGTTGTCCACGAGGATGGCGACGATCTCCAGATCGAAATCGGCCTGGAACTCGTTCATGAGCTTCATCGCTTCCAGGATGCAGAGAGGTTTGCCCTTCTTCACCGTGTCGCCCTTCACGACGAACGGCGGCGCATCAGGGGCAGCCGCGCGGTAGAAAGTCCCCACCAGGGGTGCCCGGATGATCTCCGTGTCGGCAGCATGCTTCTGGGCGGGTTCGGCTGCCGGCTGCCGGAGCGGCTCGTGCGCGGTCTGCGGCGGCAGGGCCGCGACCTGCACGGGAGGGGATTTCTTGAGGCAGATTTCCTCTCCATCCTTTTTTATGAGGATTTCAGAGAGGCCGCTCTTTTCGAACTTTTCCATCAGCGCGTACAATTCCTTGAGATCCATTTCAAACCCCTTTTCGGGCCTGAGTACCTGCCCAGCACGGACTGTATTTATGACAGATTCTGTCGGAAATTAGCACTTCCCCCCCAACCATGTCAATTCGAACGGAGTCTCCGCTTTTCCCGCCGAACAGCTTTCCTCACATGGCATGACAATGATACTCTTATTTGCATGAGCGACATAACTTCGTTGCTTCCTCATCGGGATCCCTTTCTCTTTGTGGATAGAATAGAGAAAGCAGACAGCGAGGAAATTGTAGGGTATAGAAAATTTGTAGAAAAGGATTTCTTCTTTGCCGGCCACTTTCCCGGGTTTCCCGTTGTGCCCGGCGTAATTCTCATCGAAACGATGGCACAATGCGGGGGCGCCGGCGCGAAGATGGTGACCGGAAACCCAGGTTTATTTTTTCTCGCTACTGTTGAAAAGGCGAAGTTCCGCAGGCAGGTGCGCCCGGGAGACACCCTGCGCATGGTCATACGCAATCTGAGGGTCACGAAAACGATGCTCCGCCAGGCAGGCAAAGCGTACGTGGGAGACGAGCTTGCAGTCGAGGTCGAATGGTTCTGCCTGATCGGAGACGCTCCCATCGCATAGCGCATCCCGGCACCGTACTCAGCCCGGAGGCACTGAGGGTTCGTTTCCGGCGGCCGCCGGTCCCGGCTCCTGGATACGCTCCTCCTCGGTGAGCTCTTCGGCCTCTTCCGCTTCTTCCGGCATCGCGTCGGCCAGCTCTCCCGGAAGCGGGGGCAGCGTGCCGGCGGACTCCTCCTTGAGCTTCAGGGTTTCGCCGAACCACGAGAAGGCGGCGGCGAGCCTGTCCGTCATCTGGCGCATGTCGTGGGAAACTTCGAGGATCGACCGTATCAGCGTGTCCACCCCCGCCAGGCCGTCCTGGATCCGCGCATGTGCGCGATTGACGTCTTCCAGAGCCTGGGAGTTCGCCGCGACCATCGTGCGGATTTCCTCGCTGCTGGACATGATGGCGGAGAACCCCGTGCCCAACCCTTTGATCCTCGTCACGCCCTTCTCCACGCCCCGGTTGAGGTCCTGGATCACGGCGCTGACCTGATCGGACACCGTCCGCGTGAGATCGGCAAGCTTGCGGATTTCCTGCGCGACGACGGAAAAGCCCTTGCCCGCGGCACCGGCTTTGGCCGCTTCGATGGAAGCGTTCAGGGAGAGNNGAGAGCATGTGCGTCTTCTCCGCGATCCCGATGATCTGGCTCACCGCCTTGCGGATGACGATGGACCTCTGGTAGAGCGCCTCCATCTCCTCCAGCGTCTCGAGGATCTGCGCGTTGAAGCTCGTGATCAGTCCGTCCACCTGCGTCGTGAAACCGAGAATGTCCTTCTCCTTTTCCACGACGCGCCCTTCCCCCGCGCCCGCGTCGGCGAGGGAGACGATCAATCCGCCGATCGTGAAGGACTGCTTTTGCGCGCTCTCCAGGAGCTTGACGGACAGTTGCGTGATGTCCACGTTGCGCTTCTCCAGCAGCTCCTTGCCCTCGCGGATGCGCTCGATCATCTCCCAGTCGCTCTCGATGCGCTCGATCAGCTCCTGACTGGTCTGGCGGTACATCCCCTGCGCGCGGCTGAGCTCCACGACGAGGAGGCTGCTCTCGAATACCGCGATCAGGAACCCGGGGAGGAACGCGAAAAAGGCGCTGCCGGGAAGCAGAGCGTCCAAAAGCACCCCTGCCCCTATGGCGAGGAACAGGCTCCCGCCGAGGAACAGCGGCGTGATGCCGCGTCTGAACCCCGCCTTGGAGAGCCCCAGTCCACAAAGCCCCGCGACCACGGCGAAGTCGACCGCGAGGATACCGCGCGCCACGAGCCCGGCCACCTCCACGACGGGCAGGGACGCCGAGGCGATGAACAGGCACATTGCCAGGAACGGGGGAAGCCCCATGGGGAGGAGCAGGCGCAGGCGGGCGGATTTCATCACGTCGAGCATCGAGTACATGAGCAGCGCCGCCGCCACGAAGAAGGCGACCGCGGATATCCTGGAGCAGAGCACCGCGGGGAGGAAGGAGGCGGCCAGGGAGGGCATCAGCTCAGAGACGGCGTTGGCCAAGAGCGCGAGCATGAGCCGTGTGGTCTCCGTCGAGCGGCGGCGCACCAGCAGCGTCACGAGCTGGAAGGCGATGAGGAGCGACAGGAGTCCCGAGAAAACTCGCGCGGGCACCAGGGGGAGATTGAGCAGACCCAGCCGGGCTTCCAGCCCTTCCTGGGGCACGATCCGCAGCACGGGCGGGGCCGCCGTAGTGCCGGTCTGGTGGAAGCGCACGGTCACCACGTGCCCGCCGGATCCCTGGATGAAGGGAAGGAGGAAACCGCGGTACGAGGGGGCATCGTCGACGGTGGGTCGTTCGACGGAGACACCGTCGAACGTCACCTCCTCCGTCGCGGCCGACGGCCCGACGATGGCCGCGTAGGAGCCCGCGGCAAGGGTCCCCGCGCTGTGCAGCCACATGCCGCTGCCCTCGGGAACGACCGGTGTCCAGGTGGCGCCCAGATCCTCCGCAGACAGAAGCGAACAGACGGAGAGCAGCAGAAGTCCCGCGAAGAGGAGTTTTTTCATCAAGCGCTCCTACCGCAGAGTATAGAGAGAATCGAACTTCAATGAAAGCGTGCCCAGCATTTCTCATTTTGTACCTTCGGAGCTTGCGAAAAAGCGGCCGCACTGCCAAATGGAGCCCTTTTCTTCGGACAAAATGAGAAATGCGGATCGGTGAAACGCATACTGAGTATTGCTGAAGCGTGCCGGTCAGAATTGACAGCGCCATGGCGCGATGGTAGGCTGACAACGCTCCCCAGGAGAAAGGACTCTCTGTGACGGAAGTTCTGCTGAAGATCATCGAGGAGTTCTCTGACGGATTTCTCGTGGTCAACGATCAGGCGAAAATCGTCTTCATCAACGAGGTCCTGCTCCGAACGACGGGGCTTCGCAGCGCCGACATCTTCGCCCACGAGTCGGAGTTCCTGGAGAACCTCGGAATCGGCCTCGGGGCCGCGACCCAGCCGTGCGAACGGGAGGCGGTGGTCGCCGACAGGTCGGGGATCCCGCAGCGTTTCATCGTGTCGACCATGACCGTGGAAGGCGGCGCCGGGCGCTACTTCCTGGTGCGTCTGACGAGGGCCACGAGCGGGAGCGGGGCTGCCGTTCGCGCGCACAACGAGCTCGAGCACCTCTTCCGCAACATCGGAGACCCGGTCTTTTCGGCGGATCTCAACGGTGCGGTGACCCTCGCCAACCCCGCTTTTTACCAGCTCCTGGGATTGAAAGAAGGCGGGCAGCTACCCGACATCGCGAGCCTCTACGCGCACGCACCCGAGCTGGAGGACAAGATCCTGCGCCTGGCCGAATCGGACATGGTCTACAACCTGGAAACCCACATGGTGACGGCATCGAAACAGCCCCGGCGGGTGCTCGACACCTCATGGGTCATCCGGGACGACCGCGGCGCGGTGACGGGCTACACGACGCATTTCAAGGACGTCACCTACGTCAAGAACCTCGAGGCGCGCCTCAAGATCTCCGAGCGCAACTACATGGTGCTCTTCGACACGATCCTCTCCTCCATCATCATCGTGGACCCCTTCGGAAAGATCCTGAACTGCAACTACTTCGCAGAGCAGCTGTACGGCTACAAATGGGCGAACATCGTCGGCAGGGAGTTCGACGACATTTTCCAGGTCCACAAGAAGAGCAGGCCCGTCGCGGAGGTGATCTCACTCGCCAGGAAGAACAACGGCAGGCACGTCGAAACGGACGTGCCCCGCAGGTGCCTCGACGGAAGCATCAAGTTCACCTACGCCTCCTGCTCGGCACTGACCAGCACCACGGGGGAAACGATCGCCTACTCCATCATGGAGCGGGACCTCACGGAGCGGGTGCGGCTGGAGAAGAAGCTGCAGGATTCCTTCGAGCAGATCAAGGAAACCCAGTCCGCGGCGATCCTCGGGTTCGCCCGGCTCACCGAGTATCGCGACGTCGACACGGGAAAGCACCTGGAGCGCATCCGGGAATACACGCGCGTCCTCGCCATCGGGCTCTCGAAAACCCCCAAGTACGCGGATTACATCACCCCGGAATACATCGAAGACCTCTGTCTGTCCTCCATCCTGCACGATGTGGGAAAGGTCGGCATCGAGGATGCCGTGCTGCTGAAGCCGGGGAAGCTCACGGACGCGGAGTACGAAAAGATCAAGCAGCACGCGCGCCTGGGCGGGGAAGCGTTACGCGCCGTGGATCAGCAGATCAAGCGCGAATCGTTCCTCACCATCGGCAAGGAAGTGGCGTTCTCCCACCACGAGCGCTGGGACGGAACGGGCTACCCTTCGGGCAAGAAGGGGGAGGAGATCCCCCTGTCGGCCCGTCTCGTCGCGCTCGCCGACGTGTACGATGCGCTCACGAGCAAGCGCAGCTACAAGGAGGCGCTCCCTCACGAAGAGGCCACCAGGATCATCCTGGGCGAACGGGGCACGCATTTCGACCCGGACGTGGTGGAGGTGTTCGAGCAGAACCTGGAGACGTTCAGCCGCATCCAGATGCTTGAATCCTTCAAGGAGCACCCCGAGAGCATCGACGACATCCTCACCGCGGGCCAGGGCTGAAGATGGCGCTGTCCCCCTAAACCGGCTATACTTGTGGGTGCATGACCTCGACAATCGACATCGCGGAGATCCAGAAGGCTGCTCTGCGTTCCATCCCCCTCACCTTCCGCTTGACGAGCCTTCCGCACGAATCGCATGCGCTGCTGGACCGGATCCTCGAGGTCTACCTGGTGGAGCTGGGTCAGGAGAAGATCCTCGAGCCGCTCTCCTACTGCCTCAAAGAGCTCATCGTCAACGCTCAGAAGGCCAACACGAAGCGCCTCTACTTCGAAGAGAAGGGGCTGGACATCGGCGATGAGCAGGATTACGAGAAGGGGATGGTCGACTTCCGCACGGAATCCTCCGAGCGGCTGGAACATTGGCTGGGGCTGCTCAAAGAGCGCGGCGAGTTCATCGGCGTCACCTTCCATACGACCGCCGGCAGTCTTTCCATCTCCGTTCGCAACAACGCGGAGCTGACCCCCCGTGAGCAGGCGAGGATCTACGACCGCATCGCGCGTGCGCGCGCCTTCCACTCCTTCGTCGAAGCCCTCGCGCAGCCCATCGATTCGACCGAAGGTGCCGGGCTCGGCATCCTCATCCTCCTGCAATTCCTGAAGCGCATCGGGCTCGGCGAAGAGGCGTTCGCGATCGAGGCGCAGAACGGTGAAACCGTGGCCTCCCTGGTCATCCCGATGAGCCAGGTCCAGCTCGAAAAGATCAGCGTGCTCACGCAGGCCATCGTCCGTGACGTGGACTCCCTCCCCCACTTCCCGGAAACGATCATGGAGCTCATCCGGCTGACGGAGGAGCCGAAATCGACGATCGCCCAGATCGCCGGGCGCATCGCCATCGACCCCGCGCTCACCGCGGACCTGCTGAAGCTCGTGAACTCGGCTTTCTACGTGCTTCCCCGACGGGTGAACAACATCCTCCAGGCCGTCAAGATCGTGGGCATGAAAGGGCTGCGCAACCTGCTGTACTCCTACAGCGCCCAGAAGATCCTCGGGGAGAAGTACGCCGAGATGAAGGACCTGTGGGACCACTCCTACAGGGTCGCCTATTACGCGTTTCAGATCGCCCGCAGCTTCAAGCCGAAATCCGACATCCTCGACGACGTGTACGTTACCGGCATCCTCCACGACCTGGGGCAGATCATCGTCACCTATCTCCATCCGGACGCGATGGACCAGATGGCGCGATTCTGCAAGGAGAAGGACATCCCCCCGCGGATCCTCGAACGATTCTCCTTCGGGCTGAACCATGCGGACATCGGTGCGCTCATCGTGCGCAAGTGGAACTTCCCCGAGCAGCTCGTCCAGGGGATCAAGCACCACCACGATCCGCTGGTGGCGCCGGTGCAGTACAAGGACATCGTGTACTGCGTGTACCTCGCGAACTCCCTCTGCGATCTGGAGCGTGAGAGGGTTTCCTTCGAGCAGATAGAGCGGCCTGTGCTCAGCGAGTTCGGCATCCGTACAGAGGAGCAGTGCAGAACCGTGCTCACGCGGCTTGAAAAATCCTTCGAGCGCAGGCTTTCGACGTTCTGACGTTTGCTTTGCAAGGCGCTTGACATTCACCCGGTCAGCGCATATATATACACCAACATGACACGCGCACTGACTCTTTCCATTTCCGGGCTCATCCTTATTAGCGTCCTCCTTGCGAGGAGTAACCGACGCCCGGAAGGGTAGCGCGCAGTCGTTATTAATGCGAAGCGCGGGCCGTTCTCCTTCCGGGGGGAACGGCCTTTTTATTTTCAAGGACCTCGAGGAGGGACCATGACGGACGGGACAGCGAAACGGCGCAGCGCGGACGTTCAAGAGGGCGCATCACGAGCCCCCCACAGGAGCCTGCTCCACGCTCTGGGGTGGGATGCAAAGAGCATGGGAAAGCCGGTCATCGGCATCGCCAACTCCTACAGCGAGCTGATCCCCGGGCATCGGGACCTGAGGCGCGTCGCGGAGAGTGTCAGGGAAGGCATCTGGTCCGAAGGCGGGATCGCCTGCGAGTTCGGCACCATCGGCGTGTGCGACGGCCTTGCCATGGGTCATGCGGGAATGAAGTACTCCCTCCCCAGCCGGGACCTCATCGCCGATTCGATCGAAATCGTCGCCCGTGCCCACGCCCTCGACGGCCTGGTCCTCGTGGTCAACTGCGACAAGATCGTTCCCGGAATGCTCATCGGGGCGGCCCGCCTGGACATCCCCGCCGTGCTCATCTCCGGGGGCCCGATGCTCGCGGGAAGCTCGAACGGACGGGACGTCGGGCTGGATGCCGTTTTCGAAGCGGTCGGAAGGCACAGCGCGGGGAAGATGACGACCGCCGAGCTTTCCCGGCTCGAGCACGACGCCTGCCCGGGGTGCGGGTCCTGCGCGGGGCTGTTCACGGCGAACACGATGAACTGCCTCTCGGAGGCTCTCGGAATCGCACTGCCGGGGAACGGGAGCATACCGGCGGTCGACGCGGACAGGATGATCCTGGCCCGGGAAGCGGGACGGAGCGCCGTCAGGGCGGTGAAGGCGGCCCTCTCGCCCCGAAAGATCCTCACGCGCGCAGCGTTCCTCAACGCAGTGGCATTGGACATGGCAATGGGAGGATCGACGAACACCGCGTTGCACCTTCCGGCAATCGCCGCCTCCGCGGGGGTCGAGCTGACGCTCGACGACTTCGACGCGATGAGCGCGCGCGTCCCGCACCTGTGTGCGCTTTCACCGTCCGGCCCGTATTTCATGCAGCATCTGAACAGCGCGGGCGGGGTGATGGCCGTGCTCAAGGTGCTGGAGACCATGGGGGTGATCGACGGGAAAGCGCTGACGGTCACGGGCGACACGCTCGGGAGCGCCTACGCGGCTGCTCCGGACCCTGACGGCACGTACATCGCACGACCTGAAAAGCCGTACCATGCGCAGGGCGGCCTCGCCGTTCTCAAGGGAAACCTCGCACCGGGGGGCAGTATCGTGAAGAAGGCCGCCGTGGATGCGTCCATGCTCGTCCACGAGGGCCCGGCGCGCGTGTTCGATTCGGAGGAGGACGCCCAGGAGGCGATCCTCGGGGGAAAAATCGTCGCAGGGGACGTCGTCGTCATCAGGTACGAGGGCCCGCGCGGCGGCCCCGGCATGCGGGAGATGCTGAGCCCGACTGCAACGATCGCCGGCATGGGACTGGACAAGGAGGTGGCGCTCGTCACCGACGGCAGGTTCTCCGGCGCGAGCCGCGGGGCGTCGATCGGCCACATCACGCCCGAGGCCGCGGCCGGGGGCCCGATCGGCGTCGTGAAAAACGGGGACCGGATCCGCGTGGACATTCCAGGAAAGAGGCTGGATCTTCTCATCAGCGATCGGGAGCTCGCGGAGCGGATGAAGGGCTTCCGACCGTGCGTGAAGAGCACCGGCAGCCCCTTCCTCGACTCCTACGCCGGCAGCGTCGGACCCGCCTCCCACGGCGCGCTGCGGGGGGCTTCATGAAACGAAGCGGCGCACGGCTTCTCATCGAGGGGATCAAGGCGGAAGGCACGAAGGTCGTCTTCGGCTTCCCCGGCGGGGTCGTCATTCCGATATTCGACGCGCTGTACGGGGAGCGGGGGCTGCGCCTCGTGCTCACCCGTCACGAGCAGGGGGCCGTGCACGCCGCCGACGGGTATGCGCGGTCCACGGGACAGGTGGGCGTCTGCATCGTGACGAGCGGACCCGGGGCCACGAACACCGTCACGGGACTGGCCACGGCGAACTTCGACTCCGTTCCCCTCGTGGTCTTCACGGGGCAGGTGTCGCGCAACATGATCGGCAACGACGCTTTCCAGGAGGCCGACATCGTCGGCATCTCCCGCTCCGTCACGAAGCACAACTACCTCGTCACCGACAGGAAAGATCTGGGCCGCATCATCCGTGAGGCGTTCTACATCGCGCGCACCGGAAGACCGGGGCCCGTTCTCGTGGACGTTCCCAAGGACGTGCTCACCGAGTGCTCCGATGACGTCCTGCCGCAGACCGTCTCCATCCGCGGGTACAACCCCGTGTACACGCCCCAGCCCGCGCGGGTCCGTGAGGCGGCCGAAGCGCTGGCCAACGCGAAGAAACCGCTTTTCTACCTCGGCGGGGGCGTGAACATCGCCGGGGCGGCAGAGCTCTTCGGTGCAGTCCAGAAAATCGTTGACGTTCCCACTGCCTCCTCCCTCATGGGCATCAGCGCGCTTCCCAGCGCGCATCCCCGATTCCTCGGCATGATCGGCATGCACGGGACGTACGCGGCAAACACGGCGGTGCAGAACTGCGACCTCCTGTTCGCCGTCGGCGCCCGGTTCGACGACCGCGCCACCGGCGACCTCTCGAAGTTCGCCCCCCACGCGTCGGTCGTCCAGATCGACATCGATCCCGCCTCCATCGATCGCAATGTCCCGGTCGCGATCCCGATCGTCGGCGACGCCCGCCGGGTGCTGGAGGACCTCCTCCCCCACCTGAGGCGGCCCCGTCACGACGAATGGATCGCGACCACCGACGACTGGAAGGCGGCGCACCCCCTTGCCGACATTCCCGGCAACGGGCGGCTCTCCCCGACCGCGGTGCTGCGCGCAATTTCCGCTGCCTTCCCCGATGCCATCGTCACGACGGAGGTCGGGCAGCACCAGATGTGGACGGCGCAGTACTACGACTTCCACAGGCCCCGCACGTTCCTCACCTCCGGAGGACTGGGCACGATGGGCTACGGGTTTCCCGCGGCCATCGGCGCGCAGCTCGGCAACCCCGATCGGCGCGTCATCGACATCGCCGGAGACGGCTCCATCCAGATGAACATCCAGGAGCTTGCCACTGCGGTGAGCGAACGGCTTCCCGTGATCGTGGCGATCATGAACAACGGGTACCTCGGCATGGTGCGCCAGTGGCAGGAGCTGTTCTACGATAAGCACTATTCGGGCGTCTGCCTGGAGCGGGACCCGGACTGCGACCCTGACTGCGCGCACCCCGACGAGAATTGCCCCGCCTACGCGCCGGACTTCGTGAAGCTCGCCGAAGCGTACGGAGCCGCGGGCATCAGGGTCACCGTGGAGGGGGAAATACAGGCCGCGCTGGCCGAGGCGAAAAGGATCACGCGCCGTCCCGTCTTCATCGATTTCAGGATCGAGCGGGAGGCGAACGTGTGGCCCATGGTACCGGCCGGCGCCGGCATCCACGAGATGATGAACGCCTGAGGAGGAGCACGTGAGACACGTCATTTCAATGCTCGTGGAAAACCACCAGGGCGTCCTGGCCCGCATCTCGGGACTCCTCTCCGGCAGGGGCTACAACGTGGAGAGCATCACGGCGGGGCTCATCATGGACCCCAGCGTCAGCCGCATCACCCTCGTGTGCACGGGCGACGATGCGGTGGTGGAGCAGATCAAGAAGCAGCTGAATCGCCTCATCGACGTCATTTCGGTGAACGAGCTCACCGATGCGCCCTCCCTCAACCGTGAGCTCATGCTCGTGAAAGTGAACGCCAGCGGTCCCCAGCGCGGGGAGGTATTCCAGGTGGCCGACGTGTTCAAGGCGCAGATCATGGACGTGGGCTTCGACACGATGTCCGTGGAGCTCGCCGGATCTCCGGAAAAAATCGACGACTTCCTCGCCCTCCTGCGGCCGTATGGCATCGCGGAGATGGCGCGCAGCGGGGTCGTCGCGATGGAACGCAGCAGAAAGAGCTCTGTCGCGCCGGGCGCGACAGAGCAGTGCAAAAAGAGCTCCGACGCGCATAGCGCGCCGGTTCAGGAATGAAAGGAGAGGTCCCATGGATCGCGTAGTGATTTTCGACACGACGCTGAGGGACGGCGAACAGTCGCCGGGCGCCTCCATGAGCGTCGAGCAGAAGCTGGAGATCGCCGTCCAGCTCGGCCGGCTCGGGGTCGACGTCATCGAGGCGGGCTTCCCCATCTCCTCCCCGCAGCAGCTCGAGGGCTGCCAGCTCATAGCGCGGCAGGTGCGCGGCCCGGCCATCGCGGCACTCGCGCGCGCGGTGGAAAAGGACATCGATTGCGCGGCGGAGGCCGTTCGCGACGCCGAGCATCCCCGCATCCACACGTTCCTCGCCACCTCCCCCATCCACATGGAGTACAAGCTGCGCAAGTCCCCCGAGGAAGTTCTGGAGATGGCCGTGAAGGCCGTGAAATACGCGCGCAACCTCGTGGCGGAAGTGGAGTTCTCACCCGAGGACGGAACGCGCAGCGAGCTTCACTTCCTCTGCAAGGTGATAGAGAAGGTCATCGACGCGGGAGCGCGCATCATCAACGTGCCCGATACCGTGGGCTACACCATGCCGTCGGAGTTCGCCGCGTTCCTGACCGCGATCCGTGAGGGCACGCCGAACATGGACAAGGCCGTGCTCTCCGTACACTGCCACAACGACCTCGGCGTGGCCGTGGCCAACTCGGTTGCGGCGGTGAAAGCCGGCGCGCGCCAGGTGGAGGTGACGGTGAACGGCATCGGGGAGAGGGCAGGCAACGCGTGCCTGGAGGAGTTCGTCATGGCCCTCGCGGTCCGCAAGGACATCCTCCCCTACACCACGGGGATCGTGACGAAGCAGATATGGAACACCTCGCGCCTGGTCGCAACGACGATCGGATTCCCCATCCCGCGGAACAAGCCCATCACGGGAGAGAACGCCTTCGCCCACGAGTCGGGCATCCACCAGGACGGCGTACTGAAGAAGAGGGAAACCTACGAGATCATGCACCCCGAATCGGTGGGACGGGACTCCAGCCAGCTCGTGCTCGGACGCCACTCGGGGCTGCACGGGTTCAAGAACAGGCTCGCGGAGCTCGGCATCCAGGTCTCCGAAGACGAAGCCAAGAAAGCCTATGAGCACTTCCTCATCGTCGCGGACAGGAAGAAGGAGGTCTACGACGACGACCTGTACGCCATCGTCTCCGACCACCTGGGCCGCACGGCGGAGACGATAAGCCTCGAGTACTTCAACATCCAGTCCGGCAATGTCGCGGTGCCCACCGCAACCGTCCGCCTCGTCACGGGAGGGGAACGCTTCGAGGAGGCGGCGACGGGGGACGGCCCCGTGGACGCCATCTTCAACGCGATCGACAGGGCGCTGGGCGTGACGGCCAAGCTCCTGGAGTACGTCGTCCAGGCGGTCACCCCCGGGCGTCAGGCCATGGGCGAGGTCAGCGTGTCCCTGCAGATCGAGGGGAGGAAGTTCGTCGGGCGCGGCGCATCGACCGACATATTGGAGGCGAGTGCGCGTGCGTACGTGAACGCGCTGAACAGGTGGAAGGCGTACCTTGCCACGCACAGGGGGGAGAGCGAGCCGCATGACACTCTCTGAAAAGATCCTCGCCCGGGCGGCAGGCGTCGAGCGCGTCGCGCCGGGCGATTTCCTCGAGATCGAGCCGGATCTCGGGCTTGCCAACGACATCACGGCGCCCATGGCGATCCATGAGTTCGAGAAGACCGGAGCGCGCGATTGCCGTTACCCCGAAAGGGTCTGGCTCACTGCCGACCACTTCACGCCGAACAAAGACATCCCCTCCGCGCAGCAGGCGAAAGTGCTGCGCGATTTCGCCGCGCGCCACCCGGGGGTGCGATTCTTCGACCAGGGGGAGGTGGGCGTCGAGCACGCGCTGCTCCCTGAGCTCGGCGCGATCGTCCCGGGCATGGTGGTGATCGGCGCGGACTCCCACACGTGCACCTACGGTGCTCTGGGGGCGTTCTCCACGGGGGTGGGATCGACCGACCTCGCCGGTTTCTACCTGACGGGAAAGGCATGGCTTCGCGTGCCGCCCACGATCAAGGTGCGCTTCGACGGCGCGCTTCAGCCCTGGGTCACGGGCAAGGACCTCATCCTCACCCTGATAGGAGAGCTCACCGTCTCGGGAGCCGCCTACAGGGCGCTTGAGTTCAGCGGACCGGCGATCGATGAGCTCTCCATCGAGGGCAGGCTCACCATGGCGAACATGGCCGTCGAGGCGGGCGCCAAGAACGGCGTGTTCGCCTCCGACGCAAAGGTGGAAAGCTACCTCTCAGGGAGGACCTCCCGGCGATGGGTCCCCGTCGCGGCGGACGCCGACGCCGCCTACGAGCGGGTCGTTACCATTGACGCACGTGCGATCCAGCCGGTGGTGGCACGGCCGCATCTCCCCCAGAACGTCGTGGCAGCATCCGAGGCCGGAGGCGGGCGCATCGACCAGGTGGTGATCGGCAGCTGTACGAACGGCCGCATCGAGGATCTCCGGTGTGCCGCAGAGGTGCTCCGCGGCAGGCATGTCGCACGGGGGGTGCGCTGCATCGTCATCCCCGCGACGCCCGCGGTCTATCGCGCAGCGCTCGCCGAGGGACTCTTCGACGTGTTCCTGGACGCCGGCGCCGTCATCTCGCCGCCCACCTGCGGACCGTGCCTCGGTGGACATATGGGGATCCTCGCCGACGGCGAGCGCTGCGTGTCCACGACGAACAGGAACTTCGTGGGCCGCATGGGGCACAGGACGAGCGAGGTGTACCTCGCCTCTCCGGCAACGGCAGCTGCATCCGCGGTTGCAGGCTGTATCATGAGCCCCGCGCAGGTCGCGGGGAGACAAGGGGTATGAGCATGCGTTTCAGCGGAATGGCGTACGTCTTCGGGCATGACGTGAACACCGACGAGATCCTTCCCGCCCGCTACCTCACGACGAGTGACCCGGCAGTGCTTGCCGCCTCCTGCATGGAGGACGCGCGCCCCGGCTTTGCCGCAAACGTTCGCGCGGGCAGCATCCTCGTGGCAGGGAGGAACTTCGGCTGCGGCTCCTCCCGCGAGCACGCGCCTCTCGCCATCAAGGCTTCAGGCATCGCATGCGTCGTCGCGGAGAGCTTCGCCCGGATCTTCTTCCGCAACGCCATCAACATCGGGCTTCCCATCGTCGAATGTCCGGGGATCACGGGGCTCGTGGCCGAGGGAGAAACACTCGACGTCGACCTGGAGATCGGGCTGCTCCGTCTCTCCACGGGGGAGGAACGGCCGATCGCGCCTTTCCCGCCCTTCATGGAAGCCATCGTCAGGGAGGGGGGATGGATGCCCTACCTCATCGCATCGCAGGCAAAGACGGGAGGCGCGCGATGAACGGGTCCCGCACCATCATCTACGACACGACCCTCCGCGACGGCATGCAGGGCCAGGGGATCAGCTACACGCTCGAGGACAAGGTCCAGATCGCACTCGCCATGGACGAGTTCGGCATCGACTACATCGAGGGCGGGTTCCCGCTGTCCAACCGCAAGGAGGCGGAGTTCTTCCAGCGGATGCGCAAGGAAAAGCTCCGCCACGCGCGGATCGTCGCCTTCGGCTCCACGCGCAAACCGCACGGGAAAGCCACATCCGATCCACAGATCAATGCGCTTCTCCACGCGGAGACTCCGACGGTGATCGTCGTGGGAAAGACGTGGAAGGCGCACGTTCACGAGGTTCTGCAGACCACGGAGGAGGAGAACCTCCTCATGATCGCGGATTCACTTTCCACGCTGAAAGCCGCGGGCCGCGAGGTGTTCTACGATCTGGAGCATTTCTTCGACGGATACAAGGACGACCCCGCCTACGCTCTTGCCACACTGCGCGCCGCGCACGGTGCAGGGGCGGACTGCCTCGTTCTCTGCGATACGAACGGTGGCACGCTTCCGTCGGAGGTCGCGCGCATCTTCTCCGAGCTCCCCCTGGCGGAGCTCGGCCCCATCGGCGTGCACTTCCACGACGATACGGGCAATGCGGTGGCCAACGCCCNNGTCCAGGGCACGATCAACGGCTGGGGAGAGCGCTGCGGGAACCTCAACCTCTGCACCCTCATCCCCACCCTCTGCCTGAAGCTCTCCGATGGCGCCGGGACCTGCGCCGACCTCAAGCTCCTCACCCCGCTGTCGCGCTTCGTCGCGGAGAAGGCGAACATCATTCCCGACAAGCGCCAGCCCTACGTGGGTGAAGCGGCGTTTTCCCACAAGGCCGGGCAGCACGCCGACGTCATCAGCAAGGCCCCCCGGCTCATGGAGCACGTGGATGGGGCGCTCGTCGGCAACGAGCGCAGGATCCTGCTCTCCGAGCTCGCCGGGAAATCCACCATCGTGAAGAAGCTCGCCCGCTACGGGGACTTCGAGAAATCCTCCGAGGTGGTTGCACGGCTCCTCGAGCAGCTCAAGGACCTGGAGGAGAAGGGCTACGAGTACGAAGCCGCTGAGGCATCCTTCGACCTCGTGATCCGCCGTGCTTTGAACCTCTACAGGCCGATGCTCGAGCTCAGCAACTACCACATGGAGAACTACAAATCCGGCACGACCCCGGCGAAGACGGTCGGTCGGCTCTTCGTGCGCGTGAACGGCGACCTCCTCATGGGCGCCGCGGTCGGGGACGGCCCCGTGGACACGCTGAACGGCGCGCTGCGCGATGCCCTGCTCCCCCTCCATCCGTTTCTGCAAAAGCTGAAGCTCACCGACTACCGCGTGCGCGTGCTGGACCCCGAAAGGGCGACCGCCGCGCGGGTGAGGGTCTTCATCACGACCTCCGACGGCGAGCACACGTGGGACACCGTCGGCGTCGTGGAGAACATCATCGAGGCCTCGTGGCAGGCTCTCGTCGACGCCGTTGAGTACTACTTCAACAATTTCGTGCTCGGCGCTGGCGCGACCCCAGGGTAGACCGGACAGCGCGATTGTAGCCGTGACGGACTCGTTATTCCGGACATAACATTGGCACGAGGCGCACCCCACGGGGTATGTCACACGGGCGCGCTTTTCCGTGCCCGACCACAAGCCGGCAATCGCTCAGTTGACACGTGCGTCACCAGATGTGTAGAAAGTAGGCAGCATGGCAACAAAAGATTATGCATCCTGGTCGGAGCGCGAGGTCGAGCGCTTCCTGAAGCTTTCCACCCCTGATCGCCAGGGTCAGTACGAGAAGACCGCGGAGCAGGTGGCGAAGTCACTCGGGCGCTCACGGTTCGCGATCCAGTCGATGCGGCGCAAGCTCGTGAAGGCGCGCAAGCTCGCGGGAGGATCGCACAAGCGTTTGGTGACGCTCCTCCTGGTGGGAGAACATCGTCTGGCTCGCCTGAAGAGCGCCACGATTCCGGAAAGAAGCACGGTGGGCGGTTACAGCCGCGCCGGCGGCGCCGGACGGACGGGGTCACGTTCACAGCGGGGGAAAAAGATCGCCGTCCACGGGTACGCGCGAAAGCTCCCCGCGGCGCGCGGACCCCGCACATAGCGGGTAGGATCGTCGTGAAGAGACGGCTGGCGGTGCTGATCCTCGTGCTGGTGCCCTGGCTCGGGTTTGCGGACCTGCAGATCGGTCCTATCGCCGCCTACGCCAGCACGCTCACCTCCACCACCCAGGCGTCCCCTTCCTCGGTGAACTTCCCCCTGGGGCTCGAGGCGCGCTACAAGTTCCTCTACCTGTTCCAGTACGCGGTGACGGCGTTTTTTGCCGTCGACCCCAACCCCTACGTCGTATTCCTCACCGATATCGGGATCACCGTTGACATCGATCGATTCACACTGTCGGGGGGCATCGGGCCTGACTTCTCCTACGGCATGACATCGACACCCTCCCCGGAATCGTCGCTCATCAACTTCAAGTTCTCCGCCGACATGAACCTCGGCCCGGTCACCGTCGGCATCGTGTTCTACGACCCGGTAAGCGTGCTGTCGCAGCTGCGCACGAACCTCCCGTGGGTCGGCATCACCGCCCTGTTCACGGTATTCTGATCCGGCCCCCTTATCTCCAGAACCCGGGGACGATGATCCGCAGAGCCGTCTCGGCCGCCAGTCCGAGAAGAAACCACAAACCGAACGTGCGCGTGTAGACGAACGCGGTGGGCGCGAAGTACAGGGGCCACCCGCCCTTGCCTTCGGGAAACCCGTCGGGGCGTTCGACGGGCTTCGGCTTCAGGAAAACCGCGAAGGTCCTGACGAGGGACGGAAGGCTGAGAAACCCGATGGCCATGGCGGGGGTGAAGTAGCGGGTCGCCACGAGTGCGGCGACCACCGCAAGCGGGGCGACCAGGAATACGAGAACGACGATCCGCGCCGCCTTCTCCCCGATCAGAACCGGGAGCGTGCGAATCCTTTTTTCAGCATCGACCCTGATCTTGTCTATGTGTTTCCCCAGGATGACCGTGGTCACGCCCAGGACATAGGGGGCGCTGCCCCAGATGACCTGCCAGCTCCAGTGACGGGTCAGGGCGTAATACCCCCCGCCGATCATGAGAGGTCCCCAGACCAGCAGCACGGCGATCTCCCCCGCCCCGATGTACTTCAGCGGCCACGTATAGAGCAGGACGAAGGCGACGCCGATCGCCAGGAGGAGGAGGATTACCGGGTCCCAGGCGTCGAGGCCGAACAGGATGACCGCCATTACGATCACGACCGCCATGGTGGCACCGAAGTAGCGCAGGAGCTGCCGGGGGGACATGAGACCGTGCGCCACGGGCTGGGGCCCGTAGAGCGAGCGGAAGTATATGTCCTTGTCCACCCCCCGCACGAAGTCGGTGTAATCGTTGAACTGGTTGTTCGTGGCATGGCCGAGCACGAGCCCGATCGTCATGACGATCCAGGGCAGGACACGGAGAGTGCCGTCGCGGAGCGCGAAGAGCCCCGCCACCGCGCACGACGTGAACGTCATGACGAGCACCGCGGCGCGGGAGGAAACGAGCCACTTCGAGACGATGTCGAGCGAGCTCCACTCCTCCTTGTTCACGGAAGGAATTCCTGTGAGCGCTTCTCTCCAGAGCTTCACGTTGACCACTGATGCCTCCAATGGACGAAAAACCTTTCCTTAATCCCGACAATGGTAATAAACTATATTCGGACCGGAAAGGCTCAAACCCCTTTTTCGAAGGAGGCTGCTGATGTTCATCGACTTCCTCACGCTCATGCTCATCAACCTCGTTGTGGCATTCGTGTTGTTCGCATTGTTCATGGCAAGGTTCATCGACAAGGATCCCAAGAAAGCCGTACCCGGCTTCCTTCTCACCGGATTCATCGCGCTGGCCACCGGCTTTCGCATGATTTTCACGTGGCCGCTTCCCGGGCCGTACAACTTCGTCTACGGGGAGATGTCGATCCTCTACGGAGGCATCTTCTTCGTCGCGGGACTCGCGATCGTGTTCGGTTGGGACCTGATCTCCCTGGGCATCTACTCCTTCTTCGCGGGACTTGCGGCCCTGGTCGTCGGGGTTCGCATCTTCACTCTCCACCTGACCAGCGAGCCTCTCCTTGCCGCGGGCGGTTTCCTGCTCAGCGGGCTTGCCGCGATCCTCACGCTCCCGGCTCTGCACTTCAAGCAGGCCAAGGCGCTGCGTCTCGTCCTTGCGCTCCTGCTCCTCGTCTGCGCGGTCATCTGGGCGTTCACCGGATATGCCGCCTACTGGCAGCACTTCGACGCGTTCGCCAAGTGGGTCCCCGCGACGATGAAGTAGGCCGTCATTTGAAGGATTTCGAGCACTTCGCGGTTCCCGTCCTTGCCGAGCTCGGGGAAGTGGAGGAACGGATCAGGGACCTCCGCGAAGCGCTCCCGCGGGACGGTGCTCTGCAGCAGATGTCGCTCACCTACGTCCAGCCCGCGGCCGAGCACCTCTTTCGTCCGCAGGGGAAGCTTCTCCGTCCCCTGCTCGTCCTCCTTGCCGCCCGATCCGTAGGGCCGCTTCAGTCCCGGCAGAGCGTGGTGCGCGCAGCGGCTGCCGTGGAGCTCATCCATACGGCGTCCCTCGCCCACGACGACATGGTGGACGAAGCGGCGACGCGAAGGGGCACGACGAGCCTTCACGTCGCCTACGGGAACAGCGTGGCCGTGCTCGTGGGGGACCTCCTGTATTCCCGGTTTTTCAAGGAGCTCCTCGCCCTGACGGACAGCGCGCTCCCCGTGCGCGTGAAGCTGCTGGAAGCGTTCCTCACGGTCACGGAGAGGATGTGCCAGGGGGAGATCCTGGAAGAACAGCTCCGCGCGGGGCGGGTCGAGGTTTCCCTGGACATGTACCTCCACCTCACCGCGGCGAAAACTGCCGAGCTCCTGGCGGCGTGCTGCTACGCGGGATGCCTCCTCAACGGAGGGACCGATGCGGATGCACAGAGGCTCTCGACGTACGGAAAATCCCTCGGAATGCTCTTCCAGATCGCGGATGACCGTGACGACGGTGACGGGGTGTTCCGCGATCCGCACGTCCTGGCGGCCCAGGCGCGGAGCTTCCAGTGCTCAGCGCTGGAGCAGGTGGCCGGATTCCAGGAAAACGACGCCGTTCGGAGCCTGCGGGAGCTGCCGGGGTCCCTGATGCCATAGGGCGCGAAGACGCCCGATCGTGGACCGAACGCGCGCATGATGAGGGAGCTCCTGATACAGGATGAGCTCTTCTAGGATGACCTGTCAGTCACACCCTCTGGAACCAGAGCAGGGAAAGCACAGCGCCCACCAGGAGCACGCCCAGCGCAATGGCCGTGAGGAGCGCGGTCACCTCCGTGGCGTCCTTCTCCATAGTGAGCCGCGAGCTGAGCGCCTGATAGATCCTCACGAGATCCNNAGCCGCCCGCCGTGTTCTGCGCGATTTTCTTGAGGGTGCCCTCATCGAAGGCCACGCGGAAAAATCGCCCTTCGGCGCCGACGATGTCCCCCCGGTTCGTTCCTATTCCAACGGTGAAAACACGCACCCCCTTGTCCGCCGCCTGTTGAGCTGCGTCCAGAGGGTCGGGGCCCGTGTTGTTCTGGCCGTCCGTGAGGAGGATGACGACGGCCGACGTGTAGGAGCCCGGCGGGACGGGCGGCTGCGCGCCCGGGTCGGCGGCATGCGTCAGAGGCTGGTCGGGAGACGGCGGCGCGGCAGCTCCCGCCGAAGACGGGTCGGGTTGCGCGCCACTGTCCGCTGAATCGGCGTTTTTTTTCTGCGTCCCCTCGAAAATGGCGTCGAGGGATACGATGATGCCGCTGCCGATGGCCGTGCCCCGCTGTGTGCGCAGCCTGTCCATCGCGGCAAAGAGATCGTCGCGCGACGTGGTCGGGGGCTGGATCAGCGCGGCGGTTGCGCTGAAGGCGACGATGCCCACCCTGACGTTCCGCGGTTTCCTCTCGAGGAACGCGCGCGCGGCGGCCCTGGCGGCTTCGAAACGGCTGGGCTGGATATCGCGCGCGCGCATGCTTCCCGACATGTCAAGTGCGAGGATCACCGTCCCCCGATTGGAGGGAAGGAACACAGTCGCCTGCGGCCGCGCAATGGCGAAGATCCCGACGGTGAGCCCCAGGAGGAAGAGGATCGACGGGATATGCCGACGGAAGCCCGGTCCTCGGCCCAGGGCGTCCTTGACGACGAGAAGGCTCGCGTAGCGTGCCGCGTACCGGCGGCGCCGTCGCTGCGCGGCCACGTAGAGGAGAACGAGCAGCGGTAATGCCAGCAGGAGCCACAGCATCCCCGGCCAGAGGAAGCTCATGCGTGCCCCCTCAGCGTCCCCTGGCGCGCCGCCCGCTGGGCAGGAGACGCGCGTCGTCGCGCACGCAGTGCGGCGGCGCGCACGATGTCCTGCGCAAGGTCGCCGTCCGTGGAGAGGAAGAGCTCCTCCGCACCCGCTCGCTGCAGGAGCCCGCTCGTGCGCTCGGCGCGCTGTCGTGCCGCCTCGGCGAACCGGGCCCGAAACCGACGGTCGTGCGTATCGACGAAGGCCTGCTCGCCGGTCTCCGCGTCGGTGAGGACCAGGGGGCCCGCATGGGGCAGCCTCCACTCCGCGGGGTCCGACACGCGGACGCAGAGCACCTCGTGGCGTCGCGCCAGCAGGGCAAGCGGGCGGTCCCACCCGTCGAGGCTCATGAAATCCGAGACGAGGAACACGAAGGAGCGACGGGAGATTGCCTGATGGGCCGCGCTGATGAGCGCGCCGAGGTCGGTCCGAGGGGAGCGCGACAGCCGGGGCGTGTCCTTCATCGCGGCGATCACATCCACGACGTGCGCCCTCCCGCCGGCCGCGGGGACAATCCGATGGGATGCTCCGTTGAACAGCACGACTCCGACCCGATTGCCGTGACGGGTGAGCAATCGGGACATCACGGTGACGAAATCGACGAGGAGGTCCCTCTTCGTGCGGGCAGGCCCGCCGAAATCCACCGACGGGCTCATNNCATGCGCGCCGTCACGTTCCAGTCGATGAACCGCACGTCGTCGGTGAGCTGGTACTCGCGGAGCTCGGCGAGCTCCACGCCGAAGCCGTGGAACAGCGTGCGGTAATCCCCCTGCAGGATGCCGTCGAGCTTCCGCAACACGGTCCACTCCAGGCGCTGGAGGGTCCTCCGCGGGTCAGGCGATGCTTGCGGCATGGCTCTGCAGTGGCTGCGCGGGGGCCGGGATCGCCTTCATGACCTCTTCCAGGATCCGGTCCGCGGTGATTCCCTCTGCGACCGCCTCGTAGGAGAGGATGATCCGATGGCGCATCACATCGCGCACGAGGTCGGTGAAGTCATGAGGAATCGCATAGGTGCGGCCCCTCACGAAGGCCAGGGCGCGTGCTGCCAGCACGAGGCTGATTGAGGCGCGGGGGCTCGCACCGTAGACGATGTAGCGCCCTATGTCGGGGATACCGTACCGTTCGGGGTCACGGGTCGCCGAGGCGAGACGCACGGCATGCTGCACGAGCAGCGGGTCGACGAACACACGCTCGCATACGGCGCGCAGCTCGAGGATCTGGTCGCAGGTAACAACCGGCGCCAGTGATGCCGCGGGGCCCGTCATGCGCTGCACGATCACGAACTCCTCCGCTTCCGAGGGAT
>PLNO01000308.1 GCA_003141795.1 Spirochaetaceae bacterium | reverse complement strand
GCGTGAATACGCCATTGCGGGAACGTTGCACCTTGACCATCTCGCTGGGCTGCGCGATTCTCATGCGAACTTACAGACGATCGAGTCGTGCGCGTTTCAGCTTGGCAAGACACTATGTCTGCCAGAGCCGGAATCTCGCTCCCGGCTCGACCGCCTACTAAAGCAACACGCGACTGAGTGGAGGAGTTTTATGAATTCGCTTGGACCAGACTCTTTTGTGGCCGATTGGGCCATAGAGGCGCGGCCGTGAGTGCCCTTGACCAAATCGATCTCACCGCGACGGCTAAGCGTCTGAAGCTCGCCCGTGAAAGAGCAGGAATCAGACAGTCTGATGCAGCGGTCGGAATCGGGGTTGCACGCACGACGATTGTCGCGATCGAGCAAGGCCAACGACGACTCCGCGTCAATGAGATCCAACAACTTGCACGGCTGTATGGTACGACTGTTAACGCGTTGTTGCACCAGGAGTCAATTCACGTTGATCTTGCGCCGCGATTTCGCAAACTCGCCAATAGCAGTAGTGCTGCCGCCGATGAAGCTGTTAAGCTGCTTTGTAATCTCGCGAGTGCAGAGGCTGAACTGGAGAACCTTCTCGGCGTCAAGCGGATCCGCAATTTCCCGCCTGAACGACCGCTTCTTGGCGGTGATTTGCGCGCGCAAGCCGAGCAAGACTCTCTTGAGTTGCGACAACACCTGGGATTAGGTGTCAGTCCTGTGCCGGATATTGTGACCCTCCTTGAGCTGGAACTTGGTGTACGCGTATATATTCGTAGGTTGGACAGCATGATCTCTGGTTTGTTTGCATATGACGAAGCGCTTGGGCCCTGCATGCTCCTCAATGCTAATCATCCCCGAGATCGTCGCACCCAGTCAGCTGCCCACGAATGCGGACACTTCGTGTCTGCGCGTAGCGATCCCGATATTCTGCACGCGGACGTGTCCGATGGTTCTCGTGAGGAGCGTTACGCCAACACTTTTGGTCGAGCCTTCCTGATGCCAGCTCGCGCAGTAATGCAAAAATTCCAGGAAACGGTGATGGGGTCAGGCATTCTGAGTCGGCGACACATAATCATACTCGCTCATTTTTTCGGAGTCTCGCGCGAGGCGATGGTGAGACGATTGGAGGAGTTGTCCTTAACCAAGGATGGTACGTGGGATTGGTTTCAAGCTAACGGCGGTATTTCGGATCAGCAAGAGAGTCAAGTTCTGGGCGACCTGAATCCGCTGGACGTACAAAGACTGGAATCGGACCGACCCACCACCTTACGGCTGAATCTGCTTGCCGCGGAGGCATACCGACAGGAACTGCTTAGCGAAGGGCAGCTTTCTCATTTGTTGAGTCTCGATCATGTTGAAACGCGCCAAATTCTGGATAGCCTTTTGAATGAAGGGAAAGGGGCGGATGGAGTCAAGATCCTGCCTCATTAACACAACCGATGTCGTTGTGGTTGACACCAGTACTGTGATCAACCTAAACGCGACAGGATGTGCTTCTGAGATACTCAAAGCTCTGCCCAATCACCTTCAGGTCGCAACCGCCGTGGTAAGCGAATTGGAACTGGGTCGGCAACGCAGACGGCAAGACGCCGACCTATTAGTTGAATTGGTCTCCGTTGGTCTTATAGAGGTTGTAGAGCTGAACGATCAGGGTACAGAATGTTTTGAGGAACTGGTGGTCGGGAGCGCCGCAGTAACCCTTGATGATGGCGAGGCTGCCACAATTGCCTGCGCCATTGCGAATGGGGCGATAGCAGTCATCGATGAACGAAAGGCCAACAGAATATGCTCAGAACGGTTTCCTCATTTGCGCGTTGGCAGCACCGTGGACATCTTCATGCATCCGGAAGTTCAACGAATCCTTGGTCGACAAAAGTTGTCGGATGCAGTGCTAAGTTCACTTCGTTACGCTCGAATGCGAGTTCTGGGACATCATCTAGATTGGGTGGTAGGCCTTATTGGCCCGGAGCAGGCGATCACGTGCAGTAGCTTGCCGCGCGACATACATACGTTTGGTTCTGAACGGACGGGTTAGAAGGGACTTTGAGAATGGCCTGCGTTCTTGCAGCGGTAGATGGAAGGCTGTCACCAGTCGTTCCACTTTGATACCAGGGGAAGTCTCAGGCACTCGGCCTCAGCCAGCTTTGGGTGGCTGACATCAACCATGTGCCAGCAAGGGTGGTTTTCCTGTGCGTTGCAGCCTCGGGAACAGAAGTTGCTCTTTGGACTTTCGTTCCCCATTTTGATGAGCTGAGAGTTTACTGCTCCGAGCCGCAAGACCGAAGAGATTCCTGTCCTCTTAAGCGCGACCCAATTCAAACTGCCGGGCCGCAGCTTTTTCAAAACCGGTCATGCCCTGAATGACCTTGTTCCGAGCAGTACCTCTCAGTCCTGGAGATACCTTGTCTTGCCAAGGCGAGTCATATCCTGTTGCTTCAGGGTTCCTCACTCCGCCCGTGCCTTCCGCGGAAGAAGCGCGACGAGCCCGCAGCACACGACGGTGACGATGGCGACCACGACGAGGCACGCAACCATCGCGGATATCGGCGTGCTGGAGAGGCGGCCGAACCAGATCGACATGATCACCGCGGAACCGATGCTCCCGGCGAGCTGCTGGACCGCGCTGAGTGAGCCGCTGGCGGAACCGGCTTCCTCGGGATCGATGTCCCCGAGTGCGATGTCGAACAACGACCCGAAGCAAGTGCCCATGCCCAATCCGATGACGAACATGGGCGCGAGGAGTGACCAGAAGCCGAGCGACATGCCCTGAACGGCAACCACGGCCCACAGCGCAAGGACCCCGACGAGGGTCATGAGAAGCCCTGCGAGGACGAGCCGGCGTCCGAGGCGCTGGATCAGCGGGGAAGCCACGATCGAAGAGGCGATGATGCCGATGGCCATCGGGGCGATGCCGCTGATTGCGGTCTGGACGGGGGTGCGTCCCAGTTTCTGCTGGAGGAGGAGGGAGACGACATATCCCAGGCCCGTGACGACTGAGAAGAACGCCAGTGCCATGACGAGGCCCGCGGTGAACCCGCGGTTGCGCAGCAGCGAGGGCTTGATGAGGGGGTTGCGGGCCAATCGCTGACGCACGGCGAACCCGCCGAGGAAGAGAACTCCCGCCACGACGAGGATGACGGCCATCGCGGACCATCCGTTGGTGGGCCCGTCTATCAGGCCGAAGATGAGGCAGAACATTGCGGCGGCCAGGAGGCCCGACCCGAGCCCGTCGAGCACGACCGTCTTGTTGGCAGGAGCTTTCGGGAGGACTTTCCACGCTATGACGAGCCCGGCGGTGCCGAGAACGATGTTGATAAGGAACATCGGCCGCCAGCTCAAACCGGCTATGTTCGCGCCGACGATGAACGCGCCAAGGATCGGTCCGCCGACGGATGCCACCCCGAGGATCGGACCGAAGGCGCTGAACGCCTTGCTCATCATGTCCCGGGTGAACGTCGAGGTCATGATCGCGATCCCCTGCGGGATGAGCAGGGCACCGAATGCTCCCTGCAGAAGCCGCCCGGCCACGATGACCGCGGCATTCGGGGCGAGCCCGCACACGAGCGAGGCCAGCGTAAACCCCGCTATGCCGATGAGGAATATCCGACGGTGCCCGTACTTGTCGCCGAGCCGGCCGCCAATGACGAGCAAGACGCCCATGGCAAGGGAGTACGCCGAGCCGAGCCACTTGATGAGAAGCTCGCCTCCGCCGAGATTGGCGGCGATGGTCGGTGCGGCAATGGTCGTCAGTGTCGAGTCCATGAGGTCCAGCACATCGGCGACCAGTACCACCGCAAGAACGAGCCACATTGTCCTTGTGCTGACTGTTGATGAAGGTGTGGGGGAGTGGAGTGTGCTCATAGGTCTTCCTTTATCGGTTCGGGAGCGGTTGCGAGCCCCGCAATGAAGGCGCGGATCATCCATTCGAGGCGTTCTTCGCCTCCCAGCTTGAAGGCATCGCGGCGGGCAGCGCTGAGGAAGGGGCGTTGCGAAGGCTCCTCCCCGTCGACGGCGGCTGCATAGAGATTGGCGACCGACCGCGCAGGATCATCCCACCGTCGGGCATCCTGTTCCGCCATGGTCGCGGTTACCAGGAGGAAAAGGGCATCGGCTGCCAGGGCGGCACGATTCACCGTGAATCCCTGGGCGACCAGGAGGCTGAGTGCCGTCTCCAGAAGGTCGAGGAACGACGGGCCCGTCGAAGGATTCTCGAGGGCCAGCCGGGCCGCTCCCTGGTAGGTGAACAGGTGGCGCGCGTACCCCATGAGGAGCTCCACCAGCTGGGAGGCAGGATCGGCGCCGACGCTCGGCCGCGGTATCTCGGCGGCGATCGAATCCAGAACGAGAGCGTGCAATTCGTTCTGACCGCTCACATATACGTAGAGGGAGGCGGCGCCGGTCTCCAGGAGTCCTGCGACATTCCGCATCGTCAGCGCGGGAGGTCCGTCTTTCCTCAGACATGTGAGGGCCGCCTGGATGACTGCAGTACGGCTGAGCGGCGCCTTGTCCCCGCGCATCCTCGGTCTGCTGTCTGAAGGTTGGACTTTCATGGAATCAAGTATACACGAACAATGTTCGTAAGTCAAACAATGTTCGTTAATTATTTGAAGAACCTGACGTTTTGCCGCTGAGCGTCAGACGGTCGACGGTCTGACGCTCAGCCAGAAGTTGTCGTGAGGCGGTCCCTTACGTAGGTATCCCACTGTCGGCCAAACGCCCCTGTGGGAACAACGAACGCATCCTCACACGCGCCGATGCGTGGATCTCGAGGCGCAGAGTTGCTGTCCGGAGAGCGCCGACCACGACCTTGCCTCGTCCCGCGAATACCGCTGTCTCCCCAGGGGCGAGCACGACGTCCTCCCGTCGCCCGCTGATGGTCACCCACAGTCTGCCCGTCACGCAGGAAATGCGACATGCCCTGCTCCTGAGCCGGAGCGAGGCAAGCTCTCCCCGGGCCAGAACGAGCGTTGACTGATTCATCTCGTTTGAACTATGCATCTGCTTCCCTCGTAGCTCTAAGGAAGCAAATAAGCCGGGATGAAGCCACCCGGTTCTTGCGTGCCGGTCGATCCGGATGCTTATGCCCGGTCAGGGGCCGTCACGCGTGCCATCCATGCACGGTTGAGCCCCGACTGCGGCTTGAGCATGAGCCTCTCGTGGAGCAGCGCACGGGCCATGCCTTTCTGCCCGTCATGCTCGGCCGCGCTGATCAGCGTCTGTGTGATCAGGTCGCGCTGTGCATGCGAACCACCCGCACGGGCCGCTGCCGTTCTGACCGCCGCCAACAGCTCGACTGCCGCCGCATGGTTGGCATGGGTGTAGGCGTACAGCGCGCGCGCCACCGGCAGGCCCACGGCGCGTGTCATCGCACCGTTGTCGCCGCCGAGCTCCGCGGTACGCTCCATGACGGACAGGAGCCGGTGCGCCAGGTCGTCGCGTCCCGCCCCGGCGAACGCCATCATGGCATGGTAATCATTGAAGGCGTACCACGCATCGTCGATGCGAGGCTCCCACGCTTTGGCGATGCGCTCCCAACGAAGGCCGACGTCGACACCGTGCAAAGTGAGCCGCCACAACAACGCGCTGGCGTCGACGCAATCCAGGATCACGGTCGAATCGCCGGAGCGGAGCCTCTCGTCGTAGAGCCGCAACACGTCTGCCCACTCCTGCCGGTCGAGGTAGTACAGAGCCATGTGCCACCAGTTGTGCACGGCGAAAAAGTTGTCGGTGGACCAGCCCGCCACGGTGGAGGTGAGCCACCCGATTCCTTCGTCGACGCGGTTGCCCATCTCCAATACGTGCGCAACGGCATGCGTGGCCCAGGCATCCCGCATGTCGCGGCGCACCGCTTCGCGACCGGCTTCCTCGGCATGGGCGTAGTCGCCCATTTCCTCGAGGCCAAAGGCGTACATGCCGAGGTAGTACCCTTCCAGGGCACCGCCGTGTTCAATGTCCGGCAGACGGCGTGCCACGCGATCGCGCAGCTCGCTGGACTGGCCAAGGAAGAAATCCGCCTGATGGGCAGCGAACATTGCCAGCGCGTCATTCGGCTGGTCGACCAGCACCTGTTCCCAGCACGCGCACGCGTCGGACAACCGGCCGTCGACCCACGCCGACAGTGCGGCGATATGCCCTCGTTCGCGCTGCGTCGCGCTTCCGGCCATCCTGTGAGCAGCTGCGAGCGCCGCTCGTGCGGCGGGCAATGCTGAACGATCGGTACCCAGAATGCACAACACGCCCTGCAGCACGTAGCCCATGACGAGGCCGGCGTCAATGGCCACGGCCGCATCGACCTCGGCCATCGGGTCATTGCGCAAAACGAGAAGCTTGCCGAGAGCACTGTCGTAACGGGCCACCGCCGCGGCCTCGCTGCCGCTCAGCGGAACGTCGAAAGCATCACGCAAGGTCACCATGAGCCGCTCAGGTGAGGCATCCGCTCATCTTCGCTTCGCGCGGGAACAGGCTGAGGGCATGAGGCAGCGGCCCCTTCGCAGCAGGGGATTTGGACGCTATGGCATGCAAGGCACTGGTAGTGCCCGTGCACGAACACGGAGCCGGCAGCCAGTCCGCAGTGATCGCAAATCGGCACTCTGCTCATGGAAGGAAAGTACTTCCGGCGGCAGGCTTCCGGCGAGCGGAGCTACGGACGCATTTCACCCCCTGATGGTGCCCCCGGGGTGCGTTGTGAGTATATTGAAAGCGGTCAAGCGCGGCATCAATTTCGGGAGGTGTCAGCGTGCAGCGTGTTTTCTTTATCAGTATGGTCCTCGTGGTCCTGTCAGCGGGCTCCATAGCGGCCCAGTGCAAACCAACACCGGGCGAGGATGTGGACCCGAGCTACGTCCCCTCTTCCCCACACCGCACAAGCGTTGGTTCGGGGTTCGTTCTTACGGGCACCATACGCGGGACCGACACGTGCCAGCCCCTCCCCGGTGCAACAGTCGAGTTCTGGCTGGCCGGTCCCAACGGATACACTGACACGCTCCGAGGAACGGTGGTGGCGGACAAGAACGGCCGCTATCGGTTCCAGAGCCCATTCCCTGTCGCTTCTACCGGTCCGGCACCGCACATCCACATGGTCATTGCCGCGGACGGCTTCCTCCCCATCCTCACGGAAGTCTTTCCCAGCAAGAGCAGGCCGAACGACGTTTTCGACGTCGTTCTCGACCTCGGTGATTAGGCCTGAGCCGCTGAATCCCCGTCCAGGCGCTCAGGCCTGCACGACCTCCATGGCGATGCGCGCCCAGTCCCAGAGGCGCTGCGGCTTGTGCATCACGGTGGAGATGTCCTTCATGATCAACTCGATATGGCTGTCTTTCGCCATGTCGAGGACGGTTGTCATCGCCGCGCGCGCCTTCTCCGTGCTCCAATGTTCTTCGACGAAGATCGCCGGGCTCGGCTTGAAGCTGAGGACGTAATCCCCGGCAACTTCGCGGAGGATGCGCTCGGGGTTGTTCCACGGGCTCATGGAGATCTTGCGGAGATTCGGGATGCGCCGCAGGAGCCCGATCTTGCGGTCAAGCGGCTCGCAGCAGCCATAGTAGGTCAGTCCCCACCGCGACAGCCAGCGAAGGTCGTGGCGCAGCGCGAACTCCCAGTGCATCTCCGGCGAGACCTCGGAGAAGATCTGCGCGTTGGAGCACCCCCACATGTTCCGCGGAAGCACGCGGGACGGGTCGAAGCCAGCGCCAGGGAGGTCCCACGTGTACCCGTAGCCACCCGACCCGATGCGGGTGTTGTTGCAGTCCAGCGCCAGGAGGTTCTGCTGCTCGAACTGGTCGAGCTCCACCATCCACGCGTCAACCATGCGCTCCACGGCAGCGTTCACCATCTCCGGGCGCTCCACGAGGTCGATCATAGCCTCCTGCAGGCCCCACCATCGGATGAGGTAGTCCCACGGGGTGAACCAGATGTGGGACTGCCCCGTCTTGCGGACGGGCATGATGCCCCGGAAGAGATCCTCCATGGCGGCGAATACCACCTCCGTCGTCTGCACGTCGTGCGTGACGACCGGCATGTGGATCTTCTCGATGTCGGCCTCGGTTTTGATCTGTACGTTGAAGTGTCGGGAGACGATGTCGCTTGCAGCGTCGGTGCGCGCCACGTCGACGTCTTCGAGGATCCCGAAGTCCGTGCTGTGGATGGCGAGCGGGCACTCGATGAAGTCGCTCACCACCATGTCACCCGGCATGTGCCGCCACTGGTACAGCGTGCGGCGCAGCCGTGTCTCCAGGTCGCGCGCCCAGGGGTCGTTGCAGCGAAGCGTGAGCTCGTCGTCCACGTTCATCTCGTGCCAGGGGATCTCGTTGATCCAGACCATGGGCCGCGTCTTTTCCAGGTCGTTGAGGCGGCGCCACAACCCGGCTTTCTCCCTGTGCACGGGCAGTGCGGCAACAGCCGCAAGCTCGGCGCCGAGGCGCTTCAACGTGTCGCGCTCGGGCTCGGACAGCCGGATCTCCTTGATCGATAGAGGCGGCGCATAGCTCCCGGGATCGTGCAGCATATCAGGTGCTCCTGTATTCGCGGATGGTGTCGAACATCGCCAGCACGTTCGCCAGGGGTGTCTCGGGGAGGATCCAATCGTGGCTCGCCCCGGCGATGTACCCACCGCCAGGGGCCATGATGTCCAGAATTGCCCGCGTGCCGGCGCGCACCGAATCCGGCGTGCCCATGATGAGCACGTGGTGCGAGTCGATGGCCCCATTGAGGACGATGCGGCTGCCGAAATCGCGCTTCAGCGCGCGGGGCTCCATGCCTTCGCAGGATGGCTGCAGCGCGTGCACGGCGTCGAGGCCGGCGGCAATCATGGAGGGGAGAAGCGGGCGGAACCCGCCGCAGCAGTGGAGCATTACCTTCTTCCCGAACCGGTGCCCCAGGTCGATGAGCCGGGACAGCGAGGGGAGGGCGAACTGGTCGAATTGGGCGGGCCCGAGGAGCGGACCGGTCTGGGAGCCGAAATCGTTTCCGATGAAAAAGATGTCGATGGCCGGCCCGGCTGCCTCGAACATGCGCAGGCTCACCTCAGCGTAGAAGTCGGTGATTTTTCGAAACAGAGCTTCGGCCGCGTCGGGATGGTCGTACATGAGGAAGTACAATCGATCCATGCCGGTGAAATCGATGGCGTCATGCCAGAACGGCGACCAGTCTCCACCGAGAATCGCGTACTCTCCCGCGTACTTTTCCGCCTCCGCTTTGACGTGGCTCACGTCCATCCAGTCGGGATCCGGCCAGGGGTAGTCGAGGATGTCTTTCACGCTGGCGGCGTGCGCCAGGGGGTGCGACAGGGGCTGGCCGTAGCCGATGCCCGTCCGCTCGATCCCGAAGGGGCTCTTCCACGTGGCCCCGTTCGACAGGCCGAGATCAGGCCCCGCATAGAGGGCGCTCACCCGGCGGAAATCATCGCCCATCCGCAGGCGCAGCCCTTCATCGTCGAGTGCGAGCTCATCCTTCGCCGCGTCCCAGAATGCCGGCGACGCCCCGCACCAGGCGGGCACGCGGTCGGGAGTCCGGTGGCCGAATGCGGTAAGGACGCGCTCACGCGAGGTCACGGCCGGGTGCTCCCCACGTCGGGCTCGTCGAACTCTCCCAGTGCCAGCGGGTAACGGCCGTATTCCCGCACGAGGTTCACCGCGTACTCGTAGCGCTCGGCGCTCACGTTGGTGGGAACGGAGTGGTCGGACTGGAAGATGTATCCTCCGCCCCGGGCCGCGTTCAGCTTGTGCATGACCTGGCGGCGCAGCTCCGGCAGCGGCGCGTTGGCCCATGCCAGGGCGTCCATGTTGCCGCAGAATCCCATGCGGTGCCCGTATTTCCGGCGGAGGTCCACCACGTCCAGGCCTGACTTCGCCTCCAGCGGGTTGTACGCGTCCAGTCCCATACTGATGAAATCCTCGTAGATCGGCGTTGCATTCCCGCACCCGTGATAGATCACCGGAATGCCCGCCTCATGGCAAACGCGGATCTGCTCCGCGACGATGGGGCGGAAATGCCGCCGCCAGAAGTCGGGGGAAAAGAGCATCCCGTTGACGTAGGCGACGTCGCCCCAGATCACCATGCCGTCGAGGAGCCCGCCGCCGGCCTTGATCTGCGCCTTGGTCAGCTCGATGACGAACGCACCGACGCGCTCGATGAACCGTCCCAGCTCCTCGGGGTAGAGCCCGATCCACATCATGACGTTCTCCGTCCCTATGATGCGCCAGAGCTGCTCGTGGCCCTCGCAGATGCTCCCGTACACGGGAAAATCCGGGTGAATCGATTTCACCGTCCCGATCCATGCCGGGCTGTTGCGGGTGAACCCGTCCCCGACTCCGGCGATCTGGTTGTCACCGGCCGCATTGAAGCGTCGATCGTCCCAGGCATCGTCGAAGTGGAAGGCTTCCATCTTTTCCAGGGAGTCCGTTTCGAAGGAGACGTAATCCGGCATGGGATCGGCGAACTTTTTGCGGATGATCGCCTCGTAGCCGGTCCGCACCACAACCTCTTCGTCGTTCTCCCTGACGACCTCGAAGTCCTTGATGTGCGGATCCATGTTGGGCGTGGTGCACTGCCAGTCCAGGTCGTAGTGGCTGTAGATGTTCGCGTCCGCGGGAAGACCGAGCTCCGTGCGCCAACGGGCCAAAAAGCCGCCCCAGAAGAAGTCGCTGACGGGGACCCTGTCGGCCTCCCTGTGGTGCAGGGCGGCGTCCATTCGCGCGAGCTTGCGTTGGCAATTCTCAGTTCGCCTCATATCCCTCTCCCTGTCAGTCGATATGAAAGACTTCTTCGAGCTCCGCCCACCATTCGCCGGGAGCCCGGGTGTCCAGCGGTTTCTGCATGGGCTTCATGATCGCCCACCACTCCTGCGTGCGGGGATCCGCGGCCATTTTCGCCATGTCCGCGTCGTAGTCGGAACCGACGTACTCGAAGTACGCGAAGAGCAGCCCGTCCTTCAGGTAGATCGAATAGTTGCGGATGTTGCACGCGCTGATCATGGCGAGGACGTCGGGCCACACCTTCGCGTGGTTGCGCTTGTAGTCGGCGAGACGTTCAGGGCGTATCCCGATGAGCTGGCCGTGGCGGGTCATATCGTCCTCCCTCGTGTGTGCAGTGAACCGAGTATAGCAGAACAGCGTCCCGGGGCATTCGAAATTATTTAAGAAAGAGCTTCAAAAACTTGCACTCGTGACTTCAGGCGCGTGAAAAAAAGGCCGCCTCCACGGAGGAGGCGGCTCGGAGTCAGGATCGGATCCTGCTTACCACTGCGGAGGATAGAATCCGTCGACGTCGGCCTTCGTGATGATGTGCTGGGCGAGGTTCTTGCGGAGGGCGTAGCCCTTCCCGTTGAACCAATCCGCCGCGGCTTTCGCCGAAAGGGCACCGTCGCCTTCGGCCGTCTGGTAGGTGATGCCGAAGAGCTTGCCGTCCTTCACGAGGTCCATTCCCTGCTTGGAGTTTCCCGCTGCCACGACGACGACGTCGGTGCGGCCGGCTTTCTCCAGGGCCTGGAAGATGCCGAGGGACTGTGCGGAGTCGTCGGCGGCGCAGATGCCCTTGAGGTCCTTGCCGTACTTCGTGAGCCAGTCGGACACGAGCTGCATCGTGGTGTTGGCATCGAAGGTGGCAGGGGTCGGGG
>PLNO01000160.1 GCA_003141795.1 Spirochaetaceae bacterium | reverse complement strand
GTAGGCGATGTTGCCGAATCCATGGCTCTGGAAAACGGGCATGTCCAGGTCGAGCTGCTTGATATTTTTCAATACGATGGACTGTGCCGGCTCCGTGGACCAGTTCACTATGGCCTGGACGTTCTGGGCCTTGATCTTTGCCAGAACGCTCGTGAGGTCCGTGGCCTCCTTGTCGTACACCTCGGAGATGGCGATCGTGATCCCGTTGGCCGCCGCGAGCTTCTCAAGCTGGGCCTTCCCGCCCTGGCCGAAGCCTGAATTGCTGCTGAGGGCTCCGATCCGGGAGATGCCCATCTTCTTCATGGTGGCGTATATCCTCTGTGCGGCAAAGCTGTCCATCGGGGCGACCTTGAAGACCCACTTTGCCACCGGGTTCACGATCGTCTCCGCCGCGGCGCAGGAGATCAGGATCTGCTCGTTCTGCTCCGCGTATCCCTTGAGGGCCATGCTCTCTCCGCTCGTGGTGGGGCCGATGATCGCGAGGACCTCACTCTCTTCGGTGAGCTGTTTGGCGTAGGAAACCGCCTTTTCCGTGTTGCCCTGGGAATCCTTGATGATGAGCTCGATCTTCCTGCCCGCGATTCCCCCCGTGGCGTTCGCCGCGTCCACCATCATCTGGAGGGTCCGCGCTTCAGGGGTGCCGAGGTTGGCATTCGGGCCCGTCACGGCGAAAATGGCGCCGATCTTCACGGTCCCGTTGTCAGCCGCGAAGCCCGACATCGTGAGCAACACAGCCATGAGAAGTACCCCGATGAACGTTTTCCTTGCCATGAAGGCCCCCTTCCGAATCGCGATAAATGTATGTTTATACGAGAAAAGCGTAATCTTCCCACCCTGTCAAGGAGGGCCCGGGCGCGCGTTTGGCGTGGGGGCGGGTGCGGCATCATTGTCCGGGCCGCGCCTGTTGACGGAGATGCCGTGGCACGCTATATTGTTAAGTATCTTAACTGATAAGGCACTTACCGGTAGAGGAGTGACATGAAACCGCTTGATTCGTCCCTGCTGCAAACCGTCGATATCGTCCTGGAGACCCTTCCGCCGGTCTGGGACCGTATACGCTCCAACTTGAGGACAGCCGCCATTCAAAAGTTCGGCATCACGCTGGAGCAATTCCACGTGCTGCGCCACATCCGAAAAGGCTTCCAATCGGTGGGCGATCTGGCGGAAAAAAAGCAGATCAGCCGCTCTGCGGTCAGCCAGGCCGTCGAAGCGCTCGTGACCAAGGGACTGGTGACGCGTCGGCAGGAGAGCGACGACCGCCGCTGCGTGCTCCTGGAGCTCACGGTGCACGCCAGCACGGTGATGGACGCAAACGCCCAGGAAAACCGTCTCTGGATGCAGGAGAAGATGGGGTCGTTGACCCCGGCTGATCAGGCAAGCGTCCAGAAAGCAATGCAGATACTGAAAAACACCTTCACGCCGGAAGAATCCTGACCATGAACGATATCCGAAAGCTCCTTCGCTACCTCGCCCCCTACCGGAGGCTCGCTCTTTTCTCACTCGTCATGCTCGTCGCCATGGTCGTTCTCGACCTCGCCATACCGCGTCTCGTGGAGCACATCATAGACGTCGGGATCAAGCAGAAGAACATGTCCGTGGTTCTCCAGACCTCGCTCATCATGCTGGCGATTTCGGTGGTGGACACGGTGGTTGCAGTCCTCAACAGCAACTCCTCCGTCAGGGTCGGCGAAAGCGTCGCTCGGGACCTGAGGGAGGCGATCTTCGTCAAGATCCAGGGCTTCTCCTATGGCAACCTCGATCGCTTCTCCACGGGAAGGCTCATGGTGCGGCTCACGAGCGACGCGAGCGCCGTGCAGAGGCTGACGCAGATATCGCTGCGCATCGGCACGCGTGCGCCGCTTTCCATGATCGGTGCCATCATCCTCATGTTCATCACGAGCCCGACGCTCGCAGCCACAATGGTCCCGATCCTCCTCGTCAGCGGGGCCGTGATCGTATTCTTCAGCGTGAAGATGGAACCTCTGTTCCGCTCGGTGCAGCTCAAACTGGACCGGCTCAACACCGTCTTGCAGGAGAACATCTCGGGCGCCCGGCTCGTTAAGTCGTTCGTGAGGGCCGACCATGAGGCAGAGAGGTTCGAGGGGGCGAACGAGGACCTGACGGAAAGGACCGTGCGGGTCATGCAGTTCATGTCGTCGATGACTCCCGTGCTCACCGTCTTCATCAATGTCGGAATGGTGATCGTCATCTGGCTCGGCGGCATCCAGTCGATGAAAGGCGCACTGTCACTCGGGCAGATCGTCGCCTTCACGAACTACCTGCTTGCAACGATGAACCCGCTCATCATGATGACGATGCTCGCCAATACGTGGGCGAACGGGCTCGCATCGGCAAAGAGGATCAACGAGGTCCTGGATGCCGTGCCCGACGTGAAAGAGCCCGCCGACGGCCGGCTGCTCAGCGGACACGCGGCGAGCGATGTGAGCTTCCAGGATGTCGACTTCCACTACAACGGGAATACGGAAACCCCGGTGCTCGAGCAGGTGAACCTCAGCGCAAAGCCCGGTCAGACCGTGGCGATCCTCGGCAGCACGGGCTCGGGCAAGTCGACGCTCATCAACCTCATCCCGCGGTTCTACGACGCCGTTCACGGCGCGGTGCGCATCGACGGCACGGACGTCCGCGAGATCGGAGAGGATTCGCTCCTGGAGCACGTGAGCATCGTCCCGCAGGAGACGATCCTCTTTTCGGGAACGGTACGGGACAATATCCGCTACGGCCGGGCTGACGCCACCGAAGAGGAGGTGATCGCCGCGGCCAAAGCCGCCCAGGCGCACGACTTCATCCTCCACTTCCCCCAGGGCTACGACACGCACGTGGAGGAGCGCGGCGGCAACATGTCGGGGGGCCAGAAGCAGCGGATCGCCATCGCCCGCGCGATCGTCACCCGACCGACGATCCTCATCCTGGACGACAGCACCAGCGCAGTCGACGTGGAGACGGAGACGAAGATCCAGACCGCACTCGGGCAGATCATGCTGGGCTGCACCATTTTCATCGTGGCCCAGCGGATCAGCACGGTACTGAACGCCGACTCCATCATCGTGCTGGATCAGGGCCGGATCATCGCGGAAGGAAGGCATACGGAATTGTTGCAGACCAGCAGCGTGTATAAGGAAATCTACGATTCGCAGCTGGGAGGCGGCATCCATGAGTAGCCTGCCCAGCACCGACATCCGCGCCAGCATGCAGCGAAGGCCGAGCCAACCCGGGAAGATCGAGAAAGCCCGCAATCCGCGCGGCGCCGTCACGAGGCTGGCCGCCTACCTGAAGCCCTATGGGCCGTCCCTTCTCCTCGTGATGGGTCTCGTCATCCTCTTCTCCGTGCTCGGCCTTGCCGGGCCTTACCTGATGGGTCTTGCCATCGACTCCTTCATTGCCCGCAAAGACCTTCCGGGCCTGGTAAACATCGCCGTGCTCATGCTCGCCGCGTACGTGCTGAGCAACCTCTTCCAGGTCATAGCGAACTGGATCATGGCCCGCATCTCCCAGCTCGCGCTCAAGGAGATGCGCAGGGACCTGTTCACCCACCTGCAGACCCTCTCGATGCGCTTCTTCGACACGCACGGTGCAGGCGGTCTCATGAGCCGTCTCACCAATGACATCGATGCGATCAACCAGGCAGTTTCCCAGAACATCATCTCCCTGCTCGCGAGCGTGCTCACCATGGTGGGGATCCTCATCACGATGTTCGTCCTCAACCATTGGCTCGCGCTGGCCAGCCTGTTCGTCGTTCCGCTCATGCTGTGGTTCACGCAATTCGTCGCGAAATACACCCGCAAAGGGTTTCGCGATCTCCAGAAGAACCTCGGACAGCTCAACATGGTCACCGAGGAGGCCCTCAGCGGCCAGAAAGTGATCAAAGCATTCCGCCGCAATGAGTCGGTCATTGCGGAGTTCCGTAAGCATAACCAGGCGGTCTTCGAGTCCGGCGTCTACGCGAACTCGTACGCCCTTCTGCTCATGCCGCTCACGGCGGTGCTGGGCAGCTTCTTCGTCATCGTGCTGGCAAGCCTCGGCGGGTGGCTCGCCCTCCAGGGCCTCCTCAGCGTCGGCACGATCGCGACGTTCATCAACTACGGGCAAAACTTCACCTCGCCATTGCGGCAGCTGGCAAACCTCTACAACTCGATCCAGGGCGCGCTTGCCGGCGCCGAACGGGTCTTTGAGATCATCGATACGCCTTCGGAGATCGCCGACGCCCCGGATGCCGCCCCGTCCGCGACGATCCACGGGGACGTGAGCCTGCGCAATGTCCAGTTCGCCTATACCGAGGGCGCCCCCATCATCAAGAACTTTTCCCTCGACGTCAGCGCCGGTCAAACCATCGCGCTTGTCGGGCCCACCGGTGCCGGCAAGACCACGATCATCAACCTCCTCACCCGCTTCTACGAGGTGCAGAGCGGCAGCATCAGCATCGACGGCAAGGACATTCGGTCCTACAGGAAGGCGGATCTCCGCCGCAGTCTCGGGCTCGTGCTGCAGGACACGTTCCTCTTCGCCGACACGGTGATGGAGAACATCCGCTACGGCAGGCTCGACGCCACCGACGAGGAGTGCAAAGAGGCCGCGCGGATGGCGGAAGCGGACCATTTCATCCGGCAGCTTCCCCAGGGGTACGGCACCAACCTGTCGGAGCGCGCCGGAAATCTCAGCCAGGGTCAGCGCCAGCTCCTCTCCATCGCGCGGGCCATCCTCGCCGATCCTGCGATCCTGATCCTCGATGAGGCGACGAGCAGCGTGGACACCAGGACCGAAGCGCGCATCCAGAAAGCACTGCTGCGGCTGATGGAAGGCCGCACGAGCTTCGTCATCGCTCATCGCCTCAGCACCATTCGGGACGCCGACAAAGTGGTGGTCATCAACAACGGGGAGATCGTCGAGCAGGGCAGCCATCAGGAGCTGCTCGACCTGCGCGGGTTCTACCACCACCTCTACGTGAGCCAGTTCAAGGGAAATGCCATTTAGCCAGTGGGGTTGCAGCAATTCTAAGTTTGGCGCCATTACGAAGCAGTTCTCAATATGTCCCCTGGAAAAAGGGCGTATTTGTAACAGGAACGGACATTGAAAACCCCGGAAGGTCCATATTGAGAACTGCCGGTGGGGTTGCATATCCGGCCAAGTGATGGTACAGAGGATGCTCCATGACCAGAACCGCGCGATCCACACTGCGCCTGATCGGAGCCCTGCTCACAACGTCCCTGCTTGCCGCATGTGCGACGCGTATCGCCTACGTTCCCCCTGTCAGCGAGGGTTTCCGGGTACCCGAGGATTTCCGGGTCGTCGGCTATTTCCCTTCGTGGTCAGGGGATCCCACCAAAATCCAATATCGCGCGCTCACCCACATCTGCTATGCGTTTGCCGACCCTCGCATGGAGGGAGGCTACGCACAGATCGACAATATCGAAAAGCTCGTCGTCCTGGTTGCCCTGGCCCACTCCAACAACGTGAAGGTGCTCCTGTCACTGGGAGGATGGAACGACGGCAGCACGAACGCCTTCGACACCATTGCCGCCGATCCTGAGCTCACCGAGAACTTCGTGAGCTCGCTTCTCGACCAGCTGGACTACTACGATCTTGACGGCATCGACATGGATTGGGAGTTTCCCACCGCGGCGACCGCTGAAAACTTTGCCGGCCTCATGAGCGCGCTTTCGACGAAGCTCCACGCGGCAGGAAAGGAGCTCAGTGTCGCGGTGAGCGCCAACGACTGGAGCGGGAAGCACTTTCTCGACAGCATCATCGAGGACGTCGACTTCCTGAGCATCATGGCATACGACGACGGTTACGGCATGCCTCCCGGCATCCAGCACTCCTCGTACTGGTTCGCGCGGGCAGCCCTGGATTACTGGGAGGGGATCCGCCGCGTGCCGCGGGACAAGGCGGTCCTCGGCGTTCCCTTCTACGGCCGAAGCTTGAAGGACCGTCATTCGATCTCCTATTTCAACCTCCACACGAAAGACCCGCGCGCGTCGGCCTCCGACGTTTCGGGTGAGTTCGGCTACAATGGCTTCGATACGCTGCGGGCAAAGGCGGTGAACCTCGCCCGTGCACGCGCGGGGGGCATCATGATCTGGCAGCTCAACCAGGACGCTGACGGCGCGGATTCCCTGCTGAACGCGATCTTCGACGCGATAAAGGAACCGGTGGAACCGGCGCCGACAGCGGCCCCCGCGCCATCGGCAGCCGCGCCAGCGCCCGCTGTGTCGCCTGCGCCCGCTGTAGCGCCTGCGCCCGCTGTAGCGCCTGCGCCGGGTTCGACGGCACCGTAGACCCGTTCTCAGTCACCTGCTACATTTTTAAAGCGCGCACCGCTTTCCCTTTTTCGGCGCCCTTCCCACAAGAAAAACATTGACAGCTCCGCATTGGATGCCGTATAACTGTTCTATAGACAGAAACTGTTTTCAACATAGTCGAAAATACAATCGGGGGTAGTCCATGAAACCTTTGACCCTCATGGTTCCCGGTCCTGTTCAGGTAAGCTCCGCGGTTCTTGACCGCATGGCCTCACCTCAGATTCCCCACTACGGCGAAGAGGCAATCGGCGCGTACAACGAATGCATCGAAAAGCTGCGTCCCCTCTTTGGGCTGCGCAATGGCGGAAATGTCTACATATTTCCTGGCTCGGGGAGCATCGCGAACGAGGTCTGTTCGGCAACGTTCATCCGCCCCGGTGACGAGGTCATCGTCGCGACGAACGGCACCTTCGGCCAGAGGGTCAGGGACCAGGCAGCATCGTACGGGGCACGGATCATCGAGGTACGGGCGGAGGAAGGCATGCCTGTGACCACCGCCATGATCGAGGCGGCAATCCAGGCAAACCCCGGGGTGAAGCTGATCATGGTGGTCCACCTGGAGACATCGACGGGCGTGCTGAATCCCATTCAAGCGATCGGCGCGGTTGCGGGGAAGCACGGGATCCCGTATGCCGTCGACGCGGTGTCGTCATTCGGGACTGAAAGAATCGACATGGAGAAGTGGAACATCTCCATCTGCGCCACAGCAACGCAAAAAGGGCTCGAGTCGCCGCCCGGGCTCGGGATCGTCGGCGTGAGCAAGGCGGGATGGGACGTCCTCCTCGACAGGAAGGCAACGGGAACCGGCTGGTTCCTCAACCTCCTCCTGTGGAAAAAAGTGCAGGAAGGCAAGGAGATCCGCAAAGGCGTCGTCTATCCCCTGCCCGTCACCATGCCCGTGAATAATGTCCTTGCCCTCCTTGAAAGCCTTAAGGAGATCGAGGAGGAAGGGTGGGAGGCACGACTCCTCCGCCACCAGAGAATCGCCGAAGCCACCCGACAGGGAATGCAGAGCATGGGATTCTCCCTGTTCCCGCAGGAAGGGTGCTATGCCAACGGCGTCACCTCCGTCAGGAACAACCTCTCGATCGACGTCTCGGAGCTCATTGCATTTCTGAAAGAGTACATCCATATCGAGATCAGCAATGGGCTCTTCGAGCTGTACAACAAGCTGATCAGGATCGGCCACATCGGACAGACGGCGGAGAAGGAATACGTCATGCCCGTCCTTTTCGGAATCGAGCATTTTCTGAGGAAAAAAGGCTCGAAGCTCGCCGTGGGCTCGAGCCTTGCAGGCATAGAGAAACTCTGAAAGCCGTTTCTAGAGGAGGTGCGGAATGAAGAAGAGAGTCCTGGCCCTGGCGCTTGTGCTCCTGTGCATGGGGACGATGGCGTTCGCCGCCGGCGGCGCCCCCGTAAGGGTGGTCATCATCCCCCCCGCCCGTCTCACACCCGGCTACCTCGGCGATGGAGCAGGCGCGATCTTCGCCAGCTTCGTCTACGACTGGCTGTTCAGGATCAACGGACAGTCCGGCAAGGTCGAGCCGTCCCTCGTGGAGTCCTACACCGTGTCGCCCGACGCGAAAGTGTGGACCATGAAGCTGCGCAAGGGAGTCAAGTTCCATCACGGAACCGTCTTCAGCGCGGATGACGTGGTCTATACGGTGAACAGGTGGCTGGACAAGAAGCTCGGAATGGTCCCCAACGGGGTATTCGGGACCCTCATCCAGAAGATCGAAAAGGTGGACGCGAACACCGTCAGGTTCACCCTCACCCAGACCGACGTAGACTTCAATCTCAAGCTGCTCGACTACAACACTCCCATGCTCGCCCACGACTACGACAACGACAAGCTCGCTGAGACGAAACCGTCCGGCACCGGCGCATTCGCCGTGGAAACCCTCATCCCCAAGGAGAGGGTCGTCTTCAAGGCGAACAAGGACTACTGGATCAGCGGCGTGCCGTACGTCGACAAGGTCGAGCTGGTATTCATCCCCGACACCGAGACCGAAATCAAGATGATGGAAGCCGGACAGGCCGACGTCGTCACCGACATCAGCGTTGACCAGTACAAGAGGCTCAATGCAAACACGGCCACGACCGGCCTCTACATCAAGCTCGGTCACCACGTTCCCATCTCCATGCGGACCGACATCCCGCCCTTCAACGATGCGCGCGTGCGCATGGCGATGAAGCTCGTCGTTGACAGGCAGAAAATGCTCGACTCGGTGATGTTCGGAATGGGGTCCCTCGGGAACGACTCCCCCATCGCCCCCTTCCATATCTTCTACGACGATCTGGGCGGCGTTCGCCAGAGGGATGTCGCGAAAGCGAAGGACCTCCTGGCCCAGGCCGGCTATACGGACAAGAATCCCCTGAGCGTCACCCTGTACTGCAGCTCGAACACCCCCCCCGAGCTCGACGTCGCGCTGGCCTTCCAGGAAATGGCCAAGGACGCCGGCATCGACGTGGAGATCAGCACGTCGCCGCGCGACGTCTACTACGCCAAGCACTGGCTGAAGGAAACGCTCACGGCGACCCTGTGGGGCCATCGGGAAGACGTGACCCAGCTCCTGAGGCTCGCCTACATGACGGGCGGACCGTGGAACGAGGGGCACTATGCCAACGCGGAACTGGACAAGAACATCCTGCTCGCAACGTCCACCACGGACACCGCGAAGCGCAAGGAATACTTCAAGAACATCCAGCAGATCCTCGCTGACGACGGACCTTCCATCGTCGCCTTCTTCCAGCCCTATTTCGGGGCAACCTCGAAGAGGATCAAGGATTTCTACCTCACGCGCAACTGGATCAACGATTATCGCTTCATAAAGCTCGCTCAGTAGCACGCAAAGTCCGACTCCCTCCGGCCCGCGGGGCCGGGGGGAGTCCCTTCAAAGGAACAGACCGACGATGGTGCGATACCTGCTGAAAAGGCTCCTCCTCATTCTCGTGTCGCTCTTCGCTGCTTCGATCATCATTTTTCTCATCACCGAGATCATCCCCGGCGACGTCGCCCAGATGATCCTCGGCCAGAACGTCACACCCGACGCCCTTGCGGCCCTCCGCGAACGCCTCGGTCTGATGAACCCGGCCTACGTCCGCTACGCGCACTGGATAGGCGGCGTGCTCAGCGGGAACCTGGGAGACTCCCTTTCCATGCAGGGCGTGGGAATCGCTGACCTCATCGTGCGAAGAGGCAGGAACTCCCTGTTCCTCGCCGCGGCATCGACGATTCTCCTCGTCCCGCTCTCCCTGCTCATGGGCGTCGTTGCCGGGCTCAAGGAAGACAAATGGCCTGACAGCGTCATCTCCACCATATCGCTGATCGCCATCTCCCTTCCCGAGTTCATCTCGGCCACATTCCTCATGCTCGTTTTCAGCGTCTGGTTGAAATGGCTGCCCGCGGCCAGCTCCATCAACTCTCATGTGAGCCTCTTCCGACAGCTCACCCTCCTCATCCTGCCCGTCACGACGGTTTCCCTTGTCCTTCTGGGGTATGTGGCACGGATGGTGAGGGCGAGCGTCATCGAGTCGTCCCGGTCGAACTATGCACGGAGCGCGATCCTCAAGGGACTGCCGCCCCGTCTTGTAAACACACGGCACATCCTCAAAAACGCCCTGCTGCCCTCGGTGACCATCATCGCCATGAACATCGGATGGCTGTTCGGCGGGATCATCATCGTGGAGTCCGTGTTCGGCTTCCCGGGTTTGGGGAGCCTCGTGCTCTTCGCCATCCAACAGAGGGACGTCCCGCTCATCGAGGACGTCGTTCTCCTGATGGCCGCCGCGTATCTCGTCCTCAACCTCCTGGCGGACATCGTCTATGCGCTCCTGAACCCACGGATCAGGTACTGAAGGGATGAACACCATCAACGGCGCACCCACTACCGCGTGTCCGGAAAACGAAGTCTCCCGGCTTCGACAGTTCTTCCTTGCGCTGGGGAGCTCTCTACGGAGCTTCGGGAGCACGATCCGAAGACTCTGCGCCTCCCGGGTCGCCCTTATCAGCATGATCATCCTCGTGTTCTGGCTCCTCATGTCGATCGTCGGCCCCGTCATCGCACCGTACAGCCCGACGAAGCACGACCTGGGCGCCAGATTCCAGGCCCCCACCCTCCAGCACATCTTCGGCACCGACCGCTACGGACGGGACGAGTTCAGCCGGATCGTCGTGGGAAGCCGGAGCGTCTTTCTGCTCTCGGCCTCCTCGACGCTCCTCAGCCTCCTGATCGGGACCTTCGTCGGACTCCTGTCAGGCTACGTCGGCGGAGCGCTGGACGAGCTCATCATGAGGTTCACCGACATCCTCATGTCGTTCCCTTCCCTCCTCTTCGCGATGCTCATGCTCGGGATCATGGGTCCGAGCTTCATCGGGGTGGTGATCGTCATAGCGATCGTCTTCTTTCCCCGCATCGCACGCGTGGTCAGGAGCGTGGTGCTCGATCTCAAGACCAAGGAGTTCGTCGAAGCGGCGAAAGTGCGCGGAGAAAGCGCTCTCTACATAATGTTCGTCGAGATATTCCCGAATACGCTCGGCCCGCTGGGTGTGGAGGCGGCGGTACGATTCGGCTACGCGATTTTTACGAGCGCCTCCCTCGGTTTCCTCGGTCTCGGAGTCCAGCCTCCGACGCCCGACTGGGGCCTCATGATGAGCGATGCCCAGGCCTACATCACCACGGCGCCATGGATGGCCGTCTTTCCCGCCCTCGCGATAGCGAGCCTCACCGTGGCAGTGAACTTCCTCAGCGACGCGATACGGAAGCTTGAAAATGGCGACCTGTGATGCGGGAAACGGGGCAGACCATGGATGACATACTCGAAATCCAGGACCTCGAGGTCTGCTATACGACCCGTTTCGGCACGCTCCGCGCCATCCGCAACCTCAACCTCAGCCTGAAGCGGAACGAAACATTCGGCGTCGTCGGCGAATCCGGCTGCGGGAAGAGCACTCTCGCGTTCGCCATCATGGGCTACCTCGAGCGGAACGCCGCGGTCACGCACGGACGGATCCTCTTCAACGGAGAGGACCTGCTGAAAAAGCGGCGGTCGGAGATGCGTCACATCTGGGGAAGAAAGATCGCGATGATCTATCAGGACCCGACAGCGGCTCTGAACCCTTCGCTGAAGATCGGCGTCCAGATAGGTGAGATACTCCAGGTGCACGAAGGAGCCTCGAGAAAGGCGGCCCTTCGTCAGGCAGTGGCCATGCTGTCGCGTCTGCAGATCGCCGACCCGGAAATGGTGGCGGATCGCTATCCCCATCAGCTGTCCGGCGGGATGCGCCAGCGCGTGTGCATCGCCATGGCCTTCATCATGAAGCCCGACCTCCTCATCCTCGACGAGCCGACGACGAATCTCGACGTGACCACCGAAGCGAACATCCTCGACATGCTGAACGATCTGAAGAACGATTTCAGCGCGACGACCCTCTACATCACTCACGACCTGGGCGTGGTGTACAAGGTTTCCGACAGGGTCGGGGTGATGTACGGCGGCAGGTTCGTGGAAGGCGGATATATCCAGGACATCATCTGCTCCCCGAAGCATCCCTATACACGGGGCCTCCTGCGCTGCATCCCGGAGGTCCTTCTGGACAAGAGCAAGAGGCGCCTCACACCCATCGCGGGAACGGTCGCGGAGCTGAACAGCATGCCGAAGGGATGCGCTTTTTCTCCCCGCTGCTCTTTCAGCAAGGACATGTGCGGCAGGGAAGACCCCGTCGACCAGCCCTACGAAGGCCAGAGATTCGTCCGGTGCCACTTCACGGCGGAGATCGACGCCAGCGAGCGTGCGGCAGCCTCGTGCGTTGAAGAGCCCGGGCGGCCCGAGTGCGAGGACTTCAGCCAGGGGAGCGTTGCCGGGTCGTTGCTGTCCCTGTCCCACGTCCGCAAGCAGTATGGAGACATCGCCTCCCTGTTCTCCCGCGGGGCCGCGGGAAAAATCCGGGCAGTCGACGACGTCTCACTCGAGCTGCCGCGACAATCCACCCTCGGGCTCGTCGGTGAGAGCGGCTGCGGGAAGAGCACTCTTCTGCGCGTGATTGCGGGCCTCGAGCCCTCCTCGGGGGGCAGCATGGTGTTCGATGACAGGGACATCTCCGCACCCATCGGAAAGCGGGGACGGGAGATGACGCGCCGCATCCAGGTCGTGTTCCAGGATCCTCGGTCGACGCTGAACCCGCGCCAGACCATCCGGCAGGCCATCGTGCGACCCATCAGGCTCACCGGTGTCGGCAAGCGGGATGCGGAGCGCAAGGCGGAAGAGCTGCTGGAATCGGTCAACCTGGGGTGCGAGTTCCTCGATCGCTATCCCGATCAGATAAGTGGAGGCCAGAAGCAACGAATAGCGATCGCACGCGCCTTCGCGAGCAATCCCGACCTCATCCTCTGCGACGAGCCGACGTCGAGCCTCGATGTTTCCATCCAGGCATCGATCATCAACCTTCTGCTGGATCTCCAGAAGCAGAAGGGAACGACGTACCTCTTCATCTCCCATGCCCTGGGGGTCGTCAGCTACCTCTGCGACACCATGGCAGTCATGTACCTCGGCACGATCGTCGAATACGGACCGAAGGCGAAGGTCCTCTCTCCCCCGTACCACCCCTATACGGAAGCCCTGCTCTCCTCCCTGTCCGTTGTCCGGACCGACGCGACGCAGGAGCGGATACACCTGGGGGGAGCGGTCCCCAGCGCGCGCGACATCCCGAAGGGGTGCCGATTCCACACGCGCTGCCCGCGAAAAATCGGGGCAATCTGCGAGACAGTCGAGCCGCCCGCCGTCATGACGGACGGCGACCATGACCATTCGATATGCTGCCACATTCCGCTGGAAGAATTGAAACGAATGAAGCCCGTATTCAAGGAGGTATGAAGGTGGACGTCAACGCACAGTTCAGCTACTGGGAGAGGCCGAAGCTCAGGGTGCTCTCGGACAAACAGAGGAGAGTCATCTACAATTCCGCGCTGGAAGTCCTGGAGAGAACGGGAGCACGGCTCTACTCGCCGCAGGCCATCGCCCTGATGAAGCAGGCGGGCGCCGACGTCGTCGATGACCACCTCGTACGGATACCGTCGGGCATCGTGGAGAACGCGGTCGCCACGGCGGGAAAGCGGGAGGTCCTGTCGGATAGAACGGGAAAGCGGAAGATCCTTCTCGAAGGGGACAATGTCTACTTCGGCCCCGGCTCGGACAACCCGAATACCATAGACCTCGAGACCCGGGAACGGCGGACGAGCGTCCTCGCCGACGTTGAGCGGGCCGCGCGGCTGGGGGATGCCCTGCCGAACATCGATTTCCTCATGTCCTTCGCGCTGGCAAACGATGTCCCCTCCAAGACCGCGGACGCGTGCCATTTCGAGGCGATGGTCAACAATTCGACCAAGCCCATCACGGCAACCGCGCCCGACCTCGAAGGGCTCAAGGCCATCTACGAGATTGCCTGCGCGGTCAGCGGAGGGGAAACGAAATTCCGCCAGAACCCGTTCTTCATCCTGTACGAGCAGCCCCATTCGCCCCTCAAACACGCGGGCCATTCCCTCGACAAGCTCATCTTCTGCACGGAGAAGGGCATCCCGGTTCTCTACGCCCCCACCCCTTCGATCGGTGCAGCAAGCCCTGTGACGCTCGGCGGGAGCTTCGTCCTGAACATGGCGGAATACCTCACCGCGCTCGTTCTCGTGCAGCAGGTGAAGAAGGGCGCGACACTCGTCTTCGGCGGTGGCCCCACGACGCTCGATATGCGCACGACTGTCTACTCCTACAGCGCTCCCGAGACGATGTTGAGCCTCTGCGTGCGTAAGGAGCTCGGCGAGTTCCTCGGGATACCGGTCTTCAACGCGGGCGGATTCAGCGATTCGCAGATCCCCGATCAACAGGCCTCCATGGAGAGCGCGACATCTCTGATCTACGCGGCCATGGCGGGCGGCAACCTGATCCACGATGTCGGCTACCTCGCCTCGGGCATGACCTCCTCCCTGGAGCAGCTCACGATCTGCGACGAGCAGATCTCCGAGACCAAACGGTTCCTCAAGAGCTTCGCCCTGGACAAGGAATCACTCGCCGTGGACCTCATCGATGAAGTCGGGCCCGAAGGGGATTTCCTGGCCACCGACCTCACGCTGAACAGATTCAAGGAAGAAATCTGGTCACCGACGATCGTCGACCGCAACATCCAGGAGAGGTGGGTAGAGGCGGGCAGCACCACGCTTCGCGACAGGGCTCAAACCAGGGCCCGGGAGCTATTGAAGAACCATCAGCCGCAGGGCCTGGCCGATGACGTCAAGAAGGAAGTCCGAAAGATCGTGAAGCGGTACGAGCAGAGCCGCGCGTAACGCGCGGAAAGGAGACGCTCACAATTCCCGCCCTCTCCATCGGGGCCGGTCCTGGATGCGACGGACAGCTCCTGATCGTCTCGGACCTGATCGGCCAGTTCCAGGCCTTCACGCCGAAGTTCGTGAAGAAGTCCTACGACGTCGCCGTGTCCCCGAGAGCTGATCCCTCTACGAAGAGAGAACGTCGAACATGATCCTGGTGACTTCTTCCACACGCGCGGGGGTCATGCGGTAGGCCGGCCCGGTGACGCTGATGGCGGCGACCACCTTCCTGTTCATGTCTCGATACGGCATGGCGATGCAGACGACCTCTTTCCTGAACTCCTCCACGTCGAGGGCAAAGCCCTTCTCCCGGATCCGGGCGAGCTCGACACGGAGCTCATTGGCGGTCGAGATGGACTTCTGCGTATACGTGGGCAGCTCCGAATGCGGCGGGAAGAGGCCGTCAAACAGTTGCTGGTCGAGGTGGGCAAGAAGGACCTTGCCGAGCGCCGTGCAATGGGCAAAAAGCTTCGTCCCGATCTGGATGTCGGTCTTCACGACGTACGAGCTGTCGATCTTCAATATATAAGCGATCTCCCTCATCCCCTGATCCAGGACGGCGAGGTTGATCGTCTCAGAGGTGGCCTCAGCGAGCCGTTGCAGCCGCACCTGGGCTTCCTTCATCACGTCGCTCTGGTTTTCGTAGACGCAGCCGAGCTCGAAAACCTTGAGGCCCAGTCGGTATTTCCCCCGCTTGATCGGTTGCTCGATATAGCCGCGGTTCTTGAGAACGGTGGCCGTCCTGTGGAGGGTGCTCACCTTCTTTCCGAGCAGCTCGGACATTTCCGAAATGCCCAGCTCGCGTTTCTCGGCGGAAAAGAGCTCGATCATGTTCAAGGCTACATCGATCGAGGTCTGTCTGACCGCCTTGGCGCGCTTCTTCATTTCTCTACTGTTGTGCAGCCGGGATCCTGAGGTCGGCAGGCCCCCATCCCAACATGCGCAGCTGCGGATTCAGCCGGCCTACGAGCTCCTTCATGATCTCGCAATACTTCACCTTCAGACGTGCACCGTCCACGCCGGGCCCGAACTCCTGCTTGAAATAACAGGGTGCGGAGACACGGATGATTTCAGCGCCGTCCCAGAACCTGTTGATGGCGCCGATGTTCTGCTCGGCCGCCTGCGTCACGATGTCCAGCGGGACCTTCACGGACGCACGAAGGGCCGCGAGCATCGGCAGCGTCAGGTCCGAGACGGGGTTGATGCTGTCAGCCCCGACGCTTTCAGCGAGCTTGGCTCCCGCGGGGTTGGAGACCCCCGCCGTATAGGACAATTTGAACACGGTATCCCGGGGGATGTCGCCCTTGAGCCGCATCTGGTGGAAAAGCTGCGTCATTTCCTCTCCATAGAACAGGAAACCACTGTGGCCGGCTTCAAGGCACCGCAGGACGTCCTCGATGAGGTATGCCGTCTGATCGGCGCCGCGGGGCCGCACGCCTGACGCGTGTCCCCAGGGCGAGTGGTAGTGACTGCCCACGTCGAAGTTGGCGCGCGGCCCTGGAATCACGATCAGCTCTATATGGGCCGCGCGCGCAATGCGGGCAAGGTCCTTCAGCTCCGAGAAGGTCAGGCTGTGCGTGCCGGCCCCGATGGCGATGACCCTGTGGATGGGGATGTCCCGCTTCTTGCTCTCGTCCGCCAGGGCGTCGAGCTCGGCGACCGATTCGATGCCCGATACTTCCATGCGGAACTGGCACTTGTCGGGGAATGTCGCCTGCGAAGTGGGAAGATCGTAGAGATCACGTCCGGGAAGTGCATACTTCTCCAAGAGTTTCTGCGCCTTTTCCATGACAACTCCTTGATTCAACTATATGGAAATACATGTCTCTATGGCAAAAATGAGTATACCATGGAAAAAGGCAAAGTCAACATCGAGTGAGTGCCCGGCAGACGTGAGCCCCGATCCAGGCACTTTTCCGCGCTGCTACATGGATCTACCTCGTGAGATTCTCGCAAATGCTCCAGAGCCGCTCTTCAGCATCCCTGTTCCTGAATGAGCAAGGGATTTCCTTACGGTCCCCAAAGAATTTTCCCGAAATGCCTTCGATTTCCGGGCTGCTGGCAAGCCATACGGCCGTATCCGCTCCATCAGAGGGAGTTCGCCCTCCCCGCTTGCGCAACCCATTCATGACGTCGGTCGGTTTATGGCGATACAGGCCGGTATCCACGATGAGCCCAGGTGCCATCGCGTTCGCCGTCACCCGGCTGCCCTCGAGCCTGCGAGCCAGAGCCCACGTCAACAGACGGTCGCACGCTTTCGACTGTGCGTACGCTTTCATGCCATCGTAGAGGCGGCGCTCGAACTGGAGGTCGTCCAGGTCGAGATCGCTCGCGAATGTGGAGGCAATGTTGACGATTCGGGACGGCACACTTTCACGCAAACGCGGCAGCAGGCTCCGAGTCATCAGGAAATATCCGATCACGTTCGTGGCGAACGTGATCTCGATGCCCACCGCGTTCTTGTTCCAAGGTTGCGCTCCACGACTGACTCCGGCGTTGTTGACGAGCACATCCAGCCGATCGTGTGTTTTCAGGACCTGGAGCGCGAACTGTTCGATCGATGCGTTGTCCGCCAGATCCACCTCGACGACCTCGATCGACGCGCCATCGGCGATTCGATCGAGCTCAACCGCGACTGCGCGACCTTTCGCGGCATCCCGGCAGCCAAGGACGACGTTCGCTCCAAGCTTGACCATTTCGGTGGCGATTTCTTTTCCGATCCCGGATGTGGGTCCGGTAATCACCACGCTCTTGCCCGTCATCGGTCCCATCGTGTGCCTCCATCGGTCGGGTACCTTGCTCGCCCTGCCATAAACATAGTTCTGCTTCGGTGAACAGGCAACCGCCGATGCGCGTTTTATCATTTCCGAAGCGGCGCCGATCGCCGGTGTCGGGCACGACCAGTGCCAAGGGGGTATGCGGCCTCTTCAACCGTTGCGCGGCACCGGTCCCGCGTGCGACAGCCACTGGCGAAAGCGGAAGAACTGGCGCTCCAGCAGGTCGATCAGCATAAGCGCCCATTCCTGACCGTAGTGCTCGATCGCGAAATCCGCCAGCTTATGGTAGTTGCCCATATGGTCGAACCAGGCGACCAGACTGCGATACTCCGCTTCCCGACGCGGCGGCTTGACCGCACGACGCCGCGCGGCGTCGTTCATCCGCTCGAGCATGTTCCGCTTCCCGAAGAATATCTCACGCATCGAATTGCGCGCCCGCGGCTCCCGGCCGAAGATGTAGAGCAGATCGAAGATAGCCGTGTAGCGCTCGCTCTCCTCCGCCGAGCAGGAAAGCGGGATGATATCGGAGAGATCGCGGCGCGTCAGGCCCACGGAACGGATGAACTTGCCTGATCCTTCGATCAGGCCACCGACCACGTCAGACCAGAGTTTGGACTGGACGATGCTGGGGACGAAAAGCAGGTCTCCGAGGGGAGCGAAGAGGCTCGCGAAAGGCCATGAGAGGATGGCGCGGAAGAAGTTGGCGACCACGACGCCTTTCTCGAAGCCTCGCAACGTATTGTGCATCATCAGATACAGCCCGTTCACGAAGGCGATGCAAAAGAACTGCGTAAACTGGTACAAAGGACCTGTTTTGGTCAGGGGCCAGAGAAGATCGAACTCCAGCTTCACGAAGGCCAGGAAGGGAACTGATATGCCCGTCCAAAAAAGGGAACGGGCGATGTTGCGCCAATCGATCTCCCGAATGCTCCACTCCCGCACATGGGAGCCGCGCCGTGAGATGAGGTCCACGATGACGTGGCGCAGGGCCGTGATGCCGAACCACACCAGTGCGTACTGCCATCCGATCGTAAGTGCGGCGACGAGGAACCCCGCGCCGACATGGAGGAGATTGACCAAGGTCGGGTTGAGGTAACGCAGGGCCCGGCCCAGCGGAATGGAGGCTACCTCGGTCTCGTCCCCGATCTTGTTGAGAGTGAAGTGCGTCGACTTGCCCATGCTGATGACCGTGTCGTACGGTTGCCCTTCCGCCTCGGGGCCGATGTAGGAGCCGCGGCCGGCGATGATCCGGGAGATGAACTCAGGCAGCGTGAAATGCTTTTCCAGGAACCGCCGCCCACGCGGGCCAATGACGTGGGACCGGAAGATGAACCCCATGCCGGGGATCGTGGTGCTCCTCCCCGTGGAATCGCTTCCGCACACGGCGACGAGCGGCATGGAGACGAGGGAGGTGACGATCTGGGCGAGAGCGGCATCCGAAAGCTCGATGTCGTACCCAGCCAGAAAGGGCTTGACCGGCTCGGGCCGACCGCAGTTCAGGATGTTGACGAAGCGCGCGAAACGCAAGATGTCGTCGACGGATCGGTTGATGCTGTCATACATATTGTAGACTTCCACGAAATCGATCAACCCTGCGTTGGCCAGTATCACGTTGTAGGCGGCATCCAGCCCGTGCTCGAGGGGGTGGAGTATCTTGAGGCGTCCACCGGTGCCCCTGAGCAGCCGGCAGACCTTCTGGAAATCGGTGAAGACGGTCGGATACTCGGAGAGCAGCAGAGCGCCGAAATACTGCGCTCGAAGCTCCTCGGGGTTGAGCTGCGTGTACGTCTCCCGAAGGCTCTCATAGCGCGACTCGATGTTTGCGTAGTCCCATCGAGAGATGCTGCCCCGCTCCAGCTCAGCGCGGGCATGGTTGCGATTGCTCTTTGCCAGGAGAACTCTTTTCAGCAGCACCGGCTTCCAATGGGAATAGAGCAGCTCGCCCAGGTACATGCGGTTGAGACTCTCCATCGGGACGATCTCGTCCACCGCCGCGAGGTCCAGTGCGGGAAGGGCGTAGACGCTCCCCGCGTCGTAGCCGCCGTTCAAGGTCGGAAGGTAATCCGTGTTGAAGTTGTCGATGAGCGCGTGGATGGAGGCGATGCGGCTCTCCTGATTGCTGTTCAAGCCGTAGACGAAGACCCGCAGCTCGTTCCCGTGCTGATCGAAGAACCGCGAAAGCTCCGCGTTCGTGCGGATGCTGGGGAGAAGAAACATGAAATGGAACCTGTGACCCTGCGTCGACACGCTGAACTCCGCCCCGATGTTCACGCGAACGCCGAGGATGTCCCCGGCGGCGAGCACTTCCTCGATGTTGCCGAGGGCATTGAGCAGATTGAAAGCCACCGTGATCTCCGAGATGCCCTTGATGAAGGCGTCGATCACGAGCTGGGACGGCGTCTTGCGGCCGTATGAGGAGTTGTCGTGAACGTGGAGGTCCCACCCCTTGTCCATGTCGGCGATACGCTGCCCCGTCTCGGGGAGCTCGATTATGCCCAACTCGTCGAGGTACGAACGGATGACTGACGGCTGGCCGTAGGAGGAGACGGTGAAATCGTACAGCAGCTCGAGCTGCCGGCGTTTGTTGTCGCGGCTCTTGATCGCTTCCTTCATCAGAGCCATCTGTACGCGCGCGGTGTTCAGCGGCATGGTGACGTTCTTCGCATGGAGCGTCTGCTCCTCAAGGAGCCTCAGGGCGTGGATCCGCTCCTCATGGCGCTCCGATTCGAGATACCGGATGATGACGAGGTACGATTCGGCAATGGTGATTCTGCGCTTCTTCAGCTCGCGGACGAAGCCCGCTGGATGCGACGGCGGAAGCTCTTCGATCGTGTCAGGACTGTCAATGCGCGCATTCAGGAGGCGTCGCAGTTTCTGGTATTCGGCTCCGAAGCTGATCGCGTTGACGAACGCATTGTACCGCGATGAAAGATTCCTGCCCATTACTCCTTTTCCCCTTGCCCGCCTCAGGGCGCAGCCACGACGACTTCCACGTCGGCCTGCTTAACAGAGAGAGCGGCCGCTTCGACTCCAATGCGACGTTTTTCGTGCTGGAAAGCCATTGTCTTGGAGTGGAAGGGGAGCTCTGTCTGATCCTCTACAGCCTTGGCTCCACCGTGAGTCCGACAAAGCACGCCCGGGGTTTCCAAGGCATCAAGATCGCGGCGCACGGTTGCCAACGAAACGTCCAGAAGCGCGGCCATATCGTTCGCGGATACGTTTCCCTGCTTCACGAGCTCGGCTTTTATCTTTTCAAAGCGTTGTTCTTTGATAATTCCTCTCACCCTATATTCGGCGTAGTATACTACATCGATCAAAAAACCTTGTATATATTGCACTATTTTGCTTGTATTCTGACAAATAATTCAATTTAGATCAAAATCGTGATTGACATTAGTGACAATCATTGTTTGCACTGCTCATTATCTGATCGATTGATCTCCCCGACGATCCCGAGGACGTCAAGGAAGGTGCTCTTTTCGTACGAAACTCGGGCACCGAGATGAAGACCAGCGTTACGATACGTTGCACACGGGACCTCTCTCCGATACTGCGGGAGGCCATGCTGGCCGTCCATAGGCGCAACCACGTTCTCATGAAGGACGGTGCCTGCAGAGATGCCGTCATCGAGGAGCGTGGCCTCGGGGCGCTGGGGCACGGCTCCCTGTCTCGCGGGGAAACGAAGACAAGGGTCGAGACGCCCTTCGGCGAGTCGACAAGCGATACGGATTTCGCAGCCATACTGTTCGCGACGAGAAAGGAACGCCTCCTGAGTGATTCAGGCGATACCGTTCGTCACATCGACGAATAGGTCTGGACCAATCAATCCAACAGCGAATCGGAGAGGCCGACCATGAGGTCTGCGTCCCGAGCGGATGTCGAAACTCACGCCCTCCACGGCGGTTGCTTTCCGGTCTCACCGTTGTTTTATGGTTATTCCCTTTTCTTGCAGGGAGCCTCACGGTATCGGGCACGTCTTTGAGACTCCCCGCTCTTTTTTCTGCCCTCCACCACGCCGCCCCTTTTCACCTCTCTGTACCGTATCTTGCGCAGTCAGGGCTGAGGGGTGCAGGATTACGGGTGCGCAAGCCACAAGGAGGGTCACGATGCTGAAGAAGACCGTCGCTACAGGAGGGAATGTCGAAGTAACATTCCGCATGCCCCCCATGGATGAGGTCGTGGAGCTGTTCCTCTGCGGGGACTTCAACAACTGGCACACGTCGGGTACCCCCCTGGTACCGGAGGACGACGGCACGTGGGTGACCACCCTCCTCCTGAAGGCGGGCAGATCGTACCGTTTTCGCTACTACGACAACCAGGGTCGCTGGCACAACGACTGGGAAGCCGACGCATACATGCCCAATGATTTCGGGACCGAGGACTCGGTGGTCGACCTGACAGCGCTGGCGAAGAGCGCTCCGCAGAAGTCGACAAGGGAAGCTCAGCCGCAGAAGAAGCCAGCGACAAGGAAGGCCGCCCCGACGAAGCGGCCGCGGAAAACCGGACGGTAGCCCGGGGGAGAATCCCCGGGGCGTGGCAACTGCCGGAACGCTTCCGTGCGGACGGGGGACATTCCCGCCACGTGGGGGAAGGGGGCAGCGAGGGGATCGAACCCCCGACCTATTGGGTGTGCGGCTGCAGAATGCGTTTTACTTGAGACCAGTAGCTGCGCTCCGACATTCTCACGCACGGTCCAGTCGATCGAGACGTCCTTGCGGACCTTGACTACCAGCTCACGGGCGGTCTTTTCACTCCAGTGCGGAATGTTCCGCTGCAAAGTGCCGTCTGACTTTCGCTGCAATTTGGCGATCCGTCATCTTGTCGACTGTTTCAACACTGACGATGCGTCCGCCGAGATCGCTTTTTTCTAGGCGCTTCTTCAGCTCGCCTTTTGCCTCACCGGGACCGAATATCAGAATGGATTCCGCATCGCGAATAGTGGCGATGACTGCATCGTAGTAGATGTTGAGATGTCCGACAAGGGCTCGTTGCCGACTATCATCCGCCGGAACCTGCTGTGGCTCATACGGGCCGGCATGCCGCGCGCTTTGCGAACGGCGTGCTTGTTTTTCAATCGCTGAAATTATCAATCCAATTTCTTCTCCCTTCTCAGTGACTGCCACGACAATCGCTTTCCGGTGATCGATCCACAAGCCCACTTTCGTTTTCATCACGTTCTCCTCTGACCGCCTGACTCCACTATCGCGGCGGAAATCCAACCAGCCCTCTTGCTACTAGTATACTACTTCGATGGCGGCTTGGTCGGTAAATACATTTTGCCGGGAGACGAGCGCGCACTCGTGAGCAGTAGCAAGGTTGTCCCGACAGGGTGTTTAATGGAAGCAGAAGGAGCAGATGATGCTTGATGTGAAAAGACCGCTGAGGAGATCCCACAGGAACCGCATGATTGGCGGTGTCGTTGCAGGCATAGCCGAGTACATAGGCATGGATCCGACGCTAGCACGGGTGCTCTATGTCCTACTATCGATCTTCCTTGCTGCGTTCCCTGGAATTCTTGCCTACATAATCCTGCTATTCGTCATTCCTGAAGAGTAACGCATCGCTTTCCCCAGCAACCAACACATCTCACTCGGGATATGCGCTCCCTCGTCGAGCCTTCCGTCACGCATCGACTCTGCACTGACCAACGATCCCGAGTGCTTCAGCCGTTCGGCCCATAGTTCGCCCCGCCGCCGGCTCGATTTCCTGTTGATGAACCTTCCTCAGCCCTCTTTTAGCCCTTAAATATCGCAATCCTCACTGTGTGTTGCCGTACGGAATACACCGAGCTCACTACATACCTTGTTAGATGGTAGCAGCTTCAAAACCCGTTGAAAAAGTGGACACGGGGGCTTCCCGGAAACGGGCTTGTCACTCGACAGTGAAAGTCGGATTCGTGCGAATGGAAGGATGGAAATATGAAAAAGGGTGCGTACAGGAGATGCCATCTCATGCTCATCGCGGTCTTAGGTATTCTTTCTGTTGCAGGTTGTTCAGTCGGCGGAGGAGCGGATAATGCTACGAAGTACACGGTAATATATAATGGCAATGGAAATACTGGCGGGGGAAACATTCCCGTCGATAGTGAAACCTATCTTCAGGATGCCACAGTCATTGTTCTAGGCAACACGGGGACTCTTGTCAATGCAGGTTATACCTTCGCGGGCTGGAACACGCAGCCGGGCAATAGCGGTACAAGCTACGCATCTGGCGACTCCTTTACGATGGGTACCTCCGACATGACGCTCTTTGCTGTATGGATGAAGCCTGCGGTGGTTTCAACATCCCCTGCAGGCTCAGAAAGTGGGGTTGCGATAAACAGCTCCGTCTCTGCGACTTTTAACGAGGCAATGGACGCCACGACAATGACATCGTCGAACTTCCAAATATCGGGCAGCGTTACAGGGACGATCGTCTATGACGCAGCGAGCAAAACAGTGACCTTTGCGCCCGCGAGCAATTTGGCTGCCAGTACCCCGTATACCGCGACGCTCACTACGGGCGTGAAAGACATCGGCGCCAATCCGATGGCAGCAGCGTACCTTTGGAGCTTCACGACAGCTTCGGCGGGAACAGGGCCAGCGCCTGTGAATCTCCGAACTTCAGGCAATTACGTGATTTTGGCGAAAACTGAAATCACAAATGTCCCGCCTTCCGCGATCACGGGAAAAATCGGATTGAGCCCCGCAGCGGAATCTTTCATCACCGGTTTTTCCCAGACTGACAAGATCGGATATGCCACTTCCGCTCAAGTCACCGGGTTCTTGTACGCGGCCTCCATGGCCTCACCGACACCCGCGGCCTTGACGACAGCCATAAGCGATATGCAAACCGCCTACACAGACGCCGCCGGGAGACCTTCGGGAACAGGTGCAAACCTCAATTTGGGCGCGGGGACCATAGGGGCAATAACACTCGCTCCTGGTACCTATACATGGGGGACCGGCCTTACCATAGGTGGGAATATCACCATCTCTGGCGGTGCCAACGACACATGGATCTTCCAGATAGCGGGGGACCTCATCGTAAGAAATGGGGTGAAGATTACTCTTAGTGGCGGAGCACAGGCAAAGAACATCGTCTGGCAGCTTTCTGGCCAGGCGACCCTGGGAACAACCTCGCAGTTCAAAGGGATCCTATTGAGCCAAACCGCCATCAACCTGCAGACGGGTGCGACGATGAATGGAAGGGCCCTCGCGCAGTCGGGAGTCACGCTTCAGTCGAATGCGATCGTCGCGCCATAGATTGGTCGGATAATTTTCAAAAAGCGGGGCAGAGGCCCCGCTTTCATTTGGACGGGACTTCACTCGGATTTTCCGTGCTCTTGATTGAAAACGTTCTTTCGTTCCGGCATACGTGCTTCTCCAGATAAAAAATGCCCGGCAACGGAAATCATGCTCCTCTCCCCTTCCGCAGTTTTTCCACCAGCTCTCGATACGATCCTGATTGTATATCCCTGAGCATATCTATTCCTTTCGGCTGCCATCCCAGCTCCTAAACCGCATTGCTATTCGACGGTCGATTTCCAAATTGAACAAACGCGGTCAGAAATTTGCCCCATATCGCCTCTGCCTCTTCGCGGCTGACCGAGCGTATGGGGACTTGAAGTGCCGTTCCGATCGCGCGGGCCATTTCTCGTAAGGTGAGGGTCGACCCGTTGCCGTTGAAAACTTCACCCGCTTTCGCTTTGCCCGCGGCGAGAAGAAATAGTGCCGCCGCGTCCATAGACATAGGGAGGTAAGCGAATCGCGCTCACCCGTATGCCTTCCTCCCTCAGGCGCACCGCATTCTGTTCGCAGCGAATGCGGTTTTTCCAAACGAAGGTTTGCGTCAGGGGTGCGTCCTCCGTGGTCTCACCACCCGCCGAATCCGGGTCAACCATCGTCGTGGCAGAGGTAGTCACGAAGGCTTTTCCCGTTCCGCATTTTTCAAGTACTTCAAAGAAATGACGTCAATGAGCCCGATTCAGTATCAGAAACGCCTCCGTTTGCTGGGGGCGCGGCGCCTGATGACGGATGAAGATGAAACAGCCGAGGGCTCAGCCTTCAGGGTAGGATACAACAGCGCCTCCCAGTTCAGCCGGGAGTATTCGCGTATGTTCGGAAACTCTCCCATGAGAGACTCTGTAAAGATTGGAAGAAGTTTTAAGCGAACAGGAGTAAAACCGAGCGACTTCTGAAACAGCTGCCCCGCATTCCGGCAGCGGCTATCAGCTCATGAGTGAGTCTTCATCATCTCGAGCATTGCGTGAGCGGCCACCGGCGCAGATTCTGGTTCCGCAACGGTATTCAGGGCCCTCAAAAGAGCGGCGAAAGTGCCATTGAGCCCTTTCTGATCTTGATTCTGCAGGACGTAATACGCCGATTGGCGCAATCTGGCGGATTCCGATCCATCGGTGATCAAGAAACGAAACAGAGGCGGCCAGGCAGCCTTCTTGAACCTTCGGAGCGCTTCAGCAGCCAGCCACGCGACATCGCTATCATTGTCCTCGAGCGCCCGTACCAGCGCTGGTATCGATCTGACATCACCGATTGCACCGAGTGATTTGGCTGCCTCCCAACGGACTTGATCCGGCTGGACAGGTTGCAGTGCCTGTATGAGGGCTGGAACCGAAGCTTTCCCCATGCCGACCAACGATTTCCTTGCCTGCATGCGGATCATGCCGTCAGCGCTCGCCAGCATGCCCATCAGGTACTCGACATTCACGCCCGACTTCTTCTGACCTGTCATGTTTTTCCTTCGATGGTATCGTTCACGAGGTTATGGCCTTCATGCAGAATGCGACGCACGTGATCCGATCCGTGGAAGCTCCCGTTTCCTGACGGACGCGCAGGGACGATCATCGTCACTCTCTGCCCTGATCTATGGTATGCCTCGGCGAATGATGAGTTCTGTGCTCTACCGAACATTGCGTGCCTGGAGCAATCAGTTGCTGAAGGGCGCTTCGGCGACTGTCAGTTTGACTTCACGAACAATGATTCCTAATTGTTTTTCCAAACCGTGCATGATGAAGTCACTCAAGTCGTGCATCCGACCTGAACCCTGCCGATGACGGGGAACGGTCAATGACAGTTCGATGGTTGTCATGCCTCCAGTTTCCAGGAGTGAGACCTTCTGGACGTGGATGCGTGTGTCGAACTTTTCAACGCAACGTACAACAGTCTGAGTCACTGCCGATTCGCTGATGACGGTCGAGCTCCCGGCCTCGGCGGCGGGGCCGACGATCCGCAGCCTTCGTTTGCGCGCCCCGCCGCCACGGAGGAGCAGTCGAATTGCGGAGAGCAGATTCCTGCGGACACGAACCTCGGGCACGGGGGAGGAATGCATGCCGTGCCGCCCCCTGCGGCGGAGTGCCGTCCGGATTTCCCCGCGTGTCGCGACGCCCTCGACAGGGATGAACTCCATCGGGGCCGGTAACCAAAGGTTTCCCGCGATCTTTTCAGCGAGTCGTTGAGAGGTAGCCACGATCAATACCCTGCGGAAGGGGACATGTCGCAAGGCCTTTCGCGCTTCGCGCGCGTTCTCCTGTTCTGCAAAGAGCGCCTTACGCACGGCGACCATTAGTAACTGTTCTTTTTTTGCCCAATGGCCTGTCAGGATCGTGCCTCTGTCGATGACAAGACCATCGTCGATGACGATGTCGATTTCCCTCTCTTCGGCCATGAGACGGGCATGAAAGCTCTTTCCCGATCCGCTCTTCCCGACGAGCGCGATAACCCTTACGCGGCGGGAGCGCAACGCCACGACAGAGAAAGCCTTGCCGAGCCGGTCGGCCAACCCGACACCCATACCTTTTCCAGTCCTCCCCGTTCAAACTATAGATCAAATGCGCTTTCGTTACTGTGGGCTCCACGCAGTCGAGTTGCATTCATGGAAAGTCCGTGCGGCTATCGAGCCTGTCCCCTGCGCCTCTGCAAACACATTCTTGCCGCCAAAAAACACCGAAGGTAGTGCCAAGGCTATAGGGGAAGAGGGCGGCGAGGGATTCAGACCCCCGACCTATTGGGTGTAAGGATGCAAATAGAATCGCAAGTACGAGTCACGTGAAACATCCCGGTCCCGGACTCGATTAACGATGGTCACGCTACGGCCCACTCCTCCGACAAAACAGCCGCCTGCTCCAGCACCGTCTCGGTGGCCTTCTCCTGCTTGTCCGGCGGGTACCCGTACTTGCGGAGAATGCGTTTCACCTGGACCCGCAACTGCGCTCTGACATTCTCACGCACGGTCCAGTCGATCGAGACGTTCTTGCGGACATTGACCACAAGCTCACGGGCGATCTTTTTCAGCGTCGGCTCACCGAGCACTTTCACTGCGCTGTCGTTCGTCTCCAGTGCATCGTAAAAGGCAAGCTTGTCCTCGTTGAGCCCGAGATCGACACCCCTGTTGCCGGCCGCATTCATCTCCCTGGCCAGGGCAATCAGTTCTTCGATCACCTGCGCCGTCTCGATGGCCCGGTTCTTGTACTTCCTCAGCGCGCTTTCAAGCATCTCCGCAAAGGATCGCGCCACGACAACGTTCCTTTTGAACCTCGTCCTGATCTCTCCCGACAGCAGCTTCTGCGGCATTCCCCGCACCTCCGCGAGGAACTGCTCCGAGAGAATCGAAATGTCGGGCTTCTTCAAGCCGGCCATGGCAAAGACGTCCATCACCGTGTCGGAGCTCACCGCCTGGAACAGCCCGAGGCACACCCCGAACTTCTCGAGCATGACCGCCACAGCCTCCGCCTGATCGATTGCAGTCTTTCCGGTTCCCCCGCTCTCCGTGTACGTGGACATGGCCTGTTTCAGCTCTTCGGCAAGCCCGATGTAGTCAACGATGAGCCCGCCCGACTTGTCGCGGAAAACCCTGTTCACCCGCGCGATGGCCTGCATCAGGCCGTGGCCCCGCATGGGCTTGTCCACGTACATCGTGTGAAGGCTCGGCGCATCGAACCGCGTCAACCACATGTCCCGCACGATCACGATGTTGAACGGGCCCTTCGGATCCCGGAACCTCTTGGCAAGCGCCTCCCGACGCGTCTTGTTCCGTATGTGCCTCTGCCAATCCAGGGGATCCGAGGCAGAGCCGGTCATCACGACCTTGATCCCACCCTGTTCATCCGACTCCTGCTTCCACTGCGGCCGCAGGGCCGTAATCTCGTTGAACAGCCCGACGCAGATGCGGCGGCTCATGCACACGATCATGGCCTTGCCCTCCATGACCTCATTGCGTTCCTCGTAGTGCTTGACGATGTCGCGCGCAATCAGTTTCAGCCGGTTCTCCGCTCCAACAAGGGCTTCCAACCGTGACCACTGGCTTTTCAACTTTTCCTTGCGATCGACCTCTTCCCTCTCGGTCACTTCCTCGAATTGAGGGTCGATGCGCGGCCGTTCCGATTCCTTCAGCTCGAGCTTTGCAAGACGCCCCTCGTAGTAGATAGGTACCGTTGCCCCATCGGAGACAGCCCTCTGGATGTCATAAATCGATATGTATTCACCAAAAACCTGACGGGTGTTTGCGTCCACCTTCTCAATCGGGGCCCCCGTGAATCCGATGAAGGAGGCATTGGGCAACGCGTCGTGCAGTCCCGGATCCACCGCGCCCATGCCACAACTTTCGTCTTTCATGACCATCCATCGTCCGCATTTTGGACTTTCCGCAGGTATCAGCAATTTGGAATGATCATTCCAAAAGTGAGGCTTGCTTTCGGAAAAAGCCTCATATTAATAAATCAAAATTTGGGCGGCGAGGGATTCGGACCCCCGACCTATTGGGTGTAAACCAATCGCTCTAACCAGCTGAGCTAGCCGCCCTGGAGAATGAGTTTCACCAGAATAGACGCCGCCACGAACCGTGTCAATGTTGGACGCTACACGTGCCTTCAGCCCCGTACGAGGCATCGCGGTCCCGAGCCGATCAGGTCGCGCCGGCCGGCAGCAAGCAGCGCCTCCACGACCAAGGCGCGGTTCTCCGGCTTCTTGTATTGCAAGAGGGCGCGCTGCATGGCACGCTCCCGCTCGCCGCGCGCGACATGGACGTTGTTCCCGGTCTCGGGATCCATGCCCGTCCAGTACATCGCCGTGGCAAGCGTGCCCGGCGTCGGGTAGAAATCCTGGACCTGGTCAGGCACGAAGCCCGAGTCGCGCAGGTACTCGGCGAGCTCGATTGCTTCCGCCAACCCCGCGCCGGGGTGTGAAGAGATGAAATAGGGTATGAGATACTGGTCGAGGCCAAGCTCGCGATTGAGCTCCTTGAACCGCCGCGCGAACGCCTCATAGACGCCGTTCCCCGGCTTGCCCATGAGCTTCAGCACGGAATCCGAAACATGCTCGGGTGCCACCTTCAGCTGGCCGGAAACGTGGTGCTCTATGAGCTCACGGAAAAATGTCCTGTCACGGTCCAGCATGAGGTAGTCGAAACGGATGCCGGACCGGATGAAGACCTTCTTCACGCCGGGGAGGGTGCGGAGTGCCCTGAGGATGGCGAGATAATCGCTGTGGTCGACCTCGAGGTTCGGGCAAGGCTTCGGCGATAGGCAGAGGCGGTCGTGGCAGGAGCCGCGCTCGTCGGTCTTGCTGCAGGCGGAGGCGCGGAAATCCGCCACCGGGCCTCCCAGGTCGTGGATGTAGCCCTTGAAGCCCGGCAGCTTCGTCAGGATCACGGCCTCATGGAGAAGGGACTCACGGCTTCGCGATGCGATGGCCTTTCCCTGGTGCAGCGTGATGGAGCAGAAGGCGCAGCCGCCGAAACAGCCACGGTTGGAGAGCAGAGAGAACTTCACCTCCGAAAAGGCGGGAACGCCTTTGAAGGCGTCATACATCGGGTGCCACGCCCGTTCGTAGGGAAGCTCATGGATTCGGTCGAGCTCGGCACGGGAAAGGCAGGAAGCCGGCGGCTCCAGGACCACGTACCGAGCCTCAGCGCGCTGGACGAGAGCCCTGGCATCGTGCGGATCGACGTTGTCGTAGCGCAGGCGGGTCGCCTGAAGGAAGGCCGCCTTGTCCGCCGCGGTCTCTTCGTACGACGGCAGCAGGACAAAGGAGCCCGGCGTGAGGCGCGGATCCTGCGACGATCGCCACGCCGTGCCGGGGATGCCATGGAGCGTCCCAACAGGCTCCCCGGCGGCAAGGCGCCGCATGATATCGCCCAGCGCGCGTTCCCCCATCCCGTGCACGAGAAGGTCGGCCTTGGAGTCGAGAAGCATCGAGCGTCTCACCTTGTCGGACCAGTAATCGTAATGGGAAAGTGCGCGCAATGAGGCTTCCACGCCGCCGATCACGACAGGGACGCCTTTGTAAGCTTCGCGGCATTTCGCCGTATAGGCAATGACGGCGCGATCGGGTCGGGCCTGCGCCCGGCCGGCACTCCCCTTCCCGATCGTCCCGTCTCCGCGCAGGCAGAGCTCGGCCCTTCCGCCCGGCGCGTAGTCATCCTCAGAGCGGGGTTTGCGGTTGGCCGTGTAGGAGGAGACCATGGAGTCCAGCGCTCCCGAGGTGACGAGAAAGGCGAGGCGCGGCCGTCCGAGAAGGCGGAATGCCTCCACGTCATCCGGATCGGGCCGGGCGATGATCCCCACGCGCCAGCCCTCCGACTCCAGAAGGCGCCCTAGGAGGGCGGCGCCGAAGGAGGCGTGATCCACGTATGAGTCCCCCGTGACGAAGATCGCATCCAGGTCTCCCGGCTTCAGGCCGCTGGCAGCAAGGTCAGAGGGGAGTGCGGGCAGGAAGGGCATCGTCTGCGATCATACGCCGCGCGCGGCGTGTGCGTCACTCCCCGGGGGCGCTCCCGACGAGCGCCGGCAAATGCCTCCCCCACACGAAGAGCGGGGGCCGCTCCGGCGCAACGGCCTCCTGTCCCGCGCTCCGACTGCTCTCCGTGCTCCCCGATCTCCGTGATATGGTCACCAGCCTCTCCACGCTGATGGCCACGGCGCCGAGGTCGTCCTCCACCCTCCCGAAGATGAGGAAGGCCCACCCGTCGTCAAGCTGCGCGTAGAACCGCCCGTAAGCGTCGGGAAAAAGCACCGTCTCGAATATCGCCTGCTCGTCCTCGAAGCTCACGAAGATCATCGGCTCCCGCTTCTTCGTGGAGACCTCCTTGCCGGTGACGAGGACTCCGGCGAGNNATGAACGGTGCAAGGCCGTGGCGCTTCACGATGTTTTCGATCCGGGGGCGGAAGAGGGCCAGCGGGTTCTGTGAGACGACGATCCCCAGCGTTTTCACCTCGTCGGTAAGCTTCACCGCCGGGGGGTAATCCCCGATCAGCGGAGGAACGGGGGGGAGGAAGCCGAAGCCCGCCTCCTTCTGCGCGCTCTGCCAGAGGAAGAAGAGCTGCGGCCGGGTGCAGCCGTCGGCGACGGAGTCGAGCGCTCCCGACAGGATGAGCACGCGCGTGTCCTCAAAACGGCACTGCGTGCGGCGGAGGAAGTCCTGGAACCCGCGGTAGGGCCCCGCGGCGTCACGCTCGTCGATGATGCCTCGTACGACCTCAACACGCGCGTCCTTGATCTGGGAGAGGCCCACGCGAAGGGCGCCGGTTTCCGCCGTGTACTCCCAGCGGCTCCTGTTCACGTCGGGGGGCAGCACGGGAAAGCCCATCCGCCGGCACTCGTCCACGTAGGTCTGGCGGCCGTAGAAGCCGCCCCCGTTGTTGATGACCGCGGTGATGAACTCAAGCGGGTAGAACCGCTTGAGGTAGGCCACGCGGTAGGAGACCTGCGCGTAGGAGGCGCTGTGCGCCTTGCAGAAGGAGTAGCCGTCGAAGGAGAGGATCATGTCCCAGACCTTCTGCGCGACGGGCTCGGCGATCCCGTGGGCCAGGGCGCCGCTGAAAAACCTGCTGCGGAAATCCGGCAGCTTCAGGTCCCTGTCCTTCTTGGAGAGGATCTTGCGCAGGCGGTCGGCGTCCACGATGGGAAACCCCGCCAGCGCGATGGCCACGCGGGAGACGTCCTCCTGGTAGACCATGACGCCGAAGGTCTCAGCGAGTGTCGACTCGATGAGCGGATGCATCGGCGTGTAGGCGGCGCCGTGCAGTCGTTTGACGAAGGTCTGGATGTACTTGTTGGCCGCGGGCCGGATGATGGAGCTGGCGATGACGAGGTTCTCGTAGTCCCCCGTCCTCATCTTGGTGAGGAGCTGCCGCGTGGCCGGGGACTCCACGTAGAACACACCGAGGGTCTTCCCGCTTGCGATGAGGTCCCGCGTGTCAGGGTCCTGCAGCGGGTCGAAGCTCTCCCACTCCAGGTGCACCCCGTGGTTGGTCCCCACGAGGGCGAGGGTGTCGCGCAGCACGGCGAGGGACCGGTTTCCCAGCAGGTCGATCTTCACGAGGCCCGCCTCCTCCGTGGCGTCCTTCTCCCACGCGATGACGGGGTAGCCCAGCGGCGAGGTCTGCACGTGGGTGTAGTCCGTGATGGGGCCGGGCGTGATGACCACGCCGCCGCAATGCGTGCCGAGGTTGCGGGGGACGCCGCGGAGGCGCACGGCAGCCTCATGGACGGCCGGGGGGATGTCGTCGTAGCGGGCCTGGCGGAAGGCCCGTACCATTTCGGCGATCTCCTCTTCCGGCACCCCCATGGCCTTTGCCGGGTCGCGGATGGCGGAGCGCGGGCCGAAGGTGACGTGGTTTGCCACCATGGCGGCGTGCCCCGCGTACTTGTTGAAAACGTAGGCGAGCGTTTTCTCCCGCTCGTCCCAGGGGAAGTCCACGTCGATGTCCGGGGGGTCCTCCCGTCCGCTGTTGAGGAAGCGCTCGAAGAACAGCGTGTAGCGCAGCGGGTCCACGTGCGTTATGCCCAGGAGGTAGGAGACGATGCTGGAGGCAGCGCTCCCCCGTCCGCAGGTGCGCGGGCATTGCTGCACGATGTCGCGCACGACGAGGAAATACGCGGCAAAGCCCTTCTCCCGGATGATGGCGAGCTCGTAGTCCAGCCGTTCGCGGATGTCGGGACGCATGGCACCGTAGCGCCTCTGCACGCCCTGTTCACAGTAGCTGAGCAGCTGGCGGAACGTGTCCTCCTCCGAGAGGCCGTCGAAGGACGGAAAGACGTAGTGGCGGCTGCGGATCCCCTCAGTGTCGGACTCACGGGCGATCCGTTCCGTGGCGGCAAGCGCCTCAGGTACGGCGGAGAAGAACCTCTCCACGGCGGCGGGGTGTGCGAACATGTGGCGCGCCTCCGGCAGCTCCGACTGCGGGAGATGATCCAGCGTGGTGTTCAGGTCGATGGCGCGCAGCAGCGGGTACAGGCGCTGCCCCGGCTCGTCATGGAACGCGGTGTCCTGCAGCGCTGCCACAGGCAGGCCGCGGTCACGGGCGAACCCCGCCAGCCACGAAAAGGGCTGTCCGTAGCGGAGCTGGACGTACAGGCCGCGCCTCTCCCGGACGGCAAGGCGGTCGACGACGTCGGGGTGGGGGGAGAGGAGGGAGAGACCCTCCCAGCCCTTCTCCTGGAAGTCAGCCACGGGGTCGTAGGCGCCTGTCGTGTCGGTCAGGAGCTCCGTCAGGACCGCGCAGATCCTGCTGTAGCCCCGGCGGTTCATCACGCAGGCGGTGAGGAGGCTCCGTCCCCCCTTCTCCACCGTGACCCCGGCAACGGGCCGGACGCCTTCACGCTCGGCGGCACACAGGAAATCGATCAGGCCGTAAAAATTGTTGACGTCCGCCATGCCGACGGTTGAAATCCCCTGCTGGGCGGCGAAATGGCAGATCTCCTGTGGAGAGAGACACCCGCGGAGGAGGGAGTAGTGTGATCTGAAGAAGAGATAGTGTGCACCCATATACTATACAAATGTATAGTATATGGGTGCGGACCGCAATACCTATTTGTACTCTGTGTAGGGGAAACCGCAGCTCTTCGCGACCCCCGGATGAACGCACTTTCCGTCGAACGTGTTGATACCGCGCTTCAGGGCGTCATTCGCCTGCGCAGCGGCCTTCAGGCCCTGATTGGCGATCATGAGGCCGTACTGAAGGGTGACGCTCGTGAGGGCGATGGTGGAGGAGCGGGCGACCGCGCCGGGCATGTTGGCCACGCAGTAGTGCACCACGTTGTCGATGATGTAGATCGGGTCGTCGTGGGTGGTCGGCCGTGAGGTTTCCGCGCATCCGCCCTGGTCGATGGCCACGTCCACGATCACAGCTCCGTGCTGCATGATAGACAGGTGCTGGCGGGTGATGAGCCGCGGGGCTGTTTCTCCCGCGACGAGCACGGCGCCGATCACGATGTCCGATTCGCGAAGGACCTGCTCGATGTTGGCCTCCGTGGCGTAGAGCGTCGTGATGGAGCTCCCGAAGATGTCGTCGAGGTACGCCAGGCGCTTTGCGTTGATGTCCAGCACCGTGACGTTGGCTCCGATCCCCACCGCGATCTTGCATGCGTTGGTGCCGACGATCCCGCCGCCGAGGACGGCGACCTTGCCCCGCTGCACCCCGGGAACCCCGCCCAGCAGGATCCCGCGCCCGCCGAACTCCTTTTCAAGGTACTTGGCACCTTCCTGGA